>DCII01000024.1:65663-120197 GCA_002315935.1 Ruminococcaceae bacterium UBA1730
TTTGTGTATTTCAAGGTTTTGTAACGCATTTCACGCCAAAACAGACCGAAAAGCTGCGATGACGCATTTATTCAGTGTTCCCTTAGATTATAAATCAGTTTTTACAATCATGTCAATTATTTATACTTGAATTTTTTCAAAATTCTGCTATTATATTACAGTATTAAAAACAGATATGGAGATAATAAAATGATTGCAGCAATTGATGTGGAGCTTTCTTACTCCGGCAAACCCCTTTTCAAGCACGCAGACATAACCTTCAGCCGAGGCAACTGCTACGGACTTATCGGTGCAAACGGAGCCGGAAAATCCACCTTTCTCAAAATACTTTCAGGCGAGCTTGAGCCGACCTCAGGCAAAATAAGCGTCACTCCCGGCGAAAGAATTTCGGTTCTGCGCCAGGACCATTTTGCATTTGATGACTGCGGAGTTATCAGAACGGTTCTTCTCGGCAACAAGAAGCTCTGCGAGATAATGGACGAAAAAGAAGAGCTTTACATGAAAGAAGAATTCACTGAGGAAGAAGGTCTTCGCCTGAGCGAGCTTGAGGATGAATTCGCAGAAATGGACGGCTGGAGTGCAGAGAGCAACGCCGAAATTCTTCTCAACGGTCTCGGCGTTACAAATGAATGGCATGAAAAGCTGATGAACGAGCTTCCGAATGACCTCAAGGTCAAGGTGCTTCTTGCACAGGCTCTTTTCGGAAATCCCGATATTCTTCTCATGGACGAGCCGACAAACCATCTTGACATTGATGCAATTGCATGGCTTGAGGATTTCCTTATGGAGCTTGAAAGCACGGTTATCGTTGTTTCGCATGACAGACACTTCCTCAACGCAGTCTGCACTCACACCGTAGACATAGACTACGGCAAGATGCAGCTTTACACAGGCAACTACGATTTCTGGTTTGAATATACCCAGATGCGTCAGAAGCAGCTCAAGGAGCAGAACAAAAAGGACGAAGCAAAGGCGGAAGAGCTTAAGAAATTCATTGAAAGATTCTCTGCAAACAGGTCAAAATCAAAGCAGGCAACAAGCAGAAGAAAGCTTCTTGAAAGCCTTGATTTATCTGATCTTCCTGTTTCTTCAAGAAGATTTCCGTTTGTTGATTTCAAGCCCGAAAGAAAGGTCGGCAATGACCTTCTGACCGTTTCAAATCTTTCGAAAACAATCGGCGGCAGAAAGGTTCTTGACGATGTTTCGTTCACCATTCTTCCCTGCGAAAAGGTTGCTTTTGTCGGCACGGACGCCGTTGCCAAAACAACTCTTTTCAAGATTCTTGCAGGTGAAATGGAACCCGATGAGGGCACAATCAAATGGGGCGTTACAACCTCAAATTCATATTTTCCGTCTGACAACTCCGCATTTTTTGACGGCGTTGAAGATAGCCTCATTGACTGGCTCCGCAATTATTCCGACCTCGTTTTTGAAAGCGATGTCAGAAGCTGGCTCGGCAGAATGATGTTTTCGGGCGATGATGCTCTCAAGAAGGCAAAGGTTCTTTCGGGCGGTGAAAGAGTCAGATGTATGCTCTGCAAGATGATGCTTTCGGGTGCAAATGTGCTCATTTTTGATGAACCCACCAACCATCTTGACCTTGAATCTATCGCATCACTCAATGACGGACTTATCAAATTCCCCCAGACTATCCTCTTCACCTCTCACGACCATCAGTTCGTGCAGACCATCGCAGACAGAATTATCGACATAACCACGGGAAGCCATTATGATAAGAAGCTGACCTATGACGAATATCTTGAAGCTATAAAAGAAAATAATTAAAGGAAACGCTGATTAAATCGGCAAGCGAGATTTTCAGCGTCTCCTAAAATAAAACAGAGCAATTCGCAATGAACTGCTCTGTCTTTTTTGTCAAAGTGCTATTTCTTTTCCCTGCTTTGCACTCTCATACATTGCACAGAGAATTTTTATCATATCAATACCCTGTTTAGGAACAAAATCGGGCTTTGCACCTTCGATAACAACATCATAGAAATGCTTGAGATTTTTCACATGACCGTGCTTATCGTCAAGGCTTGTCGGAACAATATCAACAAGCTCTCCGCCCTCTTCGGTATAGATTTCAACCCTTCCGTCTTCCCACTTGAGACCTGCTCTTGTGCCACGAAGCTCAACGAATCTGTGCTCCGCCTTAATGTTGGATGCCCAACTGAATTCAATCTGAAGAATTGCACCGTTATCAAAACGAATCATTCCCATTGCAAGGTCTTCAACATCAAAAACTCCGTCTTCCTTCTTGTCGCCGAAATCGGAGTTGACCGAATCGCTCAAATTATTATCGGAGAATTTTGAATAAACATTTCCCGAAACGGAAACGGGAGTAGGGTTGCCCATAAGATAGATTGCAAGGTCAATCATATGAACGCCGAGGTCAATCAGCGGACCGCCTCCGGACTGCTCCTTGGTTGTGAACCATCCGCCCTTGCCGGGAATTCCACGCCTTCTCTGCCAGCCGCACCTGCCGCAATAAATTTCGCCAATTTTGCCGTCATCAATGTATTTCTTTGCAAATTTAGAAATTTCAACATGGCGGTTGTTTCTCATGACCATGAGAACCTTGCCGGCTTTGTCTGCGGCAGCCTTCATCCTGAGAACCTCGTCAACATTAATCGCATCGGGCTTTTCACAGAAAACGTGTTTTCCTGCCTCGAAGGCGGCAACTGCAATTATCGAATGAAGATAGTTCGGTGTGCAGATGTCAACCGAATCAATGCTCTCATCCTTAAGAAGCTCATTATAATCAGTGTAAACATCGGCATCCGGAAAATAGTTTTCCTTAAGGAATTGTGCCCTTTCCTCATTTACATCGCAGACTGCGGCAACCTCAATTCTTTCATCATTGAGATATTCGTCGAGATGAGCACCTTTGCATATTCCTCCGTTGCCGATAAGACCGACTTTCCATTTTTTCACAATCAGACCTCCTGCACACTGACAATATCAGATAAATAAACCAAATAAAAGTTTAAACGGGAAAAAAATAAATGCAATTATGTACGAGAAGAAAGATAAAATAATATCGAAGAAACCACCACTGCCGGCGACACTTGTTTCTATGTTTATTTCACTCAGATATTCATGCTTATCTCTGTCAAATTTTTCCCCGGCTGGAACTTCATCAGCATCGTAAAGATAGAAATTCAGCGTTCCGGAGCATGAGCCTGTTCCGGTCAGCTTGAGAATCAATTCTCCGGAATTTTCACCGTTCTCAAACTCAGCAGTAATTTTCTTGGGCCTAATAAGATGTAGATTAATACCAGACGGTAAATCAGTAAAGTAAATTGTGTATGTTTTGTTTTCTTCCATTGAAGCTAAATCATCAGGTACTGACATTCCGATGGTGTAGGCTGTGATTTCAAGAATTCTAACAGCATCCTCTGATTCAGTTGAACAATCAAAATTTTCTCTATCAGATAGATAAATTCTGAATGTTCCATTTCCGGGAGTTCCGTTTGTGATAACAACACAAAGCTCACCGGTTTCATCTACAAAGTAACAATCCGAAACAAATTCAGAGTCATCACTATCCCAGAATACATAAATCTCATCATCGTTTGCTCCGAATAACCAGCTTTCTTCATAACCCTCAAAGCCATAAAGCGAATGATATTCAACATTATCCTCATCCGCTGCAATGGATACCATCGGCAGATTTCCGAGCATTAGAAATGCAAGGACAACTGCAATAAGTCTCTTGTGAATTTTTGTTTTCATCAAATAATCCTCCTAAATTTTTTAAAAAATCTATAAACCAAAGATGTGCTGTGGTAATGATAAAAATTCAGACACAATACATCTTTGAATTAACAATAAATTGCAGGGATAATTTTCACAAATCTTTAACGTTCAGTTATTATTTTTTTAATAATATCATCAATTTTTCAAATTGTCAATATTCTGATTTAAAACGAAATTTCATAATTGATTTTTCATTTTTCACTTTGCTTTTTCTATTCCCACTGCCATTCCCGTCTGATAAAAATATATTTTTATTGATTTTTTCCTGCATTCAATGTAAAATATAAGCATTACACGGCAAAGGATTGATTTGTAGTTGGGATTCCGATTTAAAATTTCAGTTGTCATTCCGGTATATAACTGCGGCGAATATCTCGAAGCGTGCGTTGCGAGCCTTAAAAAGCAGACGATGCGTTCAGATGATTTTCAGATTATATTCATCAATGACGGTTCCTCTGACAACAGCAATGAAATATGCAGAGCACTTGCAGAAAAGAACAGCAATATAGTTTATTTCGAAAAGGAAAACGGCGGCGTTTCTTCGGCAAGGAACAAAGGAATTGAGCTTTCGGAAGGCAAATATATTCTTTTTCTTGATGCAGACGATACTCTTACGCCCGATACGCTTAAGAAGGTTTATAAATTTTTCGAAAAGAATTATGACGAAACTGACCTCGTCACATATAAAATTGTTCCGTATCGCAACGGACTGCCCTGCAAGACTCATTACAGATATAATATTCTGAAAAAAAGCGGAATTTATGATTTGAATGAACTTGAGTATTGTCACATTGCCCAGTCAACCATGAATGTCTGTGTCAAGAATCTGAGAGAAAACAATCCTCTTTTTGATACGAATCTGAAAATTCACGAGGATCAGAAATATTGTTTTTCTGTGCTTAAAAACAAGCTTACCATCGGCTATGTTTCCGGTCCCGAATATCATTATCTCCGTCACCCCGGCTCTGCTATGGGCAAGAGCAAAGCATACTATATTTTCGAAGATACCATGGCAATGTGGGAAGAGCTGTTCGGGCAATATAAAAACGATGCTCCGAAATACCTCCAGGCATTTTTTCTGCATGACCTGAATTGGAAAGGAACCTCAGATTTTCTGCTTCCTTACCATTACCAAGGAGAAAAATTCGAAACTGCAATAAACCGAATAAAAGCTCTTATAAATCGAATAGATGATGAGGTTATCCTCTCTCGCCCGTCAATGGAGGTTTATCATAAGCACTACCTGCTCAGGCTGAAAAACAGCTCCGTTGAATGCCGGTTTGAGCCTGAAAATATTGTTCTTTCTCTTCGTGGAGAGGATATTTATACAACCAAAATGATTACGGCTTGTGCAACGCACATCAAGGTTAAAAACGGTATTATGAAAATTGATGCTTTTTTGAAATCACCGATTTTCGCATACATGGATAAACCCGATTTTTATTTGGTTGCAAACGGCGAAAGAACCCCTGTTGAAACAACTCATTCGATTCATGAATACTATCACTCAAATATAAAGAATTCGGTTTTCTGGAGATTTGTGACTGAAATCGACTTATCGAAAACAAATAATTTCCACTTTGAAATTGATTTATGCGGTCAAACATATCCTGTTAATTTTTATCACATGAACCACTCTCCGTTTACACGAGGCAAAACAGTGCGTTCTTATTACAACAGCGGATTCAGGATTAAGGAAAAAAGAGGTAATTTCACAATATGCCGTGAAAAATCTTTTAATGGATTTTTCGCAATGCTGGAGTCAACTGTTTACAATATTTTCTTTTATTTGAAATTAAATCCCAGAGTTCTATATAACAGGCTCCTCGGATTATCCGTTAAAAACAACACTGACAGAATTTGGATATATCTGGACAGATACGGTCTGTTTGATAATGCGTATATTCAGTTCAAGCATGATTTCGGCATTGCAGACGGAGTTAAACGCTATTACATCATCAATGAGGAGGACCTCGAAAAGGTCCCTGAAATGTTTACGGAGGAAGAACAGAAGCATCTCGTTATCTTCCATTCAAAGCTGCACAAAAAGCTCTACTTCTGCTGCGAGAAGCTTATTACAGGTTTCTCAAATCTTTCGAATGTATGTCCTTTCGGAGGAGCCGCAATGCGTTGGTATGCAGACCTTACAAACTATGAAATTATATATCTTCAGCATGGAATTCTTCATGCTTCTCTGCTTAAGATGTACGGCAGTGAATACTGTGCCTGCGACAAGGTTGTTGTGTCGAGCCACTTCGAGGTAGAGAATTTCAAAAAGAATTACGGTTATTCCGATGAACAATTGATAAAAGCCTGTATGCCGAGATATGACGAAATGGAAATCAGCGGCAAAAAGAAAAACAGAATTCTGTTCTCACCGTCATGGAGAAGCAATCTCATCGGAGCACTCATTAATAATGAAAGAGAAGCAACACCCGCAGTCTTTCTTGAGTCTGATTTTTATAAGCAGGTTTCCGCTTTTCTGAACTCCGAGAAGCTTCATGAGCTTCTTGAAAAGAACGACCTCTATCTTGATTTTCAAAATCACCCCATTTTCAAATGCTATAACCATCTGTTTGAAATCAACAGTAATAGAATTTCAACTGAAAAAAATGACACTAAGCAGGATGAATATCGTCTGATGATAACCGACTATTCATCAATCGTTTTTGATTCGGTTTATCTCAACTGTCCGATAATCTATTTTGTTCCTGATTATGACCTTTTCCTTTCGGGAGTTTCACACACTTACAGAAAGCTTGACCTTCCGCTTGAAAACGGCTTCGGTCCGTTTGCTCATGATGCAGATGAGCTGATTAAATATCTTGAAGAATGCATCGCCAACGGATTCGTGCCTGAGGAGCCTTACGCTTCAAGAATGAGCGACTTTTTCCTCTATCGTGACAACCACTGTTGCGACAGACTCTATGAAGCAATAAAGTAAATAACAGAAACTATTGCAGCGGCTAACCGATTAACCTCGGTCAGCCGCTGTATTTTTATTTTTCTATTCTGTTTTCAGAAATCAGCCTTCGCCTTTGATAAGACCGACAATTGCATTCCATGCCGCTGTGACAAGGCCTGAGAAGCCTGCCCATGTGAACAACGATCTCGGAACGCTGATAGCGTCGAAGCGGAGATAAATTGACTTCCACATACTTGCATCAAAGAATCTTGCAAAATCAAAGTTTTCAAGTGAAGGCATGAAGCCGAGAATTACATTAAGCTCCGGAGTCTTGTTAAGAACTTCATCGCCCTTCTGGCAAGGTCTGTGGTTCTTCCAGTAATACATCTTGAAGTTCTTGCCAAAGCCGCTGTAAAGGTCTTCCGTACCGCCGTTGCCGTATACTCTGAAGAAGAATTCGTTGTAAAGCTTCCATTCGGGTTCATAAATGACAGTGCCTCTCATAACGGTTGTGCCCTCATCATTTACGCCTTCAACCCAGTTGCTCTTATCAAGCTCACCCTTTGATTCATCCTTAAGATGGTAAACCTTCCATCCGATGTATTCGCAATCAGGTGTCGGCTTTTCAGTCTCGGTAAAGGTCATGTTCTTAACAATTGCACCCTTACCTGCTTCAATACCAAGCTCAGTGTCGCCGGGAGCTTCAATATCATCGCCATAGCTTGAGGTGAACTTCTTAACAAGATCATCTGCAAGCTCGCCGCCTCTGTTGAGGTAAACGAAAATCTTAAATACATTTGCTGAATATACAGCCTCAAATGTCTTGCCGCCGGCTTCCATTGTTGTGTTCTGGCTACCAACAACATCCCATCTGTCAAACTTGTATCCTTCGGGAGCATTTGCTCTGACATAATCGCCGAATGCCATTCCTAAGGTTTCATCAACCTTGTTTGATGGATCGTAGTTGTTGAAATCAGTACCAACGGGAATACCGCTTACAGTAAATACCTTTTCAGTGCCGCTGACATCCTTATACTTGAATGTTGCATCGTATTCAAGAGCCTCCCAGATGTGCTTGAAGTCGATAATCTTTGAGGTCTGAGCCTTTGCATCAGCTACCATCTGCTGTGTAAGAACAAGCGGGAATGAAAGAATTTCGTTTGTCTTATCCTCATAGAGAGAGAAACCAACTGACTTGTAGCCGTTTCTGCCGCTGTAGGGAGTTGTCTGCTCTGAGTTTTCAACGCCTGCTGTGGGAAGAACGAATGTCTCTTCTGAATTTTCAATCTTGAAGTTACCGTCAAGCTTGATTTCCTTACCAATCTGACCATAAGCCTCTGCAACAACCGCAGTATTTGTGCTGTCGTTGATATAGAAACGAAGCTTATATCTTACAAGGTCAAACTTTGCAGTTGCAACATATTCATCAGTTGATGTACCGCTGATTGCAAATGATGTGCCTGATGCGATTGTTGAAGCTGAGAGCTTATCGTTTGTGATAACCCACTCAACAAATTCATATCCGTCTGCAGCAACATATTTGCTTGCTTCAAAGCTCTGCTTTGCAGCATAGGGGTTTGCCGATGTTGAAAGTCCGGAAGCAACCTTAAAGTTGTGTGTTGTGTTTTCGCTTGTGTACTTAGTTCCGTTGAATACGGGAACATTGACCTCAAGGTCATAGATAAGCTTTGTCTGGATGTAGAATGTTTCATTCTTCTCGAATTTAATACCCGATGTAACATTCATGCCGATGGTGCTGTCCGCAGCCTTTGTGAATACCGTGTTGAGGTTACCTGCAACGCTACCGACCTGGATTTCTCCGTCCCAGCCGGCTGCCTGAGCAGTTACAGACTTGGAAATGCCGTCTAAAACAGCGTTTGTGCAGATTTCGCCGTTATTTCCGTATGCGGTTTCAAATTCCTTCCATTCGCCCTTTGAATAATCATAGAGCATGAATGTGAACTTGAAGTCCTTTGCCGTCCATGTTGCATAGTATTCCTTGTCGCCGTCAACAGTCCACTTGTTGTTGAACTTAACCTTGGTTGATGCAACACTGTCGTCTGACTTATCCTTCCATGCTGCGAAGTTGAAGCCCTTATTGACTGCATTTTCAGCAAGAACAAGAGTTGCATCATAGGTTGCCTTGACGGTTGCAAATGCATTTACATCTGACTTATTAAGATAGAATTTAACATCATACTGCTTTGCAGTCCACTTTGCCTTGGGAGAAGCAATATTCAGAACATTTTCAACCTTAACGGTTGCAGGCTCATATCCATTGAAATCATAGCCTGTTCTTGTGGGAACATATTTTGAAAGGTCAACCGCCTCGTTATACTTGACACTAACTGTCTCGGATGTTTTGCCGTTTATATTACCGCCGTTGAAATTGATAACTACATCAAATTTATCGGTATCATAAACTGCCTTGAATGTAAGAGCGGATGTGCCCATCTTGACATCGAAGTCCTCCGGAGCAATAACATTTCCGTTCTTGTCTGCCCAACCGATAAAGCCGGTATATTCGCTCATGTCGGGATCTTCAATTGCTTCGTTGACATCATATGCCTTGCTGAAGATAACTTCTTCACCGTCATTATTAATGAATATTGCTGTCTTCTTGCCGCCCTCTGCATTGGGATTTTCGCCGCAGGTGAAGGTTGCATAGGCATCATCAATAAGGAAGTTGCCCGCAGCATTATAAACTCCGCAGAGTACGCTGTCTCTACCGGCTGCTGAAGTACTTGTTGCAACGCTGAACTTACCAAGTCTCTGGTTGCCTACAACAGAATCCTTATATGCTGAATAGAGGTTGATAAGTGCACCGCCTGAGCCTTTTGCATTATCTGCAACATTACTCTTAACCTTAATCTGGAAGGTTATTAAATATGTTTCCGTGTCGAGCTTGTATCTCTTGTTTTCTGCGGTGTCTCTCTTGGTTGATGTTGAAATAACATCCATGCCCGAAAGCTGATCTGCAATCTCGGGATATTTTGATGTAGCATTGGCAATACCACTTGCTTTCATTTCAAGCCATGTGCCGTAAAGTCCGACTGCCATTGCATCTGTATGGTCTGCATTGACAGCAAAATTCTTGTATGTTGTTGTTGCTCCGGGAACATACGAATTCGTCTGCAATGACTGGTTGCTGAGATATTGACCCGAGCCGTTTGTTACATCAAAGAATGTATTATCATACTCAAGATAAATAGTCTGAGTGTTGAAATACATGTTACTCTTGAGGTAAACAAATGCCGTAAGGGTTTCGCCGGCATCTACATAATAGTCCGTAAGCTTTCCGTTTGATTCATAGTAATCAATAGCCATATAGATATAGGGCTTTGTTGTGCAATCAGCAGAGAACTTCGGATTAGTAACATCTGCTGAGCCTTCGAAATATGCCTTGTCCTTGACAACGGATGTTCCGACTGCGGCATAGGTCTTTGTTAAAAATGATGTTCCTGCAATAGCAACAGTTCCGAAAATCATAATTGCACAGAGCAAAAGACTTAATGCCTTTTTGAATTTTTTCATTCTATTAACCTCCTTGTTTAATACAGTAATGTGCCCGGATACACTCCAAGCATTCAATACTTTTTAATTATGACATATCGCATTGAATAAAGCAATAGAATTAATCGCCCTTATTACAATTTTGTCTTTTTGCACAAAAATAAGTCATATGATTTGTGCAAGTCCACTTTTAACCGCAGCCTGTGCAACAGCTTTTGCAACAGCATCTGCAACGCCTTCATCAAAAGCCTTAGGAAGTATGTTTTCTCTGTTAAGCTCCTCTTCGGAAATGAAATCTGCAATTGCCTTTGCGGCGGCAAGCTTCATTTCCTCATTGATGTCCTTTGCTCTGACATCAAGTGCACCTCTGAATATTCCGGGAAACGCAAGAACATTATTAATCTGATTCGGATAATCGCTTCTGCCTGAGCCAACCACCGCTGCACCTGCGTTCTTTGCAAGCTCCGGCATTATTTCGGGAGTCGGATTTGCCATAGCCATAACAACAGCATCCTTTGCCATTGACTTAACCATATCCTCGCTGACTATTCCTGCCGCAGAAACGCCGACAAAAACATCTGCACCCTTCATTGCATCGGCAAGGGAACCCGTTATCTGATTCTTATTCGTAAGCTCCGCAAGCTCAGCCATTGCATTGTTAAGCTCCTGACCTTTACAGAGAATTCCGTTCCTGTCGCACATAATTATATCACCTGCACCGCAGGAATGAAGAAGCTTTGCAATTGCCGTTCCTGCCGCACCTGCTCCGCACATGGCAATTGTGCAATCCTCAATCCTCTTGCCGACGCATTTGAGAGCATTCAGCACAGCCGCAAGCACAACAACCGCCGTTCCGTGCTGGTCATCATGAAAAACGGGAATGTCGCAGATTTCCTTGAGCCTTTTTTCAACCTCAAAGCATCTCGGAGCGGAAATATCCTCAAGGTTTATTCCGCCGAATGAGCCTGAAAGAAGCGAAACCGTTTTAACTATTTCATCAACATCCTTTGAACGGATGCAAAGAGGAATTGCATCAATTCCCGCAAATTCCTTGAAAAGAAGGCACTTACCCTCCATAACGGGCATACCTGCCTCGGGACCTATGTCGCCCAATCCGAGAACGGCAGTTCCGTCTGTTATAACGGCAACCGTGTTCCAGCGGCGTGTCAGCTCAAAGCTCTTGCTTATATCCTTCTGAATTTCAAGGCAGGGAGCGGCAACGCCGGGAGTATAGGCAAGCGAAAGCTCCTGCTTATTTGAAGCACCTGCTCTTGATTTTGTTTCTATTTTTCCCTTCCACTCGTAATGGAGCCTCAGGGATTCCTTTAGATAATCCATTCCTATTTTGCCCATCCTTTTGAACATTCAACTGCTTTTTTCCAACCCGTATAAAGCTCGTTTCTGCGTTCAACCGGCATTACGGGTTCAAAAACCTTATCAACCTGTCTGTTATTCTGAATATCATCAATGCTGTCCCAGACGCCGACTGCAAGGCCTGCAAGATATGCCGCTCCGAGAGCTGTTGTTTCAACCGTTTTCGGTCTGTTGACATTGCATCTTATCATATCAGCCTGAATCTGAAGCATAATATCGCTCACACTTGCACCGCCGTCAACACGCAGTTCCGTAAAATCAATTCCCGAATCGGATTTCATAGCTTCAAGCAGGTCTGTCATCTGATATGTGATTGCTTCAAGAACGCTTCTTGCAATATGTGCTCTGTTGACTCCTCTTGTCAGACCGACAATACATCCTCTTGCGTACATATCCCAATAGGGTGCACCGAGTCCCGTAAATGCAGGAACAAAATATATTCCGTTTGAATCGGGAACGCTCTCTGCAAGCTCGTCGCAACGGTGGGCATTATCTATCAGATGAAGCTCATCACGCAGCCACTTGATAACCGAGCCTGCATTGAAAGCTGAGCCTTCAATTGCATATTCAACCTTATCTCCGATACCCCAAGCAACGCCTGTGAGCAGATTATTCTTTGATTTGACTCTTGTTTCGCCTGTGTTCATGAGAAGGAAACAGCCTGTGCCGTAGGTGTTCTTTGCTTGACCTGCTTCAAAGCAGCCCTGTCCGAAAAGAGCGGCAGGCTGGTCGCCGATTGCTCCGCAGATGGGCACTCCCTCAAGTGCTTCAAGGCCGAGAATTCCCTTTGCAACCCTGCCGTAAATCTTGCTTGACGGAACAGGTTCGGGAAGAATCGACATCGGAATATCAAGCTTTTCGCAAAGAAATTTATCCCAGCAGAGATTATCAACATCAAAGAGCATTGTTCTCGATGCGTTTGAATAATCCGTAACATGAACGCTTCCGCCTGTGAGATTCCATATGAGCCATGTTTCAACCGTTCCGAAAAGAAGTCTGCCTTCGTTTGCAAGTCTTCTTGCATCGGGAACATTATCTAAAATCCACTTGATCTTTGTGCCTGAAAAATAGGCATCAATCAGCAGACCTGTTTTGTCTTTTATATAATCCTCAAGACCCTGTGCCTTGAGTTCTTCGCAAAGCTCTGCCGTTCTGCGACACTGCCACACGATAGCGTTATAGACAGGCTTGCCCGTCTGCCTGTCCCAGAGGATAGTTGTTTCTCTCTGATTTGTGATGCCGATTGCGGCAATTTCTTTGGGATTTACCTTGCCTTCGTTGACGCAGGCGGCAACCGCCTGCATCTGGCTGTAAAGAATTGCAAGAGGGTCATGCTCAACCCATCCTGCCTGAGGATAAATCTGCTCAAATTCATTCTGTGCCTTGCAAACAATGTTTCCCTGCTTATCGAAAATGATTGCACGGGAGCTTGTGGTTCCCTGGTCAAGAGCCATAACATACTTTGCCATAAGGATTATCCTCCTTTATTTAATTCCGAAATACTTAGCGGCATTGTTATATGAAATATCCTGTGCAATTTTGCAGAGAGCTTTTTCGTCATAAGGATAGAGACCGTCTTCAACCATGTCTCCGAGAAGACCGCACATGATTCTTCTGAAATATTCGTGCCTCGGATAAGAAAGGAATGAACGGGAATCCGTTACCATTCCGACAAATTTTCCGAGTGCACCGAGGTTGCCGAGAGCCTTCATCTGCTCTCTCATGCCGTCAATATTATCATTGAACCACCATGCCGAGCCGAACTGAATCTTGCTCTCCGCTTCACTGCTCTGGAAGTTACCGAGCATTGAGCCGAGAACATAGTTATCCTTGGGGTTGAGGGTGAAAAGAATTGTTTTGGGAAGCTGTTCCTTAGCCGCAAGGCTGTCGAGAAATCTTGAAAGCTTTCTTGCAATGAGCTGGTCATCAATTGAATCATAGCCTGCATCGGGACCGATTTTTTTGAACATGAGAGCATTGTTGTTTCTCATCGGACCGATATGAAGCTCCATGCCCCATCCCCTCTTTGCATATTCTGCGGCAAGGAATGCAAGAAGAGCGGTCTTATATTTATCCGCTTCAACAACCGAAACAGCTTCGCCGTTCTTTGCCTTTGCAAAAATAGCTTCAAGCTCGTCTGCGGTCGCCTCTTCATAGGGAACATATGCGAATGCGTGGTCGCTTGCACAGCAGCCGAGAGAGGCGAAAAAGTTGATTCTTTCAAGAAGAACCTCGCAAAGCTCTGTAAAGCTGTTTATCTTTACATTCACTCTTTTTTCCATATCGGAAAGCCACGGAAGAAACGCCGGCATATCAATTCCGAGAGCCTTATCGGGGCGAAAAGCGGGCAAAACCTTGCATTTGAAGTCCTCCTTCGCAAGAAGAACGTGGTATTCAAGGCTGTCGGCAGGGTCGTCGGTTGTGCAGAGATGAGATACATTTGATTTTTCGATAAGCTCTCTCGGAGTAAAGCCACCTGCCTTTACAACAGCATTTGCCTTGTTCCAGATTTCGTCTGCGGTTTCGGCTGAAAGAATATCATTTATGCCGAAATATCTGCGAAGCTCAAGATGTGACCAATGATACATCGGGTTGCCGATAAGCGACGGCATAACCGATGCAAAAGCCTTGAATTTCTCATATCCGCTCGCATCGCCTGTGATATATTTTTCATCAACGCCGCAGGAACGCATCGCTCTCCACTTATAGTGGTCGGCGGCAAGCCAAAGCTCCGCTATATCCTCCGGCTCTCGGTTTTCATAAATTTCCTTCGGCGAAAGATGGCAATGCCAATCAAAAATGGGCATTTTATCGGCGGCTTCAAACATCTTTACGGCAGGTTCATTGTTGAGAAGAAAATCCTTCCCCATAAATTCTTTTATCATTTCATATTCCTCCGAAATAAATTCATACACTTTAATTCTATCACAATATTCAATATTTTCAAGTGTAAAAAATACAAAAAGAAGAACTCTTCGGTTAAATCATTTTAAATGAAACCTCTGAATTCTTCTTTTTTCTGCTAAATCAACCCTGCTTTTTCGCAATTTTCCTGATGCTCTTCCCATGTTTCTGCGTAATGATATTCGCCTTCATCATCGGTAATGAAATAATACCAGTCTGATTCTATCGGATTAAGAGCGGCATCAAGAGCTTCGGAGCCGACATTCGTTATAGGCCCCTCCGGCAGACCGTTGCACTTATAAGTGTTATACAGCTCACAAAGCTCATCATATTTTTCTTCGCTGACAAACGGCTTGACCGATTTTTCAAGATAATTGATTGTTACATCGCATTGAAGTCTCTTGAATTTTTTGCTTTCAAGCCTATTATGAAGCACTGACGAAACCTTGTTCATTTCGGCAGGATTACCTGCTTCCTCCTGAATTATTGATGCAAGAGTAATAACCTCATCAGCACTCATGCCGATGCTTTCGCATTCTTCTCTGAAATTATCGTCAATTTTAGACTGCGTATTCTTCAGAAATCTTCTTATTGCCTTTTCAGCACTTTCCCCCACATAGAAATCATATGTGTCCGGATAAAGATAACCTTCGAGAAGAAACGCTCTGTTCTGCGGATTTTCAACCGTTATTCCGTATTCGGCGGCAAGAGCGGAATCGTTGGCAAAAGCCATGAATTCCGAGGCGGAGCATACTCCGTTTTTCTCAAGAAGCTCCGCAATTTGACTGACAGTTGAACCCTCGGGAAACATCACTCTGACGGTAGCAATCTCTGTGGCGGTTTCTTTTTCTTTATTTCCGCCGATTGAACAACCTGCAAGTGACAAAAGGATTGCAATTGACATAATAATTGCAAGAAGCTTTGATATTCTTTTAATTATTGCATTTTTCATATCAAGATTTTATCATAACGCATTACAAAAATCAAGTGAACAGCCTGTAAACAAAAAACACGGCTGAAATTTCAACCGTGTCACTCAATTACAGAACATAAATTGTTATATTTCTGTTGCCCCAATCATTGCACATCTGCTCATTGTTCATATAGAGGTCAATATCGGTATTACCCATGTGAACAAATCCGCCTGTGTCAGCGGCGATACAATAGCCGTAAATATAGGTTCCGTCGGCAGAGGTAATGAAAAGCTCTGTGCCGTAAGGATATTCCGAGGGGTCAACGGCAATATGACCTGCCATCGGCTTTCTTCCGCTTGCCGTTTCGGGGTCACCCGTGTATGCAGTAGCCTTCGCATCAACCTTTGATTTATAGTTTACCGGAACGCCGTTTTCATCAAGCTCAATGCCTGCGGGAATTTCAAGCTCCGAAATAGGGGAAGCTGAATTTTTATATGCTCCAAGCTCGTCTCTGCTCTTCGTTCCGACCCTCTTGACCGCTTTTACGGGAGCTTCAACAATAATTTCGCCAACGGGATTTGTTTCAACAAGAACGCCGTCAACATATTTTTCAGAAAAAAGATTTTCTTTAACGCCTTTTTTGCCTTCCGATGAAATCTTTGAATCGCCTACATACATTTCATCATCGTAAACAATATCGGTTCTGAAATCAACAATTTCCTTCTCCGAGATTGTTTTATATTCAACTCTGGAAACCTTGATTTTTGTTGATTCGTTGACCGTGCTGTCAAGTGCAGGAACAACAGTATCGTTTTCGCCGAGAACAATTCCTGCTTTTTCAAGAACCTGAGCAACGGTAATATTGGTAACCGGGACTGAAATTTCGTTTCCGTCTGCCTCAATCTTAACGGTAAATGCACGCTTAATCATAAGACGCATTCCGTCAAAGACCTTTGTGCCGAGGTCAGAGCTGACAACATCGCCATCGTTGATTTCTATTCCACGGTCTTCGAACAGCTCTGCAACCGTATCCGAATAGCTCACATAATAAGCAACATTTCCGTTATCCTCAACACGGAGCACATTTGCTCTGTTGATAATTATTGAATCGCCGTTTTCGCCTGAAAAACCATCGGTATCAAGCTCATCATATGCACCGAGCCTGATTCCTGCCGACCTGACTATTTCAGCCGGATTGGTTGATTTTGAGGATATGCTGATTGAATTTTCACCGTCAACAATTTTTATCTGCTTTGCACCGTTTGCGGCATACGCATAAGAAGTGCAGGAGATAACAAACGCAACGGCAAGTGCAATAGAAGCAATTCTGAATATGAAGCCGTGCTTTTTCTGAGAGACGGATGATGAATTTTTAATCATAAAATTCTCCTTAATGCTGTGCATCAGTAGCGTGGGATTTGACCTCAGCGAGGTCATACCTGTGTTTTCTTTTGCAACGATTGAAATTATATTGACGAAAGGCTGATTTGTCAAATCACCCAGCAGAAAATTTTTGTATATTTTGCACAAATGAGTTGACACTTTTTTACAGTTTGCCCTCAATGAGCTTTTAATAGACCGTTATTTTTGTCAGAAACTGTAAATTTATTTGTATAAAACATAAAAAGTTACAAATGGTTACAAATCGGTAAAATTCTGTTACATTTTTACATTTTATAAGAAAAACCGCCGTAATCCTTCAAAATAAATTGCGGCGGTCTCATTTGCTTTTATTGCCTTTCCAATGTAATTATATGTTATCTCTGCATTAATTATTCACATCGGAGAATTAAAATCTTCTCTATTATATATTATATTACATTAATATAAGATATGCACTTATCTCTTGACTCTTGCGTTGCCGCTCCAGACGCTCCATACCATGTCTTCATCGGCAGGCTGTGCGTAATCGGTCAGGAAAGTAGTTGCAAGAGCACCGCTTGCCCAGCCGAACTGAATCCATTTTTCGGTCTCCCAGCCCTTGATAACCGCATAGAGAAGACCGCCCACGAAGCCGTCACCGCCGCCGATTCTGTCCAGAACTCTGATTTCTCTCGGCTCAACAACCTGCCACTGGTCACCGGCAAGCATAATTGCACCCCAGAGATGAGTGTTGGCATTGATAACCTGACGGAGTGTTGTTGCAAACACCTTTGCGTTGGGATAAGCTTCCTTAACTCTGCCAATCATTTCTTTGAATGAATCAATCTTTGATGCAATATCCTTTCCTCCTGCTTCGGGTCCTTTGATTCCGAGACAGAGCTGGAAATCCTCTTCGTTGCCGACAAGAATATCGGCATTGGAAGCTATTTCGGAGAAAACAGCACTCAGCTCCTCTTCTCTGCCCTTCCAGAAGGTTGCTCTGTAATTGAGGTCAAAAGAAATTGCTGTGCCGTATTTCTTTGCCGCTCTTGCAAGCTCAAGGCAGAACTTGCTTGTTTCCGGAGAAAGAGCGGCGATAAGACCGGAAAGATGAAGAATTCCTACTCCCTCTTTGCCGAAAATGCGGTCAACATCGAAATCTTCAATTGAAAGAGTTCTGCCGACCTCGCCCGCTCTGTCATTTTCAACTCTCGGTCCTCTTGAACCGATTCCGCTGTCTGCGATATTGAACTGATGACGATAACCCCACGGACCGCCCTTTTCAACATCCTTGCCCTCAAAAGCCATTCCTCTTGAGCGAAGGTCCTGCTTGATGAATGAAGCAATCTGGCTATCCTTAACGAAGGTTGTGAGCACCTTAACGGGAAGTCCGAGATATGATGAAATGCTTGCAACATTTGTTTCCGCACTTGTTGCCTGCATTCTGAACATATTGCTTGAAGCAACAGTCTGACCCTCCGCAGGGCAGATACGCACGCCCATGCTTGTGGGAACAACTACTGCCCACGAATAATCTTTTTTAATATCAAGAAGCATTTTGTTATCCTCCTTATGCATTATACTGCGTTGCGGCTGTGTTTCCGCCTTCGCCTGTCCAGTTGGTGTGGAAGAATTCTCCTCTTGCGTGGTCAACTCTTTCATAAGTATGTGCTCCGAAATAGTCACGCTGAGCCTGAAGAAGATTTGCAGGAAGGTTTGCACAACGGTAGCCGTCATAATAGTTGAGAGCGGCAGTCATTGCAGGAAGAGGAATACCTGCCGTGATTGCAGATGCACAGACTCTTCTCCAGCCTGCCTGTGCCTTATCCATAACGCCCTTGAAATAAGGGTCAAGAAGAAGATTGGTAAGCTCGGGATTGTTGTCGAAGGCTTCCTTGATTTTGCCGAGGAAGACGCTTCTGATGATGCAACCGCCTCTCCACATAAGAGCAATTCCGCCGTAGTTGAGGTTCCAGCCATAGTTACCTGCGGCGGCTCTCATAAGAGTATAGCCCTGTGCATAGGAAACAACCTTTGCGGCAAAGAGAGCATTTTTGATGTCCTCGATGAACTGTGCCTTGTCGCCTTCAAACTTAACCGCAGGACCTGTGAGAACCTTTGAAGCGGCAACTCTTTCTTCCTTCATTGCACTCAGGCATCTTGAGAAAACCGCTTCGCCGATAAGAGTGAGGGGAATTCCCTCGTCAAGAGCGGCAATGCCTGTCCATTTGCCCGTTCCCTTCTGACCTGCCGTATCGAGAATTTTTTCAACAATGGGTTCGCCGTCTTCTTTATACGCAAGAATATCTCTTGTGATTTCAATAAGATAACTGTCAAGCTCTTCGGTGTTCCACTTTGCGAATACCTCGTGCATTTCGTCAGCAGTCATGCCGAGATAATCTCTCATGAGCTGATATGCTTCGCAGATAAGCTGCATATCGCCGTATTCAATTCCGTTATGAACCATCTTGACAAAGTGACCTGCTCCGTTTTCGCCGACCCAGTCACAGCAGGGTGAGCCGTCTTCGACCTTTGCACAGATTGCCTGAAGAATCGGTTTAACGCTCTCCCACGCTTTGGGTGAGCCGCCGGGCATCATGCTCGGACCCTTGAGTGCACCCTCTTCGCCGCCGGAAACGCCTGTGCCGATATAGAGCATACCCTTGCTCTCAACATAAGCGGTTCTTCTTGCGGTGTCGGGGAAATGAGAGTTTCCGCCGTCAATGATAATGTCACCCTCTTCAAGAAGAGGAATAAGAGTGTCAATCATAGTGTCAACAGCCGAACCTGCTTTAATCATCATCATAACCTTGCGGGGCTTTTCAAGAGACGCAACAAGCTCTTCAAGAGAATAAGTGCCGACAATGTTTTTGCCATTTGCTCTGCCGTTTACAAAATCCGTTACCTTCTGAGTTGTTCTGTTATAAACAGAAACGGTGAAGCCCTTGCTTTCCATATTCATAACAAGATTTTCGCCCATAACGGCAAGTCCGATAAGTCCGATATCCGATTTTTTCATATTAAGAATGCTCCTTTGCAATTTTTATTCCTTCAAGAACGCTGTAAGGTATTTTCATGTTGCCCAGACCCGTGCCGATGCTGATATGCGGCTTCATCTGAGCGTGGAAATCCGTTCCGCCTGAAATCATCAGACCGAGTTCCTTTGCCATATTCTGATATTTTTCCTGCATTTCGGGAGTATAGTCGGTATAGTATCCCTCAATTCCGTCAAGGCCGACACCCTTGAGCCTTGTGAGAAAACTGCGTAAGGAATCATCGTCAAGCTTGATAAGGTGAAGATGAGCAACGAACGAAAGTCCTCCGCATTCCTTGATAAGCTTGACCGTTTCCTCCGCTTCGAGTCTCTGAATTCCCGAATAGGCATATTTGCCGTTTTCAAGATAGAGCTTGAAGCCGTCTTTAACGCTCTTTGTGTAGCCCTTGTCCATCAGAAGCCTTGCAAAATGTGCTCTGCCGACTATTCCGTTGGGAGCAATTGCCCTTGCTTCTTCCATAGTCACATCAAAGCCAAGCTCATTGAGCTTTCGACAGCATTCGGCGTTTCTCTGCTCTCTGACATCCTTGCATTCTTCAAGAATCCTCGTAAGCTTCGGATTGTCAATATCGAGATAATAGGCAAGAATATGCGTTTCTGTGTCCGACTGAACAGAGAATTCAATCGCAGGCACAACCTCAACGCCGATTCTCCTTCCTTCTTCCATTGCTTCCTTAACGCCCTCAACGGTATCGTGGTCCGAAAGAGCAATTGCGGTAAGTCCCGCTCTCTTTGCTTCTCTGACAACCTGTGCAGGGGTCATTGAACCATCTGATTTAACCGAATGGGTATGCAGGTCAATTAATTTTTCCATAGTATCACTTCTTTACTTTGCCGCCCATAAGCCGAGAGCGGGATTGCTGATATAGAATATTTTTTCGCCGTTTATCTCATGGTATCCGTCAGTAAGCTTCTTCGGGTCATAAATTTTTGCCGCCTCTTCATAAGGCATATAATCAAAGCTCGCTCCCCTGACCTCTTCTTCCGTGAGCTTTTCGGTGCAATAAGTTATTTTAAATCTTCCGTCTGACGAACCGTGAATAAGATGAGCGGCAACGGAAAGATTGTTTTTCAGGTCTTCGTTTTCGTCAACAAGCTCAAGAACCTTTTCTCTGCCGACATAGCCGTATTTGCGGATAAGTCTGTCATTCTCGGCATCCTCGCCGAATTTCTTCACCTCGGGAGCAAGAATGATAAGCTCGCCGCCGTCTGCCATCGCCATTCTCGTTCTGTAAACCGCTTTGTTTCCGAGCCATGTGCTCTTGAATTCTCTGCCGTCAAGATAAACAACCGCTTTTTTGAACGGCTCATCAACATATGTGAGATTTATCTGCTGACTGAGCGAAACAGCTTCTTCGAAAACATTTCTCTGCGAACCGATAAAAAGTCCGTGAATATATGTTTCATCGCCCTTATTGGTTGTGACAGTCAGCACGAACATAATCGGAATATCCTTGAGGAAATTCTCCTGTGCATAGTCAAATACCTTTCTGACGGGAGAATGGTCCTTGCCCATGATGCGTTCCATTCCGTAGAATGCTCCGAGCATATGGGAGGAATTTATCATGTTGCTTCCGCCGCAACCGACAAAGATATTCTTTGAATAATTTGCCATGCCGACAACCTCATGCGGCACAACCTGACCGATTGAAATAATCAGGTCATAGCTTCTGTCAACAATGAGTTTATTGACCTCAACATCTATTTTATCGGAAACAAGCCCTTCGGAAACCTCGCTGACGAATTCACCCGGAACTTCGCCGATTTTAACAACATCCCTGCGCCAGTTATGAACGATAATTTTCTCAAAAGGAACTCCTTCGCCGAAGAACGCAAGGCACTCCTCTTTTGTCATCGGCTCATGAGTGCCGAGAGCAGGCATAATGTCAACCTCGCAGATGTCCTTGAGAGCTTCATAGTAAATTGCAGTTATTTTTCCGGCTCCCGAATACATTCTCGTGTAATCGGGGGGAAGAATAAGAACTTTTTTAAGATTCTTTCCCTTGAGAGAATCAATCAACGCAGTTTTTAATTCCGAATCCGAAATATATGGATCGCTTTTCAAAATCATACGCATTCCCCTCCATTTTAATTATCACATTTTACCACATTTATTTATTAATTACAATATAATAATAGGCAATATTTGTTGAATATCTCAACATAAAATGCTATAATAAATCAATCATTTAAGGAGATGACAGAATGAACAGTTTTTTTGAAGCATTCATAAATGAAAAAGAGCCTGTGTATGACATTGCATATATTTCCGCCGAGGGCACGGAATGCTGGAGAAGCCCCGTTGCAAACAATGCCAACAATTCGCATTCGGTAACGAAATTCTTCATTGCAACCGCTATCGGTACTCTCGTTGACAGCGGCAGGCTCACGGTTGATTCAAAGGTTAAATCATTTTTCACCAAGGAGCAGATGCCGGAAAAAATGTCTCCCGAATGGGATGAGGTTACGGTTGCACAGGCAATGCGTCACAGAATGGGAATTGAAAAAATTCCGTATAACATTGACAACGACAATGATATAGGCTTTATAGGTGATGATTTTCTCAGATATGTTTTCTCGCTCGAAATCACTCATGAGCCTGGTTCATTCCGCCAATATTCAGACGAAGCATATTATCTGCTCGGCAGAATCATCCATGCCGTAACAGGTCTTACCGCCGACGAATATCTCAAGAAGGCAGTTTTTGAGCCTCTCGGTTTCCGTCAGTGGGCAATGGCAAAATGTCCGAAGGGCTTCCCCATCTGCGGCGGAGGATTCTTCGCAAGAAGCGACGACCTCGCAAAGCTCGGCTGGGCATATGCCAATGACGGAATGTATGAGGGCAAACGCATCATTTCAAAGGAATGGACCGATGCCGCCATGGAGAATGATTACGCCTGCACAAGATTCAGAGACACTGATATTTTTCTTAAAACCGGTGCGTGCGGACAGATTGTTGCATTTTCAAAGCAGAGACCCTCGGGCGTTTCATGGCACGGATATTCAACCGACAGCGGTTTGAGAAACGACAGAATGCTCGAAGCCTACTGCCGTTTGCTTGACGAAAGATTCGGCAAACTTTAAGGAAACGCTGATTAAATCGGAGAGCAAGATTTTCGAGTGTGTTTTCGTCTCTCGCCATTGATTCTGTAGGTAAAAATCACTTAAGCATAACAAAACCCGTGCACTCATTTGAATGCACGGGAAATCTTTTATACGCCGTAGTTAGTGAAGAGAGCACCGGGAACAACCGTCTTAAGAGTACCGCCCTTCTGATACTTATAGCACTTTGAAGAATCGTTAAGCTTCTCAATGGTGTAGTCAGGTCTCTTTGCACCGTAAAGGAACATGAATGCAAGTGAGAATCTCGGTGAGAAGAGGAAGGGAACAAACTTAATTGTGCAGGTGTTCCACATAGAGGTTGCAAACCATACGCAGTTAAGACCCCAGTTCCAATAGTTATGAA
Organism: Ruminococcaceae bacterium UBA1730; assembly: GCA_002315935.1. Lineage (GTDB taxonomy): Bacteria > Bacillota > Clostridia > Oscillospirales > Acutalibacteraceae > CAG-177. The sequence goes on from DCII01000024.1 coordinate 88,919, forward strand.
CCTTGAACTTCTTGCCGAGCATTTCAAGCTCAAATCTGTTGACCTTTGTCTTAATGCTGAAGGCTCTGCCGTATGTCTCTTCCTTAACCCAATATCTCTCGAGGTTGAAATGGATACCGTGGCCGCTTCCTCTGTCGTCCCATGAACCGATTGAAACTGAACCGTAAGGCTCAAGAGCATAAGGACCGACCATAAGGGTTTCATCTGTGTTGTTTACGATATAAACCCAGAAATGAGGCTCAAGCTTGTTTGCACTTGTGTAGAGAAGATACATCGTAGCAACATTTTCAAGCTTATTGACCTTTTTCTTTGCTTCGGTCTCGGCAACTGTTTCTTCAGCAGCGGCTTCTGCATCAGCTGCTTCTTCAGCAGTGGCTGTCTCCTCTTTCTTTCCGAGCTTCCATTTCCATTCTGCCGAAGCGGAAACGGGAAGCGACATCAGAGTTGCAATCACTATGAGAATTGCGATTGCTTTTTTGAGTGTTTTCATTAATAATCCCCCCAATGGATAATTTTACAGAAGTATTTTAGCACAAAGGATTAATAGTTGCAAGTTTTTTTCAAAAAAAATTCAAAAAAAGTTCAGACAAAAAGGGAAATTTGTCATATAAATATTATTGAGGGTATTTGTTTTTCAATCAAACTCCCTTGAAATTCCGCAGACAGGAGTGTCTGAAATGAAATCAACAAAGACGAATGACGGACTTGTTGAATATGCCGTAAAGCAGCTCGGCAGACCCTATTGGTACGGAACCTTCGGCAACACTGCCTCGCAGTCTCTGCTGAATTACAAAATCAAGCAATATCCGTCTCACTACTTTTCTTCAAGAATTCCGGCTTACAGAATGCAGTTCGGCAAAAGAGTTCATGACTGTGTGGGACTGGTGAAGGGTTACCTATGGAGCAGTTCTTCCGATTCCGAGCCTGTATATGAAGCTTTTCAGGATGTTTCAGCAGACGGAATGAAGGCTGTCTGCATTGACGGCGGAAATATGGCATCAATGCCCGAGCAAAAAGGAATTCTTGTTTTTCAACCCGGTCACATGGGAATTTATATCGGCTCCGGATATGTTATTGAAGCCAAAAGCTTCTCATACGGAGTTGTTAAAACAAAGCTGAAAAACGGCGGTTGGACAGCATGGGGAAGATGCCCGTGGATAGAATATAATTCCGAAGAAGAATATTTCGGCACATATGACGGAAGCTCCGACAGTATCGTTGATGCACTTGAAAGCATCGGATCGCCTTCTTCATTTGCATTCAGAAAAGAGACTGCCGAAGCAAACGGAATAAACGACTATTCCGGGCTTGCCAATCAGAACATTGAAATGCTCGAAAAGCTTAAAAGCGGAAAGCTCATAAAGCCTTAGAAAATCACCCCGTATCAACAGCGGATACGGGGTGAAATACCATAATATTTTTGAATGTCAGTTCTTTGCAACTCCGAGGAGAACCTTTTCGCCGTTGATATCCCAATCCTTGGAATATGAGCCGCCTTCTGCCGAAATAATTTCAGTTGCAAGAACATCGTGGCAGACTGATTCTTCATTCTTTCTGAAAATTGCTTCAATGCTTGCGTTTCCGCTCACATATATTTTAATGGTATCCATAACCTCAAAGCCTGCGTCCTTACGCATGGTCTGAATCTTTGAGATAAGCTCTCTTACGAAGCCTTCTTCAATAAGCTCTTCTGTGAGGTTTGTATCGAGAACAACGGTAACGCCGCCGTCGCTCTCTGCCTGGAAGCCTTCCTTCTGCATTGTTTCAATAAGAAGGTCTTCGGGAGCAAGAACGATTTCGGTTCCGTCAACGGTGAAGGAAAGAGCACCCTTTTCATCAAGCTCCTTCTTTGCAACGGAGCCGTCAATGCTCTGAAGATAATTTCTGATTCCGCCGAGCATCTTGCCGTACTTGGGGCCGAGAGTCTTGAGCTGAGGCTTGAAGTTATATGAAACATAGGAAGCGGAGTTATTGACGAATTCAAGAGCCTTGACATTGAGCTCATCCTCAATGATTTCGCAAAATTCTCTGCCAAGCTCTCTCGGAGCGGTAACAAAAATCCTGCCGAGAGGCTGTCTGTTCTTGATATTTGCACCGTTTCTTGCGGCTCTGCCGAGAACAACAACCTTGAGAACCTCGTCCATTGATGCTTCAAGGTCCTTATCAACAAGCTTCTTATCCGAAACAGGATAATCGCAGAGATGAACGCTGATTGGAGCATCGGGATAGATGTTGCATACGAGATTGCGATAAATATCCTCCGTCATGAAGGGAATCATCGGAGCGGCAAGCTTGATAACAGTAACAAGAGCAGTGTAAAGTGTCATATAGGCATTTATCTTATCCTGCTCAAGTCCCTGTGCCCAGAAGCGTTCTCTGCCACGGCGTACATACCAGTTACTCATATCATCAACGAATTCCTGAAGAGCCTTGCCTGCTTCGGGAATTGCATAGTTATTCAGATAGCCGTCAACCTCATCAATGAGAGTGTTGAGCCTTGAAAGAAGCCATTTATCCATGATGGAAAGCTTGCTGTAATCAAGCTCATGCTTTGAGGGGTCAAACTTATCAATATTCGCATAGAGAATATAGAACGCATAGGTATTCCAAAGAGTGCCCATGAACTTGCGTTGACCTTCAACAACGGTCTTTCCGTAGAAACGGTTGGGAAGCCACGGAGCAGAGTTTGTGTAGAAATACCAACGGATCGCATCTGCACCATAGGTTGTGAGTGCATCAAACGGGTCAACAGCGTTGCCCTTACTCTTGGACATCTTCTGACCGTTTTCGTCCTGAACAAGACCGAGAACAATAACATTTTCATATGGAGACTTATCAAAGAGCAGAGTTGAGATTGCCATAAGAGAATAGAACCATCCTCTTGTCTGGTCAACAGCCTCCGAAATGAATGCGGCGGGGAACTGCTGCTCGAAAAGCTCTTTATTCTCAAACGGATAATGATGCTGAGCGAAGGGCATTGAGCCTGAATCATACCAGCAGTCAATAACCTCGGGAACTCTCTTCATCTGCTTTCCGCACTTTTCGCACTTGATTGTGACAGCATCAATATACGGGCGGTGAAGCTCGATATTATCGGGACAATTATCGCTCATTTCCTTAAGCTCTGCAATTGAACCGATTGCGTGTCTGTGGCCGCATTCACATTCCCAGATGTTAAGAGGAGTGCCCCAGTAACGGTTACGGCTGATACCCCAGTCCTGAATATTCTTGAGCCAGTCGCCGAATCTGCCCGTGCCGATGCTTTCGGGAATCCAGTTGACTGTGTTGTTATTTTTGATAAGGTTCTCTCTGACTGCGGTCATCTTGATGAACCATGATTCTCTCGCAAAATAGATGAGCGGAGTGTCGCAACGCCAGCAATGAGGATATTCATGCTCAACCTTCGGAGCACTGAAGAGAATTCCTCTTGCATCAAGCTCTTTGAGAACTTCGGGGTCGCAGTTGATTGCACCCTCGTCAATTTCGGACTGCTTGGGCTTGCAACGCATTCCTGCAAACGGAGTTTCATCCTTCATAATGCCGTGTTCATCAACCATCTGAACAAACGGAGCATCATATTTTCTGCCTACTCTTGCATCATCCTCGCCGAATGCGGGAGCAATGTGAACGATACCTGTACCGTCTGACATCGTTACATAAGTGTCGCAGTAAATGAAGAATGCCTTCTTGCCCTGCTTATCGGCAGCCTTCTTTGCACACTCGTAAAGAGGTTCATATTCCTTATATTCAAGGTCTGTACCCTTGTATTCTTCAATAACTTCATAAGCGGCAACGCCCTCTTCACGCTGAATTCCGCCGAGAACGGTATCAAGAAGTGCCTTTGCCATGATATACGTATAGCCGTCTGCCGCCTTGACTCTTGCATAAGCTTCATCGGGATTTACGCAAAGAGCAATGTTTGAAGCAAGGGTCCATGGAGTTGTTGTCCATGCAAGGAAATAAGCATCCTCGCCCTTAATCTTGAAGCGAACAATTGCGGTACGCTCCTTGAGAGTCTTATATCCCTGAGCAACCTCGTGGGATGAAAGAGGAGTTCCGCAACGGGGGCAATATGGAACGATTTTAAATCCCTTATAGAGAAGACCCTTATTCCAGATTTCCTTGAGCGACCACCATTCGGATTCGATAAAATCATTGTGATAGGTAACATAAGGCTTATCCATGTCTGCCCAGAAGCCGACTGTGCCGGAGAAATCCTCCCACATTCCCTTATATTTCCAAACACTTTCCTTGCAATGGTCAATGAAGGGTTCAAGACCGTAGCCTTCAATCTGCTCCTTGCCGTTGATTCCGAGCATCTTTTCAACCTCAAGCTCAACGGGAAGACCATGAGTGTCCCAACCTGCCTTACGAGGAACCATATAGCCCTTCATAGTGCGGTATCTGGGAATCATATCCTTGATAACTCTTGTGAGAACATGGCCGATATGAGGCTTGCCGTTTGCGGTCGGCGGACCGTCATAGAAAGTGTAGGTCGGATGACCTTCTCTGTTTTCAATGCTTTTTTCGAAAATTTTGTTTTCCTTCCAGAATTCGAGAACCGCTTTTTCACGGCTTACGAAATCGAGATTTGAAGAAACTTTTTCGTACATTCTGTTTTCCTCCGTTTATAATCAGAAAATTATTGACCCATCAAAAAAGGCTTCGCCCCGAAACGGGACAAAGCCAAGGCTTATTGAACCACCCGAACATAACCGACATTATGTGCCCGGTAACGGCGGACTGCCGTCAGAGCCTACTCGGAAAATAATCCTTTCGGTCTGCGATTCGGGAGTGATATTCTTTCCGGCTTCGTCTGCCGGCTTTTCACTGCCGCCGGCTCACTGAAAAAACGGATTTGCCGAAAATACTGTCTCCGTCACAATCTTTTGGGAATATTTATATCTCATGCAGTATATCACAAGAAATTTTTCTTGTCAATATATTTATATACATCTTTTGTTCCGCCAAATTTCAAAAAATGCTTGACATTGCTTTTGCATTCTGCTAAAATGTGTGAGCATCGCCGAGAGCGGTTTATTTAACTGTGCTCTGCGTGCAGGATTAAATTTTTATCCTTGTCACGGGCGAACCGTGACCAAAGACCATAAGGAGGTGCTAAAAGAATGTCAGCAAACAACTATGAGACTATGGTAGTTTTTTCAGTTGCTAAAGGTGAAGAAGCTGCTCAGCCGCTCCTTGAGAAATTCAAGGGCATGATTGAAGCTAACGGCACTCTTGAGAGCGTTGACGAATGGGGCAAGCGTAAGCTCGCATATCCCATCGAAGACGAGCTTGAGGGTTACTATGTTCTCTTCAATTATCAGGCAGAGCCCGAGTTCCCCGCTGAGCTTGATCGTGTTTTCAAGATCACAGACGGTGTTCTCCGTTCTCTCATCATCAAGAAAGACTAAGGAGGTACTGTAATGCTTAACTGTGCCGTATTAATGGGCAGACTGGTTGCAGACCCCGAGCTTCGCACTACAGGAAGCGGAATTTCCGTTTGTTCATTCACTGTCGCCGTTGACAAGAATTTCGTTCGTCAGAATGAAGAGCGTCAGGCGGATTTCATTGACATTGTTGCCTGGAGACAGACAGCAGAATTTGTTTCAAAGTATTTCCGCAAGGGCTCAATGATTGCCATTCAGGGCAGCATTCAGACAAGAATGTACGAAGACAAAAACGGCAACAAGAGAAAGGCTGTTGAGATTGTTGCAGATAGCGTCAGCTTCTGCGGCTCGAAGAGCGAATCAGGAACTCAGAGCAGAAATGATGCTTATTCAGCACCCATTCCCGCCGCTCCTGCATTCGTTAATGCAGATGACAGTGATTTCAAAGAAATTCCCGAAGATGATCTCCCGTTCTGAGTTCATCTTGTTTATAACTGAAAAAGGAGGTTTAATCCATGGCTTACGAAAAGAACGACAGAAGACCCAACAAGAAGGGTCGCAGAAAAGTTTGCTCATTCTGCGTTGAAAAGGCAGAGAGCATTGATTATAAGGATGTCAACAAGCTCAACAAGTTCACATCAGACAGAGCTAAAATCCTTCCCCGTCGTGTAACAGGAACCTGTGCAAAGCATCAGCGTGATCTCACAATTGCTATCAAGCGTGCCCGTCAGGTTGCTCTTCTTCCCTACACAAGCGACTGATTTTTCGCTTGAGGAAGAATTCGATAAGATTTTCAAAGTGTGTGTCTTCGGATGCACACTTTTTTCTTTATTAATCATTGAAAAAAATAAAATAATCTGCTAATATAGATATATTTGAAAAACTATTCCCGAACGGAGGATAAGATATGAAAAACATGACAGTCCAGACCAAATGTGTTCAGGGTGGATACCGACCCGGCAACGGTGAGCCAAGACAGCTTCCCATCGTCCAGAGCACAACCTTTAAATACGAAACAGGCGAAGCAATGGGTCAGCTTTTTGACCTTGAAGCAGAAGGATATTTCTATTCAAGGCTTGCAAATCCGACCTGCGATTCGGTTGCGGCAAAAATCTGTGCTCTTGAGGGCGGTTCGGCTGCAATGCTCACCTCTTCCGGCATGGCAGCAAACTTCTTTGCCGCCTTCAACATCTGCGGTTGCGGCGACCATATCGTTGCATCCTCCGCAATCTACGGCGGAACCTACAATCTCTTCGCCGTCACATTCAAGAGAATGGGAATTGATGTTACCTTTGTTTCTCCGAAATGCACCGATGAGGAGCTTGAAGCCGCTTTCAGACCGGAAACAAAGATGGTGTTCGGCGAAACACTTGCAAATCCCTCACTTGTTGTTCTTGATATTGAAAGATTTGCAAAGGCAGCCCACGCCCACGGTGTTCCTCTTGTTATAGATAACACCTTCCCCACCCCGGTTAATTGCAGACCCATCGAGTGGGGCGCTGATATTGTAACCCATTCAACAACAAAATATATGGACGGTCACGGAAGTGCAGTCGGCGGAGCAATCGTTGATTCAGGCAAATTTGACTGGACAAAATACGCCGATAAATATCCAGGTCTCTGCACTCCGGATGACAGCTACCACGGCGTAACCTATACAGAGCGTTTCGGAATTGAAGGTGCATATATCACCAAGGCAACGGTTCAGCTCATGAGAGACCTCGGAGCAACTCCCGCTCCGATTAGTGCATTTATTCTCAACCTCGGTCTTGAAAGCCTTCATGTCAGAGTTGCACGTCATTGTGAAAATGCCCTTGCAATTGCAAAGCATCTTGAAGAAAATGACATGATTACATGGGTCAGCTATCCCTCTCTTCCCTCAAGCCCCGATTATGCTCTTGCACAGAAATATCTTCCGAACGGAACCTGCGGAGTAGTCAGCTTCGGAGTCAAGGGCGGCAGAGAAGCGGCGGCGAAATTCATGAATAATCTCAAGCTTATCGCAATTGAAACTCATGTTGCGGATGCTCGCTCATGCTGCCTTCATCCCGCAACCACAACCCATCGCCAGATGACCGATGAAGAGCTTATCGCAGGCGGCGTTTCGCCCGACCTCGTCAGACTTTCAGTCGGTCTTGAGGGTGCAGAGGACCTCATCAGGGATATTGACCAGGCTCTCGCCGCTTTATAATTTTCTTATCAGGAGCAATTCATAATGCCTATCAAAATACCGAATGATCTGCCTGCGGTTCAGACCCTCGCAGATGAAAACATATTTGTAATGACCGAAACCCGAGCCATTACGCAGGATATCCGTCCGCTTAAAATTCTTCTGCTGAATCTTATGCCGAAGAAAATCGAAACGGAAACCCAGTTATCCCGAATTCTCGGCAACACTCCCCTTCAGATTGAGCTGACTCTCATCAGAATGAAGAGCCATGTTTCGCTGAACACTGCACAGGATCACCTTCTTGCCTTTTACAGCACCTTTGACGATGTGTGCAATGAAAAATTTGACGGAATGATTATTACAGGTGCACCTGTTGAGCTGAAGGAATTTGAAGAGGTTGATTATTGGAACGAGCTGTGCGAAATCATGGAATGGAGCAAAAAGCACGTTCACAGCACTCTTCACATCTGTTGGGGTGCACAGGCAGGATTATATTATCATTTCGGAATAAAGAAAAGGCTTCTCGATAAAAAGCTCTTCGGCGTTTATCCTCACAGAGCAGATTACGCTCTTTCAATGCTTCTTCGAGGCTTCGATGATGTGTTTTATGTTCCCCATTCAAGATACACCTATGTAGAAAGAAGCGAAGTTGAAGCCGTGCCGGAGCTGAAAATTCTTGCATCCTCCGAAAAAGCAGGTGTGCATATTGTTTCAACCGTAGGCGGAAGGCAGTTTTTTGTTATGGGTCATGCAGAATATGACCCCCTCACCCTTGATGCAGAATACCGCAGGGATGTTGCCGCAGGGCTGGACACCGCCATTCCCGAGAACTATTATCCCGATGATAATCCCGATAATGCACCGATGGTCAACTGGCGTTCGCACGGAAGCCTGCTCTATACAAACTGGCTGAATTATTTCGTTTATCAGTCAACTCCGTATGATTTGGAAACACTTCAATAAAACCGCATATAATGTGAACCGGGGCAAATTCGCCTCGGTTCTTTGCTTTTATTCAGCGGCTTCCAAAATTTGTACACAATAAGTTTACAAAAGCACATTATTTGTGCAAAGTTTGCCACTTGACATAAATTTATTATGTGATATAGTGAATACAAGAGGATGTTTAAAGAGTTGTTTTCTTGTTTCCGCAATTTTTTTCGGTTTCAACAAATCAACCTAATATATTAATTTAGAAAGAAGGGTCATTATGTCAGAAAAGAAGTTGGTATGCAAAAAAGAAAACAGTACAGTAGTTAAGGTTAATCCGGTGAAAAAGGAACCAATCTGTCCAAAATGCGGCAGTAAGGCAATTCTGCCTTCGGATTCTCCGAATGGATTCAGACATGAATGTGCCTACTGCCTTTGGACTTTCTGATTATTAGCTAAAACCATGTATGAACCGGGGTTCTGAATCCCGGTTCTTTTTTCTGATTATGAGTTAAAACTAATTTAACAAAATTACCATATTTTCTCCGTTGATTCAGAAATATTTTGTGATATATTATTTAACAAGGATGAAATACAGATATTCAGGAATAGTTTTTGAGAAAATATTTTTCAGAAATAAATTTTGTGAAGAGGAGTTTGAAATGGAAGAACAGAAAAAAGCAAAAGAAGCTGACAAAGAGAAAAAAACAGGCAATGAAAAGAAAGAGCTTGTCTGTCCGAAATGCGGCAGCAAGGCAATTCAGCCTTCATCATCGCCGAATGGTTACAGATATGAATGTGCCGATTGTCTTTGGACTTTTTAATCAGTCCATTGTTTAAAAATGCAAAAAGATGCCCACAAATAGTGAACATCTCAAATAAGATTATCTATCATATACTATTGACAATTTATGTGCATATGCTATAATATAAGTGAAATGAGGGGCGGTTAGCAGTCAACTCCGACTCTCGGTTATATTGTTAAAAGAAACAACGACCGTAGCGTGCGAGGCTTAGCGGTCGTTTTTCTTTTTTATTTCAATAAGTTTTATAGCGAAAGTTGCAACAGCAACTACAGCACTTACAATAGCAGCAACAGATGCTGCATATGTTAAAACCATATGTTATCTCCCCCTTGTTTAAAGACTATCGTAAGATACGACGCGTTACAAGGAAGGCAACAACTCCTTCCACAATTTGTTTGCAGCCGGAGTTAACCGCTAATTAGCTAACGCAAAAAATATTTTGCCTTGCAACTAACCAATGAGGGTCAGTCTGCCCCTCACTTCAAATTTAGTATATCAAAAATAACACTTTCTGTCAATATTAACAAACAATACAGCCGCTCGTGCTCATTTTAGTGTTAGTTCTATTTATACCGGTATAAGTAATGGTATACGATTTCTTAAGTTTTTTGTTATTGAATTTGTCAGATGTTCTTCATAAGAGGTCCTATTCCCTTGATCGCAGAGGGAACGCCTTTAAGAATCATTCTCATTCCGCCCTTTTCACCGTTGAGAAGCCTGCAAAGCCCTTCCGCCATCTGCTCGCTGAATACTCCTCCGCTCATGCTGATGAAATCACGGAATGGCGTGGTGAGTGCAATAGCCTGTGCAAAGCCTTCGGGAACGAGAGTTTTCAGCATCTTATAGAGCTTTTTGCCGTTCTTCGTGTGAGCGGCATTTTCGAAGTTATCGCTTATGTCAATCGGCTTGCTCTTATCGAAATCCGAATTCGGGATTTCTCTGCCGAGAACAGCTCTGAACTGCTCATCAGGCACATTCTGAACATCCCCCGTATAGTAAACGGGAGCCGTTTCGGAATAATCCGGCATCGGAACCGCAGGAGCGGAAACATTGACCGCCGCTGAAAGCCTTATATCCTCGCTTGATGCACCGATAAGAATATCAAATTCTCCGCTTTCAACGCACCAATCGTTTATTATTACATTATAAAAGGCAAATGCTCTGTTATCAAGCTCCAAGCAGATTTCCTTTTCTTCGCCTGCATCAAGCCAAATCTTTTTAAAGGCTTTAAGCTCTCTGACGGGTCTGAAAACGGTGCTTTCCCTGTCGGCAACATAAAGCTGAGCTGTTTCATAGCCTGCAATATCGCCCGTATTCTTAACCTTGAATGTAACTTTAAGATTATCTATATCGCAGATATTATTCTTGTTAAGAACTATATTACTGTATTCAAAGCTTGTGTAGGAAAGACCGAAGCCGAAGGGATAACGAACTTCCTTTCCGACCTTCTGATAATATCTGTAGCCTATATAAATACTCTCACGGAATTCAACCGTTGCAGGGTTGCCGGGAAAATAATTCTTTGCAGGGGTGCAACCGTAACACATGGGATAGGTTTCCGCAAGCTTTCCCGAGGGATTGACCTTGCCCGAAATGATGTCCGCAATCGCACCTGCTCCTGCCTGACCGCCGAGATACGAATTGAGAATTGCAGAAGCTCTGTCGTTCCACGGCATTTCAACAGGTGAACCGCCGGCAAGCACAACGATTACATTCCGATTGACCTTGCAAATTTCTTCAACAAGTGCATTATGTGCTTCGGGAAGGCTCATATGCGTTCTGTCATAGCCTTCGGATTCATATTCATCGGTCAGACCGATAAAAACGATTGCCGCATCGCATCCTTGTGCAAGCTCCGCAGCTTCGAGAATATGGGAAGAATTCTTTCTTGCTCTTCTTTTTGAACGCTCATATCCCTGTGCAAACTCAACATCATAACCTGCATTTTTCAGCTCATCAAAGGCATTATCAAGCTGAGTGGGATTAATCTGCGATGAACCTGCACCCTGATACCTCGGATTTTTTGCAAAATCGCCGATTACCGCAATTTTCCCTTGTTTCTTAAGAGGAAGAATGCCGTTATTCTTAAGGAGAACCATTGACTGCGAAGCAATTTTTCTTGCAAGAGGTTGGTCATCTGCATCGTTATACTGATAACATTTCTTTGCTCCGTCTGATGCTTTTTTTATAAGCTCAAGCACCTTCAATGCTCTCTCATCAACAACAGATTCGTCAAGAGTGCCGTTCCCGACTGCTTCAACAATTTTCTTTGTGCCTGCTCCCGATGAAGACGGCATTTCTATATCGTTGCCGTTGAGAAGTCCGAGAACTCTGTTATTGACCGCTCCCCAGTCGCTGACCACCGCACCCTTGAAGCCCCATTCATCACGAAGAATTTCGGTCTGTGTATGCTCATTTTCGGAACCGTGGAAGCCGTTGATTTTGTTATATGAATTCATAACGGTCCAGGGCTGTGACTTTTTGACAGCTGTTTCGAAGGCGGTAAGATAGATTTCACGGAGTGCTCTTTCGTCAACAACCGAATCGCAGGTCATTCTGCGTGTTTCCTGGCTGTTGGTGCAAAAATGCTTTAGAGAAGTGCCGACACCCATTGACTGAACGCCGTTGATGAAGCCTGCCGCAAGCTCACCTGCAAGCACGGGGTCCTCCGAAAAATATTCAAAATTCCTGCCGCAGAGAGGTGAACGCTTCATATTGACACCCGGTCCGAGAAGCACACCGACCTCTTCCTTCAGGCACTTTTTGCCGAGAGCAACACCCATTTCATAGAGCAGCTCCGGGTCCCACGAGCAGGCTGTTGTTGCCGCTGTCGGAAAGCATATTGACTTAACGGAGCATGAAAGGCTCGGACCCGATTTGCTGTAATCCTTTTTACGAAGTCCGTGAGGTCCGTCGCAAACCATTATTTCGGGAATATCATATTTTTCAAAGCCCTTGAGATGCCAGAAATCCCTTCCGTCACAGAGAGATGCTTTTTCTTCAAGAGACATCATTGCAAGAATCTCTTTCGGTTCCTTCATTATGATTCCTCCTTGTCCTCAATCCCGAGAAGCTCATCAGCCTGTGAATAATCAATTTCTTCAACCTTATTGAGCTTCTTGCGGATAATTTCATTGCGTTTATCAGCTTCCTCAAGCGACTTACCTGCTTCATCAATTTTCTGCTTCGCCTTTGAAATAACAACTCCGAATTTATCATACTGAACCTTTGCGGCGGCAAGAAGAAGTCTGACTTCATTCGCCTTTTCATTTATCGCAACGGCTCTGAATCCGAGAGAAAGAGAATTGAGAAGAGCGGTTATTGTTGACGGACCTGCAATCATAACATTAAAATCGCTCTGAATTTTCTCTGCAATTCCCGTTCTTGACGAAACAATTTCAGCATAAAGTCCTTCTGTTGCAAGATAGAGAATTGCATAAGGCGTTGTGAGCGGAGCATTGATATATTTGCTAACATCCTTCGCTTCGGAATAAACTCTTATTTCAAGAGCTTTTCTTGCGGCGGCAAGCATATCCGCATCTGCCGAATCTGCGGCAGAGCAGAGTCTGACATAATCCTCCATCGGAAATTTCGAATCTATCGGCAGATATGTAACGTTGCCTCCGGATTCAGAAGACGGAATTTTAACTGCAAATTCAACTCTGTCCTTTGAAACGGGGTTCGAAGCAAAATTCGTTTCATACATTCCGGGAACGGTCTGGTCAAGGATTGCTCCGAGCTGAACCTCAGCCCATGTGCCTCTTGCCTTAACATTCGTCAGAACCCTGTTTAGAGCGGTAACATTGGCGGTAACTCCGTTTGAAAGCTCTTTCATTTCGCCGAGGGATTTATAAACATTTTCAAGCCTTTCGGAAACCGTTTTGAACGAGCTGTCAAGCCTTGTTGAGAGGGTTGAGGTGAGCTTTTCGTCAACCGTTTCCCTCATTTTTTCAAGCTTTTCTTCGTTGCTCATTCTCATTTTTTCAAGAGCTTCCGCAATGCTTTTATTCTGCTTTTCATTCTGCTCTGCATTCTGAATTCTGATTTCAGCCATTGATTTCAGAACCGATTTTTCCATAGTTGCCTGCGATTCGGCATTGTCAAGACGCATTTTTTCGATTTTTGCACCCATATTTTCAAGTGCATTCGCATTCTCGATTCTTGCCGCACGCTGATTTTCGGCATTCTCTCTGCGGTTCTTTTCAAATTCCGTGCTGACCGTTCCTGCGAAGCCCGAAACCGCTCCGCCGAGCGAATCAATTTTCGAAAGCACCTTTGCGGAATCGCCGTTATTCTTTCTGCCGAGCAGAACCGCCAGCATGATTATTGCCGCAATAAGCAACACGATTATTAAATAAAGCTCCAACACTTTCTCCCCCTTTTCTTATACATTATATATTACCACAGAATTTCGGGATAGGCAACATTTTTTATTTGCAGTTGTTATTGAAATTTAATTGATTTTATGTTATTATTTTCAAAAAAAACGGAGGTTATAAAAATGATTGGTATTATCGGTGCAATGAAAATTGAAATTGACACAATCAACGGTTTGATTGAGAATAAAGAAACGAAAAAATACGGAATTGTTGAATACACATCGGGCAAGCTCTTCGGCAAGGATGTTGTTACGGCAGTATGCGGAATCGGCAAGGTCAACGCCGCAATCTGTGCACAGACTATGATTCTTGAATTTGCTCCGGAGGTTATTATCAACACGGGCGTTGGCGGAAGTCTTTCAACTCAGCTTCAGATTGGTGATATTGCCGTTGCCGAAAGCCTTGTTGAGCATGATATGGATACTTCTCCTATCGGTGACCCTGTCGGATTTATCTCGGGTCTCGGAATTGTCAACATTCCCGCTGACAAGAAAACAGTTGACAAAATGATTGAAGGAATTGCAACTCTTGACGGAATAAAGGCGGTCAAAGGCATTATCGCTTCGGGCGACCAGTTCATTGCAGACCCTGTAACAAAAGATAGAATTGTAGGGAGCTTCGGAGCAATTGCCTGCGAAATGGAGGGAGCAAGCATTGGCCATGTCTGCTATGCAAGCAACGTTCCCTTTGCCGTTGTCAGAGCGGTCAGCGACTGTGCAGACGGTTCATCGCATATGGATTATCCGACCTTCCTGCCCATTGCCGCAAACAATGCCGCAAAGCTCATTGAGTATTTTGTTAAAAATTTCTGATTTTTTAAAGCCTGCATGAAAATGCGGGCTTAATTTTTTTCTTTTCACCTATTTTAACAGTCTCCATTCAGAAAAAAATTCTGTGTTTTGCGAAAACGCCGAATAATCTTTTGGAAATTTGTTCGTTTTGACGAAATAAGCATATTTTTACGACTTAAACAAGATATTTTGTTGACATTGCATACATTATTTGCTAAAATGAATTGAATATATATATTTGGGTTGTTATACCTCAAATATTTAAGGAGGAAATCAAAATGATTGATCAGAAAACCTTGGCGTACATCAATCTCTACGCTATTCTGGGCACTCTCGAAAACCTCTGTGAGCTGGCTCCCGAGGCAAGCAGCCTTCTCACAAACAAGAAGCCTATTTCAATCGGCTTCGATGTTAAGAACGGCCCGAAAGCAACCATTACCTTCGCCAACGGACTTTGCAGAATGGATCAGGGCTGCAAAAAGTGCGATGTCAAGCTTCCCTTCAGCTCGCCCGAAAAATTCAACGGTCTTATTGACGGAACAACAACTCCCGTTCCCTCAAAGGGATTCATCCACATCGGATTCCTTCTCAACAGCTTCACAAAGCTCACAGACCTTCTCACGAAATATCTTCAGCCCTCCGAGGAAGACCTCAAGGACCCCGATTTCTTTAAAATCAGCACTGCTCTTACCCTCAACGTTGTCGGCGTTGCAATCGCTCAGGTCGGCAACAACGATGAAATCGGCAAGTTCAGTGCAGACCATATCGTTGACGGCAGTGTTATGATGGCTATCAAGGACGGTCCCGCAGTTGAAATCTCCTGCAAGGATCACCGCATCATCACTCTCAAGAGAACTCCCGAGAAGTACCGTGCTTCAATGGTCTTTGATTCATACGAAACCGCAAACGCACTCTTCAACGGTAAAGTCAATGCTCTTTCATGCATCGGAACGGGCAAAATCGAAATGCACGGACTTGTCAGCATGATTGATAACATCAACCGCATTCTTGACAGAGTTGCTCTGTATCTTGCATAAGGGAGGATTTCAAAATGGCTGATAATTTTGACACAAGCAAAAAGAAAATAGTTTGCTATAAAAATACAAAATCAGACGAATGGTATGACAGAGCCTGCAAGGTTATCCCCGCAGGTGTTTACGGACACCTCGGCCCTGCCGAAGGTCAGTTCATTCCCGTCAACCGTTGGCCCCGTTTCTCGGAAAGGTCAAACGGCACATATTTCTGGGATGTTGACGGCAACAAATATATAGACTATATGTGTGCATACGGTCCCAACGTTCTCGGTTACTGCGACCCCGATGTTGATGCCGCCGCTCTCAAGCAGATTGAGCTTGGTAACTGCACAACCTCTCCCTCAAAGATTATGGTTGAGTGTGCAGAGCTTCTTGTTGACACGGTCAACACTGCTGACTGGGCTTTCTTCGCAAAGAACGGTAACGACGCAACAAGCGGTGCAATCATCACTGCCCGTGCTCATACTCACAGAAAGAAGCTCATCTTCTTCAACGGCTTCTATCACGGCGTTGCTCCGATGGTTCAGAAGATTGACTATCCCGGCGTTCTTCCCGAGGATGTTGCCAACAACCTCTATGCGAGCTGGGATGACATTGAAGGCTTCAAGAAGATTGTTGAAGAGAATAAGGGTGAAATTGCCGCTCTTATCGCTCAGCCCTATGACCACGGCAACTTCAGTGACAATAAATTCCCCAAAGAAGGCTTCTGGCAGGAGGTACGCAGAATTTGCACAGAAGAAGGCATCGTTCTTATCGTTGATGATGTTCGTGCAGGCTTCCGTCTTGACCTTGCAGGCTCTGACCATTATTTCGGCTTCGAGGCTGACATAATCTGCTTCTGCAAGGCTCTTGCAAACGGCTACAATATGTCGGCATTCTGCGGCAAGGAATTCCTCAAAGATGCCGCCTCCAGCCTTTCATACACAGGCTCTTACTGGATGAGTGCAGTTCCCTTTGCGGCTTGTATCGCCACCATCAACAAGATGAAAAAGCTCAACACTCCAAAGCTCTTCAAGGAGCTTGGAACGGAGCTTACCGAAGGTCTTAAGGCGGCAGGCAAGGCAAACGGCTTTGACCTTATCGCTTCGGGTGCACCCGCTCTCTTCTATCTCAGAATTGCGAATGACGATTCAATGTTCCTTCATCAGGACTGGATTGCGGAATGCGTTAACAGAGGCGTATTCTTCGCTTCTCACCATAACCATTTCATCAATGCGGCTCTTACTCATGATGATGTCAAGAGGACAATTGAAATCGCAGAAGACGCATTCCACGCAGTAAGAAAGAATCACCCCGAACTTTTCTGATGTAATAAAAGCGGTGAAATGAACATCTTTCGCCGCTTAATATAAAAAATAAGAGGAGGAAAAATCCTATGGCATTATCAAAGCAGGAGTGGCTTGCTCTTGAAAAAAAAGCATTCGAACTCCGTAAACTCTGCCTTCAGACAACCTTCTGGGCAGGTAGCGGCCACGTTGGCGGCGGCATGAGCGTAATGGATCTTCTTACAGTTATGTATCACAAGTATCTCAACATCAAGGTTGAGGACCCGAAGTGGGAAGACAGAGACAGATTCATTCTTTCAAAGGGTCATGCGGCAATCGCTTACGCACCCGTTCTCTGTGACAAGGGCTTCAACGATGTTGAAATGCTCAAAACCTTCAACCTGTCAGGCTCAAAGATGGGTATGCACCTTGATTCAAACAAGGTTGTCGGCGTTGATGCCTCAACCGGTTCTCTCGGCCACGGTGCTTCAATCGCCGCAGGTACAGCTCTTGCAGCAAGAATTCTCGGCAAGGATTACCTTACCTTTGTTGCAACAGGTGACGGCGAGCTTGGCGAAGGCTCCAACTGGGAAGGCTTTATGACAATGAACCATTATGAGCTTTCAAACTGCATCGTTTTCATCGACAGAAACCACTGCATGATTGACGGTCCTACCGAAGAAGTTATGAAGCTCGAACCCCTTGCAGATAAGATGGTTGCTTTCGGCTTCAACACTCTTGTTGTTGACGGCAACAACATCAACGAGCTTTGCGATGCAATTGATGCCGCAATCGCAAGATCAAAGGAAAAGTGTGCTCCCACCTGTATCATTATGGATACCAAAAAGGGTGCAGGTATCAAGGACATTGCAGGCGATTATCATTGCCACTATATGGCACTTGATGATGATACATTTGCAAAGTATAACAAGCAGCTTGAAGAAGACTATGCTGAAAGAGTTGCTCGTGCAGAGAAGGAGGGCAAATAATAATGGCAGGCGGATTTGTTTATAACGCAATAGACCAGACCGAGGTTGCAACAGCTGAAATTTACGGTAAGGCTATCGCTGATATTATGGCTAAGGACCCCAAGGTTGTTGCTATCACAGCTGACCTTGCAAAGTCAACAAAGCTCGGTGACGTTCTTAAGGTTTGCCCCGAAAGAGTTATCAATGTAGGTATTGCAGAGCAGGATATGTTCGGCGTTGCCGCAGGTATGGCAAGAGCCGGTATCATCCCATTCCTTTCAGGCTTCTCGGCTTTCACCTCAATGAGAGCCTGTGACCAGCTTCACACCGACATCTGCTATCAGAATGTCAACGCAAAAATTATCGCTACCCATTCGGGCACATCCTTCGGTCAGGCAGGTTCAACCCATCACGCTATTGTTGACCTTGCTATCGTAAGAGCAATGCCTAACATGACTCTTATCGTTCCTGCTGACGGCTTCGAAACCGCAAATGCAGTCAACGCCGCATATGAAAATGTAGGTCCTTACTATATCAGAATCAACCGTGGTTTTGACCGTGTTCTTTATGATTCAATGGATTACGGCTTCGAGGTCGGCAAGGCTGTTGAGGTTCACGAGGGCACTGATATAACCGTTATCGCCTGCGGCTCCTGCGTTTTCCAGGCAAGAGAAGCGGCAAAGTTCCTTGAGAATTCAGACGGACTTAAGGTTCGTGTTCTCAATATGCACACAATCAAGCCTATCGACAGAGATGCCATCATCAAGGCGGTTCTTGAAACAAGAAGAATCATCACTGTTGAAGACCATTCAATCCTCGGCGGTCTCGGCAGTGCAGTTGCAGAGGTTGTTGTTGAATCCGGCAAGGCTTGTGCATTCAAGAAGCTCGGCCATCCCGACAAGTTCGCTCCCATCGGTCTTCAGGAAGACATCATGGCAGAGGTTGGCATTGACGCCAACGGCATAATCGCCGCTGTTCGTGAGGTTATGAAGGCTGACTTCGAAGAAGACGAAAACTGGGACGACGAATTTTAATAGGTAAAGGAGAGCAATATAATGGCAGTAGCACAGGAAGAATTATATTCCAATAAAATATTTTTAAACGCTGCTCTTCCGCTTATTAAGGTCATTGCTAACGATGTTCCTTCACTCAAAAAGAAGTTTGAGCATGCCCATGCCATCATTCAGATAAGTGCCCTTAATCCCGATTGCGAAGAGGGCAAGGTCGGTATGCACTTTGTTGTCAACTGCGGCGAATGGCTCGTTCATCCCTGCCTTGACACAACTCCCGGTCACAGTGAGATTCAGTTCGGAAGCATTGAAGCTCTTAATAAGTTCTTCAAGGGCGACATCCCCGGTGCAATCAAGGTCGGCGGAGTTCCCAAAATCAGACCCGGTAAGGCTCCCGGAGTTTTCGTGAGCTTCGTTGCGGCTCTTCTCAAGATGGCAAATGTTCTCGGCGCAACAGAGCCTCCCGAAGCCGAAGAAGATAAAGCCCTCATGGTTAAATGTATGTTCTATCTTCTTACCAGCGGCATCAGCCAGCTCAACAAGATGGGGCATCCCGAAATTCACGAATGGACTTCAAAGTCACCTGACCGTGTTTATGCTCTTGCGGTCAACGACCATCCCGAGGTTTCTGCATATATCAGAATCAAGGCAGGCAAATCAAGAGCAGGCAGAGGCGAATACAAGAGAGCAATGCCTTTCTTCACCCTTCGCTTCGATTCATTTGACAGTGCACTCGGTATCCTTCTCGGAACTCTCGATATGCTCGAGGCAACAAAGTCCGGCAAGCTTATCATGGACGGCGGTCCTGAGTTCGGTGCACAGTTCGGCGGATTTCTTCTCACCATCGGCGACCTTGCAAAATAAGTTTTTCAGAGGCTGTGATTTTTTTACAGCCTCTGTTTTTCTGTTTGACAACTTCCGTTTTATTCTATATAATATCATCAATAATATTTTTGAGGCGATAATATGAAAAAAATAATTTGCATTGCTTTCGTTTTCTGTATGCTTTTCGGACTTTCCTCCTGCAAGAAGGAGAGCGGAGACCTTCCCGATTCCGAGCAGAATCCCGTTGTGCTTGAGCAGAAAAAAGAAATTGATGCTTTCGGAGTAACGGAAACAAACAAAAAGCTTGTTGTTTTCACCCACACAAACGAATATGTTAAATATATCGTTGCAAACTACTATGAAAACGGCACAAAAAAAGATGAAACGGTTTATCTCTATTATATCAGCGAATACTGCTATAAACAGGATTTGCCCAAATACGAAAATATTGACATAAAAACTGATGATTCTCTTTGGCTGATTTCATATTCAGACAACAATTGTGACACGGGTGCATTCCTTGGAGACTATGATAAGCTCGAACAAGAATATTACATAAAATAAGGGATAATCAATCTTTTTCGGGAAAGAATAGTTACGAAACGGATTCAATTCCGTTGATTTTCTACCGAAAAAGGAGTTGATCCTATGAAAAAGACAACAGCGGCAATTATTGCTGTTTCAATCCTTGTTATCTGTATTTTTGCAGGCTGCAACGGAGCCGAAGGCGGAAAAATCACAGAGAAATCAACTGATGAAATGACCTCTGCCAACAACTTCACAACCGAAGAGGATACAAGAAACGGCATTGAAAAGGCAATTACCGATGTCGAAACAAAAATCGAGGAATTCGGTTCCGATGCCGAAAGCAAAGCGGAAGAAATAAAAACAGATTCCGAAAGTGCTGTATCTGACCTTTTCAACGAAACCGTCAGCAGAAATGTGAATTCATAACGGAGCAAGGGCGTATGCAAATCGGCATATGCCTTTCTTTTTCGTATTCTCTTCACGAAATCACGAAATCCGTCAAAATCTTTAAAATTCGCTCTTGACAAAGAGAGCATTGTATAGTATAATTTGAAAGCACTTCGGGTGCGAGCTGTATTTGGTGGTTATAGCTCAGTTGGTTAGAGTGCCAGGTTGTGGCCCTGGAGGTCAAGGGTTCGAATCCCTTTAACCACCCCATTTAAAAAGATTTACGCAAAGCTTATTGCTTTGCGTATTTTTGTAGAATCGAATATAGGGGCGTCGTCAAGCGGTAAGACACAGCACTTTGACTGCTGTATTCGCTGGTTCGAATCCAGCCGTCCCTGCCATGAGAAAAATCACTTTTGTCCTATAGGCAAGAGTGGTTTTTTGTTGTATTCTATTGATTTTAATATCACTGTATGATATGCTTTTTTAAAAATAAAGTCAGGAGATGTAATATGTTACTCGTTTTAATTATTCCGTTACTCGTCGAAATTACTGTTATTTTAATAAAATATGTTCAATATAAAAACAGTACATATTTTAAGGTTACAAAAAACTCCTTTTTCTCCGTCAGAAAAGATACAGGAAAATATGGTGAATATCTTACATATAATTGTCTGAAGAAGATGGAATATGAAGGTTCAAGATTTCTTTTCAATGTCTATATCCCAAAAGAAAACGGCGAAACATCGGAAATTGATGTCTTAATGATAAGTCACAAAGGTGTATTCGTTTTCGAAAGCAAAAATTACAGCGGTTGGATTTTCGGAAAGGAAAATCAGAAAAACTGGTGTCAGGTTCTTCCGAGCGGAAAAGGACGAAGTAAAAAAGAGCATTTCTTTAATCCGATTATGCAGAACCGCTCACATATAAAATATCTGGAATCTGTAATTGGCAACAACATCCCTTCTTATTCGGTTATCGTTTTCTCTGAAAGATGCACATTAAAAGATATTCAGATCGAAAGCAAAGATATTCATGTCACGAAAAGGAACAACCTTAATTCTGTTGTTAATTCTATTTGCACACAGATCGAATCTGAAATATTGAATCAAGAAGAAATCAACAGCATATATGAGATGCTTTTCGATTTTTCACAAGTTGATTCAGATGTTAAAGAACAGCATATTTCAGATATAAACAGTAAATATAAAAATAAGTCAGCCAAAGAAATTATGACAGATGAAACAAATATTAATTTCCCAGCAGAAAAAGAAACAGCTTTATCAGAAGCAGTCCGGAATGCTGAAATTGAGCAACTGTCAGAAAAAAACAGTTGTGAAACAGAATATCATTCCGATTCTGAATGTTCAGATGATTCAGAACACCACTCCGCAATATGTCCGAAATGCGGTAGCCTGCTTGTATTACGAACAGCTGTAAAAGGCACAAATGCAGGAAAACAATTTTATGGGTGCAGTAACTTTCCGAAATGCAGATATGCTAAAAATATTGATACATAACAACAAGGTGATAGAAGCGAAAAAGGTCAAACAACTCCACCTTCGCAGAAATAATTGTTACACTTTTTAAAAATAGAAAATGAGCATTTGCCATGAAAGACGAAGAAAAACGGAGCATTTGCGAGATTGCAGAATGTAAATTAAAAAATTCAAAAAAAGCTATTGACATCCCTTTGCTCATGTGTTAATATATCGAAGCACACAAAAATAAATCGGAGGAAATGTTATGTCTACTTATATGCCTAAAGCGGGCGACATCGTTCGCAACTGGTATGTGATCGATGCAGCAGGCAAGCCCATGGGCAAGGTTGCAGTTGAAGCAGCTAACCTTCTCAGAGGTAAGAATAAGCCTACCTTCGTTCCCCACGAAGACTGCGGCGATCATGTTATCATCATCAATGCTGAAAAAGCAGTTCTCACAGGCAACAAGCTCAACCAGAAAATGTACTATCACCATTCAGGCTATATCGGTCACCTCAAAGAGGTTAAATACAGCACTCTTATGAAGACCAAGCCCGAATTCGCTATGACTCTTGCTGTTAAGGGCATGGTTCCCGACACAGTTATCGGTCGCAAGGCTCTCACAAGACTTCGTGTGTTCAAGGGTGCTGAGCATCCCCACGCAGCACAGAAGCCCGAGACCTGGGAATTCTAAGAAAGGGAGGCAATAAATAATGTACGAATCAAATCCTTATTTCTACGGCACAGGCCGCAGAAAAAGTTCAGTAGCCAGAGTCCGCATTTATGCAGGCACAGGCAAGGTTATCATCAACGACAGAGAAATTGACGATTATTTCGGCCTTGAAACACTCAAGCTCATCGTTCGTCAGCCTCTCGCTCTTACAGAAACAGATGACAAGTTCGACATCGTTTGCCGTGTTGCAGGCGGTGGAGTTACAGGTCAGGCAGGTGCTATCCGCCACGGTATCTCCCGTGCACTTCTTCAGTATGATGCAAATCTCCGCACCGCACTCAAGAAGGCTGGCTTCCTCACCAGAGACCCCAGAATGAAAGAAAGAAAGAAATACGGTCTCAAAGGTGCTCGCCGTGCACCCCAGTTCTCAAAGAGATAATCAGATTACTTGCTTTTCCCCGAAGCTCAATGGTTTCGGGGATTTTCTTTTTCTATCGGTTTGAAAAAACCACAAAAAAACCACAATTCAAAAGTTTTGAGTAATGGAAGAGAGCGACATTAGCTGCCGCTCTCTTCAAAATTTTTATTAAATCGTCTTGATGCTTCTTGTTTTTGCTTCTCTTTATCGTTGCAATAGAATTTATATGCAATTTCAATTCCGTCTCCGATTGCATCAGCAACAGTGACGATACTTTCGCCGCTCTTTACCATCAAAGTTGCAAGTGTGTGCCTGAATTTATGAGGCGTTATGTGCATATTTATTTTATGACTTAATTCTTTACAATAATCGGTAAATTCGGCGGGTTTTAATCTGTGGTCGCCTCTTAAATTATAAAAGACATATTTAGGAAGATTTGCTTTGCCGAAGACATCAATGAGTTGTTGACGATATATTGCAAGAAGGTCAAAGAATGTATCGTTAGGATAGATTACTCTTGATCTTTTTCCTTTTAGTGGGTTGTAATAATAAGTGCGTTCTTTATTGTATTGCAATTGTTTTGTTAATAAGATGCTTCTTTCCGAGTAAGAAATATCAGTCCATTCAATTCCGATACACTCCCCACGTCTGGCACCGGTTGAAATACTCAAGTTAAACAAAACCTGCCACATTATATCTTCAGCTTTAATTAAGTTCAATATAGCTTTTATTTCGTCTTGAGTATGGCTTTCTGTTCTTGAACCATCTGTGCCATCTTCGTATTGGGGCTTTGCTCCAACAAACACATTTTCGTCCACATACCCTTCGTCTTTTGCCCACTCAAAAAGTGCCTGCGTTGCTGCATAATACTTGATAATGCTTCCGCGCACATATTTTTTGACGGTTCCGTTTTTACGTACAACACCCTCGTTTTCCAGTTTGGATAGAAGAGCGTTAAGCTTATTGACATCGGAATTGCTGATATTTGCAATTTTTTTATCGCCAAATAAATCCAGAGCAAATCTGAGATTGTTGTTGTACTGCGATGTGGTGTTGTCCTTATACTTGGATTTGTTTTCGCTTCTTGCATCAACAAACCTTTTGGCTGCCTCTCTTACGGTAATGTCCTTTTTTGCTTTTTCCTTTTTTGCGGATTCTTCCTTAGCTAACCGCAACATTTTTTCACTTTTGACCTCTACAAGCCCAGTGTTGCAACGACGAAGAAAATCAGTATTTGCTCGATTAACGACACTAACTTTTCCCTCTGTCGATAACTCATTCCAGTTTGATGGAATTTTCCAATTTTCGGAAAACGGTATTAATCGAGTGCCGTCATCAGCAATTCTCGCCGCTCTTAACTGGTAAGCGATTATTTCACCGTTTTTGTTTCGAACAGCTTTGGGTTTATATGTTTTGTCAGTTAATTTCATATCTTATGCCTCCTTTGCATATGCAATCGAACTGTAATACGCTACTACTTTGTCATATTCAAGAATCTGGGAATTACAACCGTGGATATAAGGGAGATTTCCTTTCATTATGTCCGCCCGAATACGGCTCAATGGGATTCCGCTACGTTTTGACGCTTCTTGCGGTGGGCAGAATGGCTGGGAATTTTGCCCCGTTAAAAATGGAAGAAACGAAGATAGAATATAACCAATGGCGTTAATTCCCATATCTTCTATAGAAGTTGTAGTTACAATGCTATTATCATTGTTGTTGACAGTTTCAATCTCCAGATCATTTGCCGAAAACGCATTCGATTCGGTGCTTACCGGAACTAAATATGTTTTTTCTCTCACAAAATATTCTCCTTTCAGTTATTTCGTTTCGTCTTGTTTTTCACTTAATAATGCAATTCGAGTTTGGTCATTTTTCGCTGTATTGGGGTCTGCCATCAGGGGTGACTCCTTTCGTTGAATGATTACATACCCAAATGCACGATTTTTTAGGCCGAAACATTTGTTCTAACGAAAATTAAGATTTTACGAAAAAAATTTTAGAAAATTTCAAAAAATATTTGGAATATTAGAAAAAACGAGCCGGATCCATAATGGATTTTTGGCTCGTTTTTTGCTACAAAGTTGCCTTGCATATTTAATTAGAGAAAGGAGAAAGGAAATTGCATGATGCGTAATTCGGCAAAGGTATCATACGAACAGCTCGAATCAGAGCGAATGGCTGACCTTATGTCAGCGCCGACGCGATGCACAGAGTGC
Organism: Ruminococcaceae bacterium UBA1730; assembly: GCA_002315935.1. Lineage (GTDB taxonomy): Bacteria > Bacillota > Clostridia > Oscillospirales > Acutalibacteraceae > CAG-177. Next base: position 114,193 of record DCII01000024.1, read on the forward strand.
ATCGGCAAATAGTGAGATGTGTATTATATATCGTTCAGCACATCTCACTATCATATACGGTTACGCGTACAGTTATGTACGAGTAAACGGATATGTATAGTCTCAGCTGCATAATTGCGTAACTCCTGAGGCTTGTTAAGGATGATACCGCAACCATAAGCGGTGGGCAACGATGCTGAAACAAATGTGGGTATGTTTAGCCTTAACAACAACGCTGAAAGGGGGATCATCAATGGGCCACAAAAACAAAAAATCATTAACATTGCAAATTCAAGAAACGCTTGAAGGAAAATTAAAAATCGGGTGCAGTAAGCATTTGGATAAGCACAATGGCATTGCCGACCAATATATCTACAGTTACAGTACCTTCAAGACCTACATGAAGGAATGCAATTACTTTGTTAGATTTTGCAAGGATAATTACGGCAACAAAACGCTTGAACAATGTCGTGAACATATTGCCGATTGGATCGACAGCCGGAGAGATCTTTCACCTTACACGCTCAAGCTCGATTTATCTGCAGTAGCAAAGCTATATGGCGTGTCTTGCGATGAACTCGGTATCGCAACCCCATCACGAACCAGAGACGTTATAACACGCTCCAGAGGCGCTAAAAAGCGTGATAAGCATTTTTCTGAATTAAAGAATGAAGAGCTGGTCACATTCTGTCGCTCAACAGGTCTTCGTCGAGCAAAACTCCGAGGCTTGCGTGGCAATATGCTTGCAACAGATGACAGAGGTCGCCTCTGCATTGAGGTCACCGTCGCCTCAAAAGGAGGCAGGCATCGTCTTGCACCGATTATCGGGGATGTTGACCGTATAGTAGCAATAATGGAGGCGGCGGGGAACGGTAAGGTGTTTCCGCATATTAGTAGTGCCGCCGACATCCACGGTTATCGTGCGGAGTATGCGACTGCGATATATAACCAATACGCCCGTCCCATTGCCGAGATTCCATATGACCGAGTTAACAAGGGCACGGGGCATCGTTATCAGAGTGAAGTATATCATTCCAGAGGTGACGGACGAAAACTGGATAAGGCAGCAATGCTTGAGGCCAGCCGTGCTCTCGGACACAACAGAATAAGCGTGGTTGGAGAACATTACCTGCGGTTTGACAATAAAAAATAAAGCCCCACTCCGAAGAATGAGGTTTACTCTATGATGACTTTTTATAAAAATCATCTTGCATATTTATATAGATGCAATGAAGAAAGGAGTATAAGGAATAGATTAAAAAAGATAAAGGAGAAAATAACGATGCAAAAAGTAAAACTGATTAAATACGATCCAATAGGCAGACATTCATACATTGCTGAGCTGCAGTATATTGAGACTTATGCAGATGGAGTAGAGCTTCGAATACCCATAATGGCCCAACCTTGTCCCTGCGGACAATGTAACGGCATAGCAGTTGGAGTGCCTTCTGCGTATAAGAGTATACTCGATGGCGACCGTTTCGACTTCATTGATAAGCAGGTCGGCCAACTTATTCACCGTGTTCAAAAACAAAGAAAATACCACACGTGATAGCGACCCCTCCTTGTCGCTACCGATTGACACAGGGAGCAACAATATTTAATTCTTTCATCTTTTCCTTTTTTGGCTTATCGTCGGTAGCTCCCCCGACGATAAGCAACAACGCTCGCTATGATATCATAACCATAGTGGCATCCTTCTAATATTTTGTCGAGGCCGTCGGACTAAAGTTCCGGCGGCTTTCGGCGTTAATAGTTATATTATTCATTACAACAATGAATTGGTATATCGAAGCTTTCGCTGATACCATATTCTTTATCAATATGATTGAGGTATAAGATATGGAAATAACATACATTTAGTTCAATTATTAGAGATTATTCTTTATTAACTATTGAAACCGTTTTCGGTCTCAATACCAAAAGAACGATTGAACCTTTGGTTCAATACACTCTGAATAATTGCTCCCTAAGGGAACAACACAATCAGAAGCAATTGTGCTATCGCACAACACGGGCAGATAAAGATTGAGAACAACACATTATGCAATCGTGTTAAAGGAAGGAATTGTGCTACTGCTCAACACTTATAGTTAACAATTGAAAGCAACACATTGATAATCAGATTGGAAGAGATTGAGCAATGCTCAACACTTAGAGATAACGATTGTGACAATACGATTTGGTTGGCTTTGAAAGATTGCGTCTCCTCAAAACTTTCATTGTTAAAGGCATTACGTTCGTAAGAACGTTTGTAAAAATTTGATTCAACACGTTGATGAAGAATTGAGTTCAAGACATTGAAATGATAGATTCTCTACACGCTCTGGTTTAGGAAAATTCGATTCCCGGAATCTGTGCAGTCTTCTCACGGCAGTGAGATGAAGATTCTTTTTGCATTCCGTTTGCAGATAAAAAATGAGGGAATCGAATTTTTTATTTAGCCATTGGCGAACCAAAACCTGTAATGCCGTATTACTTTTTGAGCCTTTTGCTCAATCATTTTCTTCATTGGCGCACCAATCGACTATAGTGCCGTATTATTTTATTGAGCATAGCTCAATTAGATTACTCTTTATTATTGCCCTTATATAGATAAGAGACACGATATCTCAAAAGTGCCGTGAAGCCTTGATACACAAGGGATTGAGGACGTTTTGTCACTTTCATAATAATGAAAGTCATATTGCAAAATAATGAAAAGCCAAATCGATAAATATCCCCCCACCAAAACAGTTCGGTGGGGGGTCGGTTACATTGTGAGTACGCACAGGTCGTCGTTCCAGTCTTTTTCATAGGGAATCTCACGAGCAAGACCTTCACAATGAGTATTATAGAATTCATCTGCCTTATCATCGCTGTCGACGGCGATGATTACATCGTCAAAGTCCTTGAGGATTTTCTCCAATTTTTGTGGTTGCAGGCCGCCCATAGACACATAGGCCGCATCCTCATTGCGCATAACCATTAGGGACAATGCATCAATTGCACTTTCACAGACATAAGCTTTCTTACTTTTGGAGGGGTTATAGCACCAATAGTCGGCAGGCGAAGAATCCTTGGCATTAGCTTTATAATATTTCCCTGATTCATCGGGACAGGTTCCTTTTATTTCGGCGAATGTTTTATGCTTGTTGATGAATACACAATTATGACGAGTATCTTCATATAACAGGTTATCGATGATAAGCTTCTGAACGACTATATTGGGGAGTTTTTTTGTGTGCGTCAAGTACGCGAAGATTCTCCTGAATTTTCCGTCATAAGGGGTTGGCACATGGCAGCCGGATTCCTCGGAGAAGTCATCGGTCTCTTCTGATATTCCGAGTTCTGCCGGTGACGGTGCATAAGGGAGCAGGGCTTCACACGCACCCAGAAAATCATAGCCGAGGTAGTTGATTAAGAAGTCAATAGCGTTACCCGACTCGTCGGTAGAGAACCTGTGGTAACCGTGCCCTCTCGTTATATGCAGCGAATCGTGTTCGAGGTACTGGATTGTCTCGGGTGCCACCTTCTTGAAACAGGTCGGATGGTAATCCATAAGATAATCATACAGGTTGGCTTTACGGCAACATCTTTTTGTGGTTTCTGAAATTTTCATTTTGTTTTGCCTCCATTTTTAGATTTTTTATTTTGTGGATAAAGAAAAGGTGTATTATTCACATCAGCATATTCCTTATTAAGCATCATTTCATTGGCCTGTCCGCCATATACGATGATTGCAGGGTTAATCATATATGTACTCTCGGCGATGCGCCGCATAAAATTTGTATTAAGAAGGATATTGATAGTGTCGCTTACGGTGTGAATGCTTGTGTTTGTGTTTTTTGCGATTACGTCATAACTGCCGACGAAAAAATTGTCGGATCTTCTTCTGCTTTTGAGGATAAAGGCCAGAATATCGGCACGCTTGGAACCGAGAGATGTGAGGACACCAACAAATTCATTTGGAAAAAACTTGTTAAAATTGGGGAGTGTGCGTTTTGCTTGCTCAGTTAGCATAATGTATACCTCCGTAATATATAAATTTATAAAAAAGAATCCGGTGTATCTGCCCGCCGGCAGGCTTAAAAATATTATTCTTCCACCTCGCCGAAGCGGCAGGCATAATGTTCAGGCGTCATCGTGGATTGCGCCCAAGCCTTCATGTCGTCTACGGATTCGAACACGGTAATACGATTGTGCCAGTCATCCGAAGTTACCAAGAAGTATTCGCCGGAGCGCTTACGATATAGCACCTCCCAAGTTGTTCCGCATTCATCCCAGATAGCTCTGCTGAACAGATCTTCTGCGGTGGAAGTGTCATATTTTTTGCAGTTCCTGATAAATATCAAAGGTCTCACCTCCTTGTTGAGTGATGGTCAATTGAGACAATAGAATATGATAAGATTCGTTTTGCGATTATTGCGATATAACGAAAATTAAGAAAAAATAGGCCCTCGGAGCAACTTTTTTTGCGTTTTTGGGGGTGGTGGTAGCCACTTCGAGGGCCAAGCACGGTGTATCTGCCCACCGGTAGGCTTGCGATAGTATTACTCCTCGACGTCGCCCCAGATGCGGATATAGTCTTCGCCGGACATACGGGTCTCCGCAAAGCACTGAGCATCAGCCTCTGACTCGAAGGTAACAAGAACGATATCTTCCAGATCGAAAACAAAAGCAAAGTACTCGCCGGACACTTTCCTATACAGCTCAAATAGCGGCAAGTAATAGTAATCCGACTTTTGGGCGTCATAAAGCAGGGTTGCGGTCGAAGTGTCATACTTCTTGTTTGCGTGAATCTTAACCATCGTAGTATCTCCTTTCCGTAAAAATTTTTTGAAGAAATGTGTCTTCACAAACTAAATGCAAGAACTAAGAAAAAAATCTTTCAGTATTCAGCAAGTCGCATTGAAGGATGCTGAAAATACGAAGTAATAATCAGTCTTCGTAGGTTTCGTAGTCATCATCATTGTTGTCATCATCGTAATAACTGTCATAGTAAGTACAATGCATTCGAGCCCATTCTTGGATTTCATCGTATTCAATTTCGCCCAAAAGAGCTTTTTCTTTTGCGAATTCAAGCATTTCTTCATAATCTGAGTTGTTATGCCTATTGGAGGCGGCAAGAATTGCAAAAGCGTGTTCTTTGTCCTTAATGTACCTAAGCGGATTTTCGCGGAGCTTTTTATTTATCAATTTTTGTCGCCTTACTGAGAATCTGTCGCATTGCCTTTCTACCCATACGCTGATTCTCTCTTCTTTATATTCCAGCTTGTCGTGGGCGATATCGATTGCTTCTTCTTGGGCTATTCCGGAAAGTTTAGCGAGCCTTCTGGCCCATCTTTCTATTTTTTCCTCCTCTGTCAGAGCTACTTTTTTTGAAGGGGGAAGAGCATCAATTTCTTTTTTATCTTGTTGTATTTCCTCATTTCTGACAGGGACGTGATGTTGACTGCGAGCGGAAGTCTATCGTAACCATATCCATTCCAGCCTCCTCTCGGATTAAAGAGGTTTAAGCCCGCCTTTCTTAAAGCGTTTTGAAGTTTTCGATTGCCGTCAAGGCTTATGACTTTGGACTTGTATTCTTTCATAGGTGGTTATCCTTTCTGACGTTAAATGTCTTCATAATTTTTTAATGTAAATATTTTTGCGTTAATATAATAATTAAAGAGTTTTGTCATTGACTGGCTATGGAATACTCCCAAACCTAAACAGAGAAGCCCTGGTTTTGTTTTGTGGCATCATAGGGATTCGCTCCTTTCGCAATTGTTGTACCTCAATATGCAGGATTGGTTTCGGGCTCCTCATCTCTGGAACGAAATTTAAGAAATTTATCAATTTTTCGACGAAAGTTTGTTGAAAATAGCCAATAAGAAAGTGGAAACTACCGCATAGTTTGGCAAATACAACGATAATCATACTTGGGGAGCCTCTATTGCCTCTTTCTCGTAAAGTCGCAGAGGGCTATTTTTATTGATTGATAAATCGGGTAGGAGGGGGTGACTAACCCCCGTCCTCCCACACCACCGTGCGTACGGTTCCGT
>DCII01000066.1 GCA_002315935.1 Ruminococcaceae bacterium UBA1730
TTTTCATACAATATACTTTTTAACTATCGGAATCTGATTAAGAATTGCAGAAATCGCAAGCGACACAATTCCGACTATAAGCACCAGAAGCGGAACTGCAATGAACGAATTTATCGAAAGAGTGTTGAAATGAAGCGTTTTGCTGATAAATTCAAGCACCATCGCATGGCAGAGATAAACTCCGAATGTGTATTTCGAAACCGTTCTGATAATTTTGCCTCCCCTTTCCGAAGGCGTTCGTCTGTCAGCGTTATATCGGAAGAAGATAAACACGGAAATTGATTCAAGAAGGCATCCGAAGGTGAAATTATCGAGAAAAACGCTGTTTGATTTCTCCATGTGAATCGAAGCGAGAGCCGTAAAAACAACTATTGAAGCCGCTCCGACAAGACCTGCAAAATACGCAAGAATTCTGAGCCTCTTCGTAATTTCTTTTTTAGAAAGCCAATAGCCGAGAACATAATAAAACAGATACCCTTTTACAAAATTGATGTCTGTTCTGCTTATAAGCGTGTTGACCTGAGCCTTCCAGTATTCGCTGTAAACCGAAAAAATACCGAGCAAAAACGGCAATACCATAGAAAATATAAAGGATATAATCAGCAGGTATTTTGTCAGCTTTTCCGATTCAGTTATTTTAGCGATAAACGGAGTCAACATATACAAAGCCGCAATGGTGAAAAGATACCAGAGATGATAATGACCGGTTAAAAAATCGTGAAAGCCATCTGCAAATGTCATTTCTTTTCCCTGATGATTGTCGGAAACAACATACAGCACAGACCAGAAAACGAAGGCTGTTATCATTCTCAGAATGTTGTTTCTCAAAATCTGCTTTATTCCCCTCTCCTTGCTCAGGAAGAGTGAACCACTTATCATAATAAATACGGGAACCGCCCATCTTGAAACTGCATCAAGAATTGTGAAAAAGAGCCATTCGGTTGACATAACCTCTCCCGAACGCCAATTCTGTGCCGAAACATGAATAACAATAACCGCAAATGCCGCAAATATTTTCAGTTTATCGAAATAATATATTCTTTTAATATTCCTCTCCTCCATAATACCCATTCCCCACTCAGATTATTTACATATAATATCATATCAGGAAGCATTTTTCAATCCTGATGCATTGACAAGAATTACAATTGTGATATAATTCAGTTATCAACTGTTGGAGGTGCAAAATGGACGGCATTGACTTGCTCGTTATATTGATTGTTCTTGTTCTCCTCGGCGTAACCCTTGCTCTTTCGGGAAAATGGAAGCTTCTGATTAAAAAGCCCGAAATCAAGAATGACGAAAAGGATGAATTATCATACAGAGAAGCTGCCCGGCTCACGGCAATGAAAGCTGAAATAATGGGCAATTCCGGTAACGAAAATGAAAACAGAGTGCTCTGTTCATTCTGCGAAACCTATGTGGATATTTCCGAAAACGAGCTTTGCCCGAATTGCGGAGCATCGCTCAAGGAGGCAATAGAAAAAGAAAGAGAAAAAAAGGCACTCATGCAGGTTGAGCTTCTCCGCATTCAGAACGAAATGGAAAATGAACGAATGAAGAAGGAACGGACAAATAAGCTCATTGATACAGCCGCTATGACCGCAGCTTCGCTCATTTCTCCGATTGCGGGCAGAACGATAGTTAAAACAATTATCAAAAACAAGAGAAAATAATTTCAGCCGCAGGTGAAAAATTCATCTGCGGCGTTTAATATTTTTTCGCTTTCGGGTTGGTCGGTAACTACCTCCCAGTGGACTTTCACCACAGAGCATTGATATGCCCGTCATACATGAAAAAAGACACCCAAAGGTGTCTTTTGGAGCTGGTAGTCGGACTCGAACCGACGACCTGCGCATTACGAATGCGCTGCTCTACCAACTGAGCCATACCAGCAAATATCAGTGATACCGTGATATTATAATAGATTTGTTTCATTTTTTCAAGTATATTTTCATATTTTTTAAATATTTCTTTCAATATGCTCTTTGCAAGCATCCATCCGTTACAAATCCGAAACAATTTCTTTACAAACTACACTTGATTTATATTTCAAAAAAGTATATTCTTATAGCATAAGTGCTATATATTGTGCTTTTTCACAACTCATTTGGAGGAAGTTATTTATGAAAAAAAGTATTGTTGCATTGATTTTGGTTTTTGCACTGCTTTTCAGCTTTGCAGCGTGCCGCAAGGTTGACAAGGGCAATGAAGAAGTTACCGAAATGCAGAGCGAAGCATTCGCTGTCGGTTCAGACGGAGAAAAACACAGCGTTCAGGCTGATGTTGATGCAGACGGAAACACTCAGTATTTCTATATTGATGAAGAGGGCAAGGAAGTAACCGTTGACAGTAGCAACGTTGTTGTTGAAGAAAAAGCCGTAAAGGTTATGGAAGCTACTCAGGCAGACGGTTCTCTCACTCCCGAAGCACAGTCAATTCTTGATGCTCTGAATGACTCAGACTCAATGGAAGGACTTATTGACAGCACTGAGGTTGCTCCCACTCTTGCAATGGGCGAAGAAATGATTACCGCAAAGCAGAAGAATGTCAGAGTTGAAAAGATTTACGGCAAGGTCAGCGACAAGAGAGTCGGTTCAACCAAAGTTGAAACTGCGGGCGGCACGACCAAGGTTGTCAGCAATAACGACGGCAAAAGCAGCGGCGGAAGCAGTGGCGGAGCCGGAGGATATGATTCAACTCCCGACTATAAGGAAATCCTCAGCGGAACCAAATTCACCGCTTCATTCGTTATCAAAACAACAGTCGGCGGCGAATCCATGACTTTGCCGATTACCATTTCAAGAAATGGTGAAATGTATTATCTCGAAACGACTATGCCCGTCAGCGAAAAAGGTTCAACCAAGTGCAATTTCCTTCTCCGTGACGGAACCTGCTATATGATTCTTCCGATCCTTCGCACATATTATTCCGCTTCAACTGCCGAAGAAGAGGATCTCGGCGTTGATGAAATCATCGGTGCGGTTCAGAACGGCACATACGTTTCAACCGCCGATGTTACAGTTGACGGCAAAAACTACATCTGCGAAAACTATGAAGTAGATGGTCAGTCAGTCAAATACTATTATCTTGACGGCATTCTCAAGAGAATTGAAACAAACATAGACAGCGACTCAACCATTATGGAAATAAACTCCGTTTCAACCTATGTTGATTCATCCAAGTTCAAGGTTCCCGTCGGATATATGGATATGTCAAAGCTCATGGGCACCGAATCCTGATAAAAATCGCTATGAAGAAATGTGCATTTATTACCGGAGCATCCGGCGGAATAGGGAGCGAAATTGCTCTGCGTCTCGCCCGTGACGGCTTTGAGATTGCCGCCTGCTATCATTCCGATGAAGAAGGTGCAAAGGCTCTTGATTCCGCTCTTTCGGATATGGGAGTCAAACACAAAATTTACAAAGCCGATGTTTCCGATTATAAAAATATTAAAAGCATATTCGCAGACGCCACCGATTATTTCGGCGGCGTTTCTGTGCTTGTCAACAATGCGGGAATTGCCCAGCAAAAGCTTTTCACCGACATCACCGAGGACGATTTTGATCTCTTGACAGCCGTGAATTTCAAAGGCGTTTTCAATTGCTGTAAATTTGCGGTTCCTCACATGATTCACGAAAAGAGCGGAAAAATCATCAATATTTCATCTATGTGGGGCGTTTGCGGTGCATCCTGCGAAACGGTTTATTCGGCGACCAAGGCGGCGGTAATCGGTCTGACAAAGGCTCTTGCAAGAGAGCTTGCTCCGAGCAACATTCAAGTCAACTGCATCGCTCCGGGAGCGATTGACACGAAAATGAACGATAATCTTTCCGCAGAAGAGAAGGCTGCATTTGCAAACGAGATTCCCATGGGAAGATTCGGAATGCCTGAAGAAATCGCCGGAATAGTGTCGTTTCTCGCAGGCGGAGACTCCGATTACATAACTGCTCAGGTCATAACCGCAGACGGTGGATTAACTTAACCATAGCTTCCTTAATGTCCAATATGTCAAAAAATCTTATTTCTTTTTGGTAATACTTCACAATTGATTTAATTGATTCTATATGGTAAAATAATATGAACTTTTATTTTACCATGCAACGGAGGAAAGACTATGGCAAACTGTCCTAAATGCGGTCACAAACTCACATTCTTTGATTGGCGTCCGAACTGCCCGAAGTGCGGAGTCAATCTTGTATATTACGGATTGGATGAAAAGCTTATGGATGAAGCTGATTCAGCTGAGCTTGAGCACGCTCATCTTCAGAAGAAGATTGACAGACTCAAAGCCTCATTCGTAGGTTCGCCTCTTGCTATTGCAAGAATTTTCCTTTCCCTTCTCCCCATCGGTGCACTCATGCTTCCGCTTGCAAGCGTTACCTTCAGCGGTCCGATGATTGAGCAGACAACCAAGAGCATCAACGCAGTTGAAATCTATAACCTTGCTTCTTCTCTTGATTTCGGTGCACTCTTCACAATGATGGGTTCAAAGCTTGTCGGTTCAGCATTCACTTCATATTTTATTGCTCTTGTCGGCATTCTTCTTTCGCTCGTTTTCATCATTGTAGGTCTCTTTGCTCTCACCTCAGCCTGCGGACCTCACGGAAAGGGCAGAAACATAGTCAACAACTGCATTTCAATTGTTACTGCAATTGTTTCGGTTATTTTCTTCAGCAGATTTGCTACTCAGATTAACGGCGTGTTCCCTGAATTTGTTTCAGGAAAACTCGGAATCGGAGTTATCGTTTATTTTGTTTCTCTCGCTCTTCTTCTCGGAATCAACATTCTCATCGCTTCAAAGGGCGATTATGTAAAGTATAAGCAGTGCTTTGTCGGCGGTATTCCTTCAGAGGAATATGAGAAGCTCGTTGCTGACGGCGTTGAAATTGATAAGATTCACGAAATGATGTATGAGGCACTCGACAAGAAAAAGGCTGAAAAAGAAGAAGCCGAAAGAAAGAAATTCGAAGAGAAGAACGCAAAGAACTGATTAATCAAGGCTGTGTCATCGGGCACAGCCTTTTGTCATGAAAAAGCTCCGAAAGAATTAACTTCCGGAGTTTTTTGTTATTTAAGAAATCCGCTTATGATGACCTCTTCCGCTTCCTCCTCGCTCATTCCGAATGTCATGAGCTTGACAAGCTGGTCATTATTGATTCTGCCGATTGCCGCTTCGTGAACTATCTGAGCATCGGCACAGTTTGCGGTTATTGCGGGGATTGAGCTGACTGTCGCATTATCCATGATAATCGAATCACATTGAACATGAGCCTTGCATTCCGCATTGCCGATTGCGTTCGGATGGAAAATCTGCTTTGAATTATCCTTAGCAACAGAGCGTGAGATAATCTGCGATGAAGCACCCTCGCCGTTAAGACTGACCTCCATATCGGAGCGTGCGTATTGTTCGCCGTGGGTAAGAAGTCTTTCCGTAACGATGAGCTTTGCACCTGCCTCAAGTGAAGCCTTTGTGTCTCTGACAGTTGAATCAACGCCCTTAATCTGAACCATTTCCATTTCGCAAACAGAATTTTCATCCTGTTCAACAACAGTTACGGGGTTAAGCACCCTTGCACCGCTTCCGTCACCCTCGCCGTAATGCTTTTCAATATACTTAACCTTTGCATTCTTGCCGATGTGGAAAGAATGAATGCCGTCGTGCTGTGATTTCTGGTCGCCGCAGTTGTGAATTCCACAGCCTGCAACTATAAGCACATCCGCATCATCGCCTACATAGAAATCATTATAAACAACCTCGTCAAGTCCCGATTCTGTGATGATAACGGGAATATGAATGCTCTCGTTCTTCGTGCCCGGAGCAACAATAATGTCAATGCCGGGTTTATCGGCTTTCTGAACTATTTCAATGTTTGCAGTTGAACGCCTTGAAACGCCTTCACCGTTTTTCCGGATGTTATATGCACCCTCGGGAACCTCGTGAATGTCGGCAATAGCCTGAAGAAGCTCTGAATCTATCTTATCCATCATTCATTCCCCCTTCCTCTGAAACCGCAGTTCTCGTTGAATTCACCCATAAGTCTGGGGAAGATTTCTTCCTTCGAGCCTGTGTCTCTGACTTTTCCGTCTGCAATAACTATCATTCTGTCGGCAAGCTGCATAATTCTTTCCTGATGAGAAATAACCAGCACGCTGTTATGATTTCCCTCGCTCATTGCCTTGAAGGATTCAACAAGCATTGAAAAGCTCCAGAGGTCAATTCCGGCTTCAGGCTCATCAAAGATGGCAAGTCCGAGTTTTCTTGCCATGAGAGTGGCAATTTCAATTCTTTTTGCTTCGCCGCCCGAAAGGGAAGCATCCATTTCTCTGTTAAGATAATCCTTTGAGCAGAGACCTACGCTTGTGAGATAACCGCAGCATTCATCTTCGGGAAGCTCGCTTCCTGCGGCAAGAGAAAGCAAGCGGCGAACCGTCAAGCCCTTGAATCTCGGCGGCTGCTGGAATGCGTATCCGATGCCGAGCTTTGCTCTTTCCGTGACTGACATATCGGTTATATCCGTGCCGTTGAAAAGAATTTTGCCGCTTGTCGGCTTTTCAATTCCCATAATCAGCCTTGCAAGAGTGGATTTTCCGCCTCCGTTGGGACCCGTGATAACGGTAAATGAACCGTCGGGAATTTCAAGACTGATGTTATCTATTATTTCAAACTCGGAGCCGCTGTCTCCGACCCTGAACGATACATTTTCAAGTTTTAACATATCTTTCTCCTGTATACTTATTTTTCCATCATAATTATATCTCAAAATCCCGTCATTATCAATACACAATTTGCCGAAATTAGCATAACAGGAAACAAGATTTCTGTGATAATACCAAGTGAAATTTTTCATTAATTCGTAATTATGTAAAAAATAACATAAAAAAGCAAAAATTAACCATGAAAGAATATGGCAAAAACTATTTGAAAATTATAAAATATTAGACGAATATTTTTGCTCAACGGCAGTAATGTTCAGAAAATTCCGACTCGCAGTAATCAGATGTTAATTAAGACTATCAATAATATATAATACTCCTTATGTAATGAGGGTCGATAGAGGATTAGATAGATACAGCCGTAGGCAGGAAACTGTCTGCGGCTGTACCATTTTTGCGGTTAGGAATAAAATGTGAAGAACAAAAATTTTTTATTGCCATTTCACAAATGGTATGATATTATTATACTATAGTGAAATAATTCAAACAAAAATTCCGAAAGGAGAAGAAATATGGGACTTATAAAAGCAGGAATCGGTGCACTCAGCAGCACACTTGCTGACCAGTGGAAGGAATTTTTCTATTGCGAAGCTCTTGACAAAGAAACAATTATGGTCAAGGGTCAGAAGCGTATTTCATCCCGTTCCTCAAACACCAAGGGCAGCGACAACATCATTTCAAACGGTTCGGGCATTGCTGTTGCAGACGGTCAGTGCATGATTATCGTTGAACAGGGCAAAATTGTTGAGGTTTGTGCAGAACCCGGTGAATTCACTTATAATTCATCAACTGAACCCAGCATTTTCTCCGGCAATCTCGGTGATTCAATCAAAGCATCATTCTCAACTCTCGGCAAAAGGTTCACCTATGGCGGAGACACAGGCAAGGATCAGCGAGTTTATTATTTCAACACAAAAGAGCTTATTGACAATAAATTCGGAACTCAGAATCCCATTCCGTTCCGTGTTGTTGATAACAACATAGGTCTTGACACGGATCTCGGAATCCGTTGCAACGGTATTTATTCCTATCGCATTGCTGACCCGATTCTTTTCTACACCAATGTCTGTGCAAATGTTGCAGTCAGATATGACAGAAGCGAAATTGATAGTCAGCTCAAATCCGAATTCCTTTCCGCTCTTCAGCCCGCATTCTGCAAAATCGGCGATCTCGGCATCCGTTACAGCTCACTTCCCGGTCATACCGAAGAAATCTGCAACGCAATGAACGAGGTTTTAAGCACAAAATGGCGTAAAACAAGAGGTATTGAAATCGTTTCAGTTGCACTCAATTCCGCAACTCTCAGCAAGGAAGACGAGGATACAATCAAGGAATTGCAGAAAAAAGCTGCTTTTTCCTCTTCAAAGCTCGGAGCAGGTGCATACATGGAAGCCGCAACCCAGTCAATGAAGGATGCCGCCAATAATTCAGGCGGTGCAATGCTCGGATTCATGGGCATGAACATGGCTCAGGGCTTTGCCGCCAACAATTCGGCAAATATCATGAGCGTCAATCAGCAGTATAATCAGCAACAGGCTCAATCAGCTCCTGCACCGGCTACGGCTCCTGCGGCAGTAGGCTGGAAATGTACCTGCGGAAATGTTGCATCCGGTAAATTCTGCACGGAATGCGGTGCAAAGAAGCCAGAAGCAGAAGGCTGGACCTGTGCTTGCGGAGCAGTAAACAAAGGAAAATTCTGCCCCGAATGCGGTGCAAAGAAACCCGAAGGTGCTCCCCTTTATCGTTGCGATAAATGCGGATGGGAGCCTGAAGACCCACATCATCCTCCGAAGTTCTGTCCCGAATGCGGAGATATTTTCGATGAAAACGACAGGAAGTAATTCTTTCTCAGAATAACCGGATTGATATTTTCACCCGTAACAGCAGGTTACGGGTGAATTTTTTCTTGATTTTTCCTTAATGTTAATAATTTATTTATAAATGGGTATTCCATTTTGTTCTTTTCTGTGTTATAATACTCGCAACAGCCCGAACTATCGGGAAGTAATAAAACGGAGGAAAAAAATATGACAAAGTTCACAACAGCTTCAAAGAAAGCTATGTCGCTTCTCCTTGCCATGCTTCTTACATTCTCATGTATGGCAGTTGCGGCAAGCGCAGCAGCACCGGAATTCACCAAGTATGTTCTCAACGCAACCAACTGCACTCTTGATGTAAAGAAAAAGCAGATAGAGGTCAAGAAAGCAGTAATCAACATCAACAATGTTGATTACACAATCACCTTCAAGATTGAAAATGAATCAGTGGATCGTATGGTTAACGATGAAACCAAGAACACCATCTTCTACAATCTTGTAGAAGGCAAGTCTTACACGGTTAAGGGAACAATCGTCTACGATACCGAGACCTATTCTGCAACTAATGAGTTCACAATCAAGCTCAAGAATGGTCAGAATGCTCCCACAGCCCCTGTTCCTTCCAAGATTAAGGCAACATCAATTGAAGTTAACGCAACAACAGGCATCGAATATGCAATTCTTCCCGTTTCAAGCTCTGACGAACCCGTTTACAGCGATTCCGCAATCTTCAAAAATCTTAATCCTCAGACACAGTATTGCATCTACGCAAGATACAAAGAAACCGAAACAGCTTACGCAAGTCCTGCCGCAAAAGCTTTCCCTACAACCCTTGCGGCAAGCGATCAGACTCCTCCTGCAACACCTGTTCTTATTGATAAAACAGACAGATCAATCACAGTTGCGGCAGTTGCAGGTCAGATTTATTCAAAAGACGGCGGCGTAAACTGGCAGACAAGCAATGTGTTCAAGGATCTCACACCTAACACAGACTACATGATAGTTACAAGAAAAACATATACCTCAGGCGAGGAAGAAACTCCCATCAGTGACGGGCTTCCCGTTCACACAAACGAGAGAGCGTGCTATGCCGCATCGATTAACAAGTGCTATTTAAATCTCAATAGTTCAGATCCTCTCTATAATGGTACTGAATTCTCATTCTATTTCACCTGCGATAATCCCGGAACAACAGAGCTTACTTACGGTGACACAAGATTTGTCCCCGCAACCTTCTCAACAAACCAGGGTGAAGGCGAATATTCATGCAGCGTTAAGACTTCATTCACTCCGACTGCAACCGGTGATCTTGTTTTCACGGTTAAATTCAATCAGCAGAAGTATACAGGAAGCGATTGGGTAACCATCGGAACAGCAACCCAGACCTACACCTTTGAGGTTCATGCAAGCTCATACAGAATCGTTGTTCTCGGTCAGAAGCTTCTCAGCTTCCTTCTCAATGATATTCCTCAGGGAATCGTAAAAATTCTTCAGTTCGGTTTCCTCAAAAAAATCATTGATATGCTTAACAATCTCGGCAAAACAAGCGTATAACAAAATTGCTCCCGTCCAACTCGGATGGGAGCTTTTTCTGAGAGCTTTTATGAGAGCTTTTTATTAAATAAACTATTGAATATTACATAAGATTATGTTACAATTATGGAGCAAATAAAGCAAACATGAAATGAGGTATTCAAAATGGCTGCATCAACTTTATATAAAATGTATTGCAGAGCTTATCAGGGAGTTTTCCGTGTTGCGGTTAATTTTCTTGATTGGACAGAGCCTCAGCTCGTCAAGGGTGAAGGCAGTGTTAAAAAGCTCCCCGAAATTGTCAAGGCAAACGGTCACAACAGCGTTCTCGTTGTAACAGATAAGGGCCTTATGGGTCTTCATCTTCTTGACGGCCTTCTTGAGGGACTTGACAAAGCAGGAATCAACTATGTTGTTTATGACGGCACTCAGCCCAATCCCACAATAGATAATATCGAGGAAGCAAGAAGCCTTTATATGAGTCACTGCTGTTCGGCAGTTATCGCTTTCGGCGGCGGTTCTCCCATGGACTGTGCAAAGGCGGCGGCTGCAAGAATTGCGAAGCCCAATAAAACAGTTCAGCAGATGAGAGGTTCTCTCAAGATTATGAAGAAGCTTCCAACTCTTTATGCTGTTCCCACAACTGCCGGCACAGGCTCCGAAACAACTATTGCCGCTGTTGTTTCAGACCCCAAGACCCACGAAAAATATGCTCTTCAGGATCCGGTTCTCCGTCCCAAATATGCGGTTCTTGACCCTGAGCTTACAGTCGGCCTTCCTCCCCACATAACCTCAACAACGGGCATGGATGCTCTTACTCATGCAGTTGAAGCTTATATCGGTCACAGCAACACAAAAGGCACTATTGAAGCGGCTGAAAAAGCAACGAAGCTTATCTTCGATAACATCTTCACCGCTTACAGTGACGGCAAAAACCTCACCGCAAGAGAGAATATGCTTGAAGCATCTTATCTTGCAGGTATTGCGTTCACCAGAGCATATGTTGGCTATGTTCATGCAATCGCACATAACCTCGGCGGTATGTACGGAACTCCTCATGGCCTTGCAAATGCTGTTATCCTTCCCTATGTTCTTGAATATTTCGGCGAAACGGCGGCGGAAGCTCTTGCAAAGCTTGCCGACATCGCAGGCCTTGAAACTGCCGGAATGAATGCTTCGCAGAAGGCAGAGCTTTTCATTTCCAACATCAAGGAATTCAACAGGATGATGAATATTCCCGAGCATCTTAAGATTCTCGAAAAAGATATTCCGACCATCGCAAACAGAGCACTCAGAGAAGGCAACCCCCTCTATCCCGTTCCCAAGATTATGGATTATGACGATTGTGTTTCCATTATCAAGAGAATAGCAGAATAACAACAAGACCCGCCGAGAAAAAGGCGGGTCTTTCTATGTAAAGGAAGATTCATATGAAATATAATACTGTCATTATCGGTGCCGGTCCGGCAGGAATTTTCACTGCCCTTGAAATGATAAAAAAAGGCAGTAAGCAGAAAATTTTAATAGTTGAAAAGGGCAAAGCAATTGAAAACAGAAGCTGTCCAAAATCCGAAACAGGCAAATGCATGAACTGCAAGCCCTATTGTCATATCACAACGGGCTTCTCCGGTGCAGGTGCATTCTCTGACGGAAAGCTTTCTCTGAGCTATGAAGTTGGCGGAGACCTTCCGTCTCTTATCGGAGAAAACATTGCACAGGATACGATAGATTATACCGATAAAATCTATCTCGAATTCGGTGCAGATGAAAAAATAGAAGGCATCAGCAACTATGAAGCGGTCAAGGAAATCCGAAAAAGAGCAATTCAGACCGGTCTGAAGCTTGTTGACTGTCCAATCAGACACCTCGGCACGGAAAAAGCGAGAGACCTTTATTATGCAATTGAGCAAAATCTTCTTCAAAACGGCGTAGATATGATGTTCGGCTATGAATGCCTTGACATAATCATGGAAGGAAGCATCTGCAAAGGAGTCTGCATTTCAAACGGAAAAGAAAATCTTGAAATTCTTGCGGAGCATACCGTTATTGCCGCTGGAAGACGAGGAGCAGACTGGCTCGAAGAAAAATGTGCACAGCATAATATTGCCCATCAACCGGGCACGGTTGACATCGGCGTTCGTGTTGAGGTCAGAAACGAAATTATGGAGACTGTCAATGATGTGCTTTATGAATCAAAGCTTATCGGCTATCCCCTGCCCTTCAAAAACAAGGTCCGTACCTTCTGCCAGAATCCGGGAGGATTCGTAAGCCAGGAAAACTATGATAATGACCTTGCAGTTGTCAACGGTCATTCATATAAAGACCTCAAGTCCGACAACACCAATCTTGCAATTCTTTGCTCACATAATTTCAATCAACCGTTCAACCAGCCTATCACCTACGCTCAGAAGGTCGGAGAGCTGACTAATATGCTCGGAGCAGGTCATATAATTGTTCAGCGTTACGGAGATATTCTTGACGGAAAACGGACATGGCAGAAGGAGCTTATGCAGTCCAATGTGAAGCCAACCCTTGTTGATGCCGTTGCAGGCGACATAACCGCCGCCATGCCTTACCGTTCAATGGTCAATATTATCAACTTTATTCAGGCAGTTGACCATGTTGTTCCCGGTTTTGCTTCAAGAGAAACACTTCTCTATTCTCCCGAATTGAAGTTTTACAGCAACCGAATAAAAATGGATAAGGATTTTAACACAAATGTCAAAGGTCTTCATTGTCTCGGCGATTCAAGCGGCTGGACAAGAGGTCTTATGATGGCTTCGGTCATGGGAGTTCTCATGGGCAGAAAGCTTGCCGAAATTCAATAAACAAAGACCAAAGACTGCACTCGTAAAAAAGAATGCAGTCTTTTTGCTTATTTACAACAATAAGGTTCTTATTCTGTTTTATCAACAAACATCAGATTTTTAGGCGAGAAAATATTGACAGCTCCGGGAAGAACAGAAAAGCTGACTGTTGTCGGTTCGCCGCCGAATTCGCCGTCAAGAGTCCATGCGTGAGGTTCATCAAAGGTGAATTTGGCCTGTGAGGTGCTTAAAAACATCAGTTCCTTGCCGTCATAATCCTTGCGAATCATCTTTCCGAGCATTCTGAATGAATCAAGCGGACTTCTCATGTGCCTTACGAGAAGCACCTCAAATTTTCCGTCATTAAGCTTGACCGCATTTTTGTCAAACTTGAAAAGACCTGCTACGGAGGTTGAGTTTGACACCGATGCAAAATAGAAAATTTCATCAAGCACTCCGCCGTCATATTCAATCTTGATGTGAATGGGTTTTATTTCTTTGAGAGTAGGGATAATCTTGAGCACGAAGCCGTTAATCATATATGCGGCATGACCAAGCTTGTTTTTCATCTTCTGCGAGGTGCTGTACGAAAGTCTTGTGCCGGGTCCGAAGGAAGCAACATATGTAAAGAACCTGCCGTTATGACAGCCAATATCATAACTGTTTGTTTCGCCCGAAATAATAATTTTAACCGCATCCTCAAGCTTTGTCGGAATGCCGATTGTTGAAGCAAGGTCATTGGTTGAACCTGTGGGAATATAGCCTATTGGTTTATGGCTTTGAAGACGAAGAACACCGTTGACAGTCTCATTGAATGTTCCGTCTCCGCCGCAACAAATAACAAAATCATGGTCCGCAAGGCTTCTTTCAACAATATTTGTTGCATCGCCCTGACAGGTAGTCTTTTCAACTGTAAATTCAAAATCATCGGCTGGAAAAAGTGAAATAATTTCCTCTGCCGTTTTTCTCGTTTTATCTCTTCCTGCACATGGATTAATTATAAACAAAACTTTCTTTTTTTCTGACATGACAATTGCCTCTGTTTCATTTTGCTGATATTAAAACTTTATATTTCATTTTATGCAGAAAATTATTCTGCATTCTTTATCTTTTCAAAACAAGTTTTGCAGATGTACTTGCCTTCAAAAAGAACAAGCTCATCCTCCGAGGAACAAAAAATGCAGTTAGGCGTTGCCTTCTTCATTACAATCTGCTTTCCATCGCAAAACATTTCAACGGTACTGCCCTTTGAAACGATTCCAAGCTCTTTTCTGTATTGCATCGGAACAACTATTCTGCCAACTGAGTCAATTTCACGGATATATCCGGCAAACATTATAAACACCATCCTCGTGTCTTTTTGTGTTACTAAAATAACACAATTATCAGAATTTGTCAAGATGTGTGATAATAAAAAAACGGTGTGACCCGAAAAGCCACACCGAATTCTGATAAATCAAACTTATTTAAGTTCAACCTTTGCGCCAACTTCTTCAAGCTTTGCCTTTGCAGCTTCAGCATCTTCCTTGGAAATTGCTTCCTTAAGAGCCTTGGGAGCACCGTCAACAAGAGCCTTTGCTTCTGCAAGACCGAGACCTGTGATCTCACGAACAACCTTGATAACCTTAATCTTTTCTGCGCCAACTTCAGCGAGAATAACATCAAATTCGGTCTTCTCTTCAGCAGCAGCAGCACCTGCTTCTGCGGGAGCAGCAACTGCAACTGCAGCAGCGGCTGATACGCCGAATTCTTCTTCAACTGCGTGAACGAGCTCTGAAAGCTCAAGAACTGTAAGAACTTTGATTTCTTCGATTATAGCATTAATCTTTTCTGATGCCATTTTAATTTCCTCCAATTATAATAGTTTTTAATTTTTTAAATTTTAAGCTTCTGCTTCTGCGGCAGGAGCAGCTTCGCCGCCCTTATCAACGATAGCCTGAATAGCACGGGCGAAGGATGCGATGGGTGCATTGAATGCGTTGCAAACAGTTGCAAGAAGAACTTCTCTGGTGGGGAGCTTTGCAAGAGAGTCAATAGTAGCTGTGTCAACTACCTTACCCTCAAGGTAACCGCTCTTAACTGAAAAATTCTTATGAGTATCAGCAAACTTGGAGAGGATTCTTGCAGCAGCAGTATGATCCTCAGGGCTGATAGCGATAGCTGTTGTTCCTTCAAGAACATTTGTAAGATCATCAAGACCTGCGTTCTTTGCAGCGAGACCGAGGAGAGTATTCTTAACTACCGAATACTTAACACCTGCCTCACGGAGATCCTTACGGAGCTTGGTATCATCAGCAACTGTGATGCCTTTATAATCAACAACAACACCTGCAACTGAACCTTTAAGCTGTTCGGTAAGGTCAGCAACGACTGCCTTCTTCTGCTCTAAAACTTTTTCACTGGGCATTTTATTTTTCACCTCCATGCGGAATACTAAACAAAAATTAAAGCCCTTTCCGCAAACCGCAGAAAGGGCATAACATAGCAAAATTACTTTTCTATGCATCCTCTCTCGGCAGGCGGTTAAACAACCATTATGCGAAAAGCACCTGCTGTCTTAAAAAGAACAGCGTTAGTATATTACCACAGTAATACACTTTTGTCAAGAACTTTTATAAAAAATTCCGAACCGAGTGAACAGAATCAACCGTTCACCTCGAAAAATCAAATCAGCCTTCAACAGAAGCTGTGCCGACCTTGTTGGGGTTAACCTTAATGCCGGGGCCCATAGTTGTTGCAAGAACGCATGAGCGGATATACTGACCCTTTGATGCTGCGGGCTTAGCCTTAACAACTGCATCAAGAAGAGTATTAAAGTTTTCACCGAGCTTCTCTGCACCGAAGGACGCCTTGCCGATGGGGCAATGGATGATGTTTGTTTTGTCAAGACGGTATTCAATCTTACCGGCTTTAGCTTCTGTTACTGCCTTTGCAACATCAGGAGTAACTGTACCTGCCTTGGGGCTGGGCATAAGTCCACGGGGACCGAGAACCTTACCGAGACGGCCAACAAGACCCATCATGTTGGGTGCTGCGATAGCAACATCGAAATCCATGAAGCCTTCGCCCTGGATTTTAGCAACAAGGTCTTCTGCACCGACGATTTCTGCACCTGCAGCAGCTGCTGCATCAGCATCTGCACCCTTGGCAAAAACTGCAACTCTGACAGTCTTACCTGTTCCGTTAGGAAGAACAACTGCGCCACGAACCTGCTGGTCTGCATGACGTGAGTCAACACCAAGACGGATGTGAACTTCAACTGTCTCGTCAAATTTAGCACTTGCGGTCTTAACTGCAAGCTCAAGTGCATCAGCGGGATCGTAGAGAGTTGCTTTTTCTACGAGCTTAGCACTTTCGTTATATTTCTTTCCGTGTTTCATAATAATTATTTCCTCCCAATCATGTGGTTAAATCGGATTTTTCCTCCCACAGTTTGCAAATCAATCAACAACAGTAACGCCCATGCTGCGTGCAGTACCTGCTACCATGCTCATAGCTGCTTCAACTGAAGCTGCGTTGAGGTCAGGCATCTTCTGCTCAGCAATCTTGCGAACCTGTTCTGAAGTGATGGATGCAACCTTGGTCTTGTTGGGAACGCCCGAACCGCTGTCGATACCGCAAGCCTTCTTGATGAGGACTGCTGCGGGCGGGGTCTTTGTGATGAATGAGAATGTGCGGTCTGCATAAACGGTGATAACAACAGGAATGATGAGACCCATATCGTTCTTTGTTCTCTCATTGAATTCCTTGGTGAAAGCCATGATGTTAACGCCGTGCTGACCGAGAGCAGGACCTACAGGGGGAGCCGGAGTGGCCTTACCTGCGGGGATCTGTAACTTAATTAAGCCAACAACTTTCTGTGCCATAACTAATTAACCTCCATAAAATGTGGTGAATGGCGGAGCAATTATGATTTTTGCTCCTCCCACGAAGCCGACACGAATAAGCCCGTGCGACTGCGCCGAAGCGCTAAATTTGAAAGGGCATAGCCCTCAAATTACCGTGATTATTCGGCAAGCTCAACATCGTCAAGCTCAAGCTCAACAATTGTATTCTTACCAAAGAGTGCGGATACCGAAACCTTAACCTTGTTTTCATCAAGGTTGATTTCATCAACAATTCCCGAGAATCCTTCGAACAGATCTGCGATAATATTGACAGTATCGCCGACCGCATAGGAAACCTCAACAATCTTCTTCTCGACTCCGAGCCTGATAACCTCTTCATCGGTAAGGGGAATTGCTTTGTTTTCAGGACCGACAAAGCCGGTAACTCCTCTTGTGTTGCGGATAAGAAGCCAAGCTTCGTCGCTCATTGTGGGGCGGTTATCCTGATCATAAGATACAGCTACCTTAACGAGAACATAACCCGGCCACAGCTTTCTTTCAACCTCTTTTTTCTTTTCGGCATCAATAACTTTTTCTGTGGGGATTTTGACCTCAAGAATCTGATCCTGCATTTTGCGGTTTTCAGCCATCTTTTCGATGCTGGAAGCCACTTTGTTTTCGTAGCCGGAATAAGTATGAACTACAAACCACTTTGCGTCAGCAGACATTAACTTTTCCTCCCGGTTAGTTTAATACCCAATTGCCAACAGAATTGATTGCTCCTGCAACGGTTGCCTCAACTGCGGCAGCAGTTGTTTCGGCAGTGTCACCGGCAGCAGCATTCTTAGCTGCATCCTTGAGAAGCTGAAGACCATTGGTGAGAAGCCAGTCAATAGCAAAGATTGCAAGACCGATAACTGCAACTGACGCAAGAACTACGAGAGTTGACTTGAGAACGGTCTTACCGTCAGGCCAAACAATTTTCTTTATCTCGCCTTTGATGTCTTTAAAAAACTTCTTGATGGCTTTGCCTGTTCTTACGAACCAGTTGCCATTGGGATTTGCAGGCTTTTTCTGCTTGCTTTTTTCAGCGGCAGCAACTTTCTGGGCAGCTTCGGAATTTTCCTTTTTTGCCATAAGTCGATCCTCCCGCTTACTTAGATTCTCTGTGAAGAGTGTGTTTCTTGCAGAAACGGCAATACTTGTTCATTTCAAGTCTGTCGGGTGAATTCTGCTTGTTTTTCATTGTGTTGTAATTGCGCTGTTTGCATTCGGTGCAAGCAAGTGTAATCTTGACTCTCTTACCGTTAGCAGCCATGTGCGGCACCTCCATTATTCGGAATTATTAGTCCGTTCCCTGAACCTATCAGGCAATTCATGACGGACCGGCCTCCCTCTGCGAGCTTATAAAAGTGGGTGCAAAAAAAGAACCCTTTTGCAGAGGTAGAGATATGATAACATATTCTTTCTCTGCCGTCAAGTCCTTTTTCAATGTTTTATTCAACATATATTTCGGCATCTGAATTTCAGTTATTCGTCAAAGTTGACAAATTATATATTTTAATTATTTACATTAATATATCATAAAACGCCTTTGATGTAAAGACCTCTTGTGAATTCTCCGTCTGCCTTTGAACGGCTGAAATGAGCCTTCATAATGCCGGCAATTTCTTCCTTTGATTCAACCGTGAAATAAAGAAGGTTGAAATCAATTCCCGAAACGGATTTATCCGAAATCCAAAGGGGTCTGGAATTGAGAATATAACTGCATCCGTTCTTGCAGACAACGGGAAATTCAACATTCATCCTGTCCA
Organism: Ruminococcaceae bacterium UBA1730; assembly: GCA_002315935.1. GTDB lineage: Bacteria > Bacillota > Clostridia > Oscillospirales > Acutalibacteraceae > CAG-177. The sequence goes on from DCII01000066.1 coordinate 18,516, forward strand.
CAAGATGGCTTTTTGATTTGCATTCAGAACAGGTCAGCTTATTCTTAATCGGGCAATTTCTCGTCACCATCAGCGGAATTCTGCCGTAGGTCATAATTCCTCTCGGCAAATCGCCGCCGAGTCTTGAAACCTGCTTCAACGTGCATTCGCAGGAAAGCAAAGCGTCTTCTGCTCCCATTCTTTTCATTTCCTCAAGTGAAGACGAATTGAAAATATTCATTCCAAATCCGCATACGAACGGTTTACCTGCCCTTTCCGCAATGCCAACTCCGTCAAGAGTGCATATCCAAGCAATGTCAAAATTCTTTTCTTTAAGTTGAGCAATATATTTTTCTGAATTTGAAAATACTGCAGACGGAATCTCTGCGGCAACCTCTTTGCCCATCCCGTGAAGCTTTTCAATCGTTTCATCTGATGTTTCAAGCGGAACGATAACTCTCGAAATTCCGTCAAGGCTGTCGGAAATCTGCTCTTCCTTGAAAAATCTTGCATGGGTCTGTAAATCGGGTGTCATATGTTTTGGGGTACTGTATCTATATGGTTCAACGCCTTTTTCTTCTCTTTCGGCAAGAAGCACATCAAGCTTTTCGAATGCATCACGGCGAAGAGCGTTGATTGCGGAAGCGGAAGCATTAAGTCCTTCTTCAAAATCAACGGAAATATCCTTAACATAAAACTGTGTCCCGCCGCACTTCGAAAGTCTTTCCTTGAGTTCAGCCTCCGTAATTGCCCGATTGAGTGCTTTTTCGGGAGCAACATCTGAATGAATTTCAGCCGAAATCCTTCCGTATTCCGCCAGTAGAACCATCTTCTCGCCGCATCTGAATTTCACTGAAAGCGAAACGGGAACAATCGGCTTCTCTTTTTCATAAAGCCTTTCAAGAGACGAAAGCACGCCGGAAGCACCTTCAACATCTTCTTTTCTGCGAATTCCGAACATATCCCTGCCGAGCCTACCTTCGAAATATCCTTTTGTAAATCCGGAGCGTGAAAATACCGCTTTCAAAGCATTATCAATCTCGTTATCGGGAGTGCCCTTAAGACTGTTCCTGCACGCAGTTACTGCGGCGGCAACATATTCGGGTCGCTTCATCCTGCCCTCAATTTTGAAGGAACAAACTCCCGCATCCTCAAGCCTTTGAAGCTCATCAACAAGCGATAAATCCTTGAGGCTCAAAGCGTTTCCGCCGCTTGCGTTCACTCCGAACGGAAGTCTGCACGGCTGAGCACAAAGACCTCTGTTTCCGCTTCTGCCGCCGAGAACACTGCTCATAAGGCATTGACCCGAAACGCACATACAAAGTGCACCGTGAACAAAATATTCAAGCTCTGTATCGGTCTGCGAGGAAATTATTTTTATTTCGTTTTCGGAAAGTTCTCTCGGAAGCACAACACGGCTGAATCCCATTTTTTCAAGAGCCTTGACACCCTCGATGCTCTGCACGGACATCTGGGTTGAAGCGTGCATAGGCATAGCCGAAGAGACCTGACGCACCAGTGCGACAAGTCCGGTATCCTGCAAAATGAGTGCATCAACATTGCATTCGCAGGCACATTTTATTGCTTCATATGCAGCTTCAAGCTCTTCATCGCTCACGAGAGTGTTGAGAGTCTGATAAACCTTCACATTTCTTGCGTGGCAATAATCAACCGCTTTTTTTAGCTCTTCATCCGAGAAATTCGAAGCATTTCTGCGTGCATTGAAGCTTTTTCCGCCGAGATAGACGGCATTTGCTCCGCATCTGACTGCGGCAACAACCGAATCAAAGCTCCCTGCCGGAGCGAGTATTTCAGCCATTACTTATTTTTGAGTTCCTTTGCAAGCTTTTCGCATTCACGCTTCGAAAGTTCGGCATCGCTTCTTGCTCTTGCGGCATCCTCAAGGTAACCCTGAATCTGATTTCTGAGGTTTTCAGAAGTGATTTCGGATTTTTTATAAAGGTCCGCATATTCCAGAGCTGTTACGATAGCCGCCTGAGTTACCGAGATCCTTGAATTATTCTGCATAAGCTCGGTTATTTTCTTATCAAGCTCTGCACCGATTCCGGCAACATAATCAAGGTCATCATCAGTTCCGATATTGTATTCTTCCCCTGCTATCTGAAGTTTGATTTTTTCCATCATAATTCCTCCGAAAAATAATTCATTTTATTATACACCAAAAAATTTCAAGAATAAAGATATTTTTTGAAATTTGTGTATACAATTTGTTCAGCTACGACAATAAAAGCATCGAATAAAAGTATCGGAGATAGATAATAAAAAAATTTTTCTTGACTTTTTTTTGCTGTCATTTTATAATTATATATTATTTTCATAATCTAAACATTTTTCTCGTGCTTATTTTTCCCGAAGATAAAACAGATTTCAAATCAGGAACCAAGGGGGGTTCTTTATGTATAAGCTTTATATTCCGGAGGGTTATCATTCCCTCTTAACCCAGCGTCAGACACAGCTCGCAATCAAGAAGGTCAAGGATTTCTTTGAGCGTGACCTTGCAATTCAGCTCAATCTCACCCGTGTTTCGGCTCCGCTTTTTGTTGATTCGGATTCCGGTCTTAACGACACTCTCAACGGAGTTGAACGCCCCGTCAGATTCGACATCAAGGGCATTGACACCGGAGATGTTGAAATAGTTCAGTCGCTTGCAAAATGGAAAAGAATGGCTCTCGGTCAGTACGGCTTCGAAGCAGGCGAAGGACTTTATACTGACATGAACGCTATCAGGCGTGATGAGGACACAGATAATATCCATTCTGTTTTCGTTGACCAGTGGGACTGGGAGAAGCATATCGAAAAATCCGACAGAACCGAAGAAACTCTTAAAATTGCCGTCAGAGCAATTTACAGAGCTCTTCGCCATACCGAAAAATATATCTCCGATGATTATGATTTCGTTGAGAAGCATTTTCTTCCCGATGCAATCACATTTATCACCACTCAGGAGCTTGAGGATATGTATCCCGACCTCACTCCGAAAGAAAGAGAAAAGGCAATTGCTAAAGAGAAAAAAGCTGTTTTCATCATGAAAATCGGCGGAGCACTCAAGAGCGGCAAGCCTCATGACGGCAGAGCACCCGACTATGATGACTGGGAGCTTAACGGCGATATAGTTGTTTATTATCCTGTTCTCGACATTGCATTCGAGCTTTCATCAATGGGTATCAGAGTTGACGAAGAATCGCTCATGAAACAGCTTGAAATCAGAGGATGCACAGAGAGAAAAGAGCTTCCCTTCCATAAGTCGCTTCTCAACGGCGAGCTTCCGTATTCAATCGGCGGCGGAATCGGTCAGTCGAGAATATGTATGTTCTTCCTTCGCAAGGCTCATATAGGCGAGGTTCAGGCATCGGTCTGGCCGCAGGAAATGGTTGCCGAATGCAAAGCCAAAGGAATTGAATTATTATAAGGTTTAAAAAGACTGCTCAGCATATCGTCTGAACAGTCTTTTGCATTATTAATTCCGCTTTTCCGAGACGCTTTCCCGAGACTTGAAAAAGTTATTGCAAATGAGCAATATATGGGATATAATAAGCTTGAGTATATTTGATAGCGAGGATATTGATTTGAAAACTCAGATTGTTGATATAAACAATGCCGCCGAAATTGATTCATTCAATCAGAAGCATCCCAACGGTCACTTCCTTCAGACCACCCTCTGGGGAAAGGTCAAGGATGACTGGAAGTGGTTCGGCATCATTTGCAGAAATGATAAAAGTGAAATCTGCGGAACCATGTCGGTGCTGGTCCGGAAAATTTCAGGTCTGCCCTATCACATGATGTATGCACCCAGAGGACCCGTCTGCGATTTTGACGATAAGGAAACCTTTCATGCACTCATCAATGCGGCAAAAGAAGAGGGCAAAAAATATAACGCTTATGAGCTGAAAATCGACAAGGATGTTCCCGTTGACAACGCCGGATACAGAAGCATTGCAACGGGCGAAGGCTTCGCAATCAAGCCAGCCGAAATAGGTTTTCATGATTTCATGGCACGCTGGGTTATCAGAATTGACATCAACGGCAGAACCGAGGAAGAGCTTTTCAACGACTTCCATCCGAAATGGAGATATAATATCCGCCTTGCTGGCAGGAAGGGCGTTGAGGTTAAAATCTGCGAAAGCTCAATGGCAACCGAATTTTATGAGATAATGAAGGTAACCTGCGAAAGAGACGGCTTCGCTCTGCGAAATGCGGAATATTTCAAAAAAATTCTTGACATTTTCGGAGAAAAAGCAAGACTGTATCTTGCGTTCTTTGAAGGCAAACCCATCGCAGGCTCGCTTGCGGTTTATTGGGGCGACAAGCTCTGGTATTTTTACGGAGCAAGCTCCAACGAGCATAGAAATGTTATGCCGAATTACCTTGTTCAATGGGAAATGATAAGATGGGCAGTTGAAAAGGGTTGCCGCATCTATGATTTCAGAGGATATTCGGGAGTCAATGACGACAGCGACGGGCTTTACAGATTCAAAACAGGTTTTGACGGAAAGCCCGTTGAATTCATGGGCGAAATGGACCTGACACTCAAGCCGCTTGCCGCAAAGCTTGTTTCGGCTTCACAGGATATAATAAAGAAAATAAGATAAGGGAGAAAAAGAAATGATAAGAGTTACCGTATGGAACGAATATGTTCATGAGAAAACCAGCAAAGAGGTTGCGGGCATTTATCCCGCAGGAATTCACGGCTGTATCAAGAATTTCCTTTCAACTCAGGATGACCTCGAAATCCGCACTGCAACCCTCTCTCAACGCCGTTGCGGACTTTCGGATGAAGTTCTTGAAAAAACAGATGTTCTTATCTGGTGGGGTCATGCGGCTCATGACAAGGTTCCCGATAAGCTCGTTGAAAAGATTTATAACCGTGTTCTCGGCGGAATGGGACTTGTTGTTCTTCATTCGGGTCATCACTCGAAGATATTCAAGAAGCTCATGGGCACTACCTGCAATCTCCGCTGGAGAGACGGCGACCGTGAACGCATATGGACAGTCAACCCCTCTCATCCCATCGCAAAGGGAATTCCCGAATATTTCAACATTCCCGTTGAAGAAATGTACGGCGAACGCTTTGACATTCCCGAACCTGATGAGCTTGTTTTTCTCGGTTGGTTCAACGGCGGTGAGGTTTTCCGCTCTGGATGCTGCTGGCAGAAGGGTCTCGGCAAGGTCTTCTATTTTCAGCCGGGTCACGAGTCAAATCCGACCTTCCACATTGAATATGTTCAGCAGATTATCATAAACGCAGTTCGCTGGGCGGCTCCTCTCAATCCTGTTAAAGAGCTTTCAGGATGTCCGCACGATGTTGTTACTCCCGAAGAAAAATATAAAGAGAGTTTAATGAAATGATGAATCTCAACATAAAAAAACTGCGTGAAAACGCAAAAATCCCCTTCCGTGCCACTCCGGGAAGTGCAGGAATGGATCTCTATGCCTGCATTGATGAACCGATAACGCTTGAAGGCGGCGGACACACAATTGTGCCTACGGGAATTTCAATCGAGCTTCCCTCGAATGAATATGTTGCACTGATTTATGCAAGAAGCGGACTCGCCGTCAAGCACGGAATCGGTCTTTCAAACAGTGTCGGCGTTATTGACAGCGATTACAGGGGTGAGCTTTGTGTCAGCCTTATCAATCAATATGCCGAAAGCTACACAATCAATCCCGATGAACGCATTGCACAGCTTGTGATTATGCCCGTTATACCGGTCAATCCAGTTGAAGTTGAAGAGCTGAGCGACACCGCAAGAGGAGAAGGCGGCTTCGGCTCAACAGGAAAGAAATAACAAAATTCAGATTAATCGAGTAGGAGGCTACCCATT
>DCII01000069.1:0-36478 GCA_002315935.1 Ruminococcaceae bacterium UBA1730
TTCACGGAAAAAAGAAAAGAGCCAGGCTGAAAATAATGATTGACATAAAATGGCGATAATGATAAAATAAAGCGAAACAAAAAATAATAAAGGAGCAAACACAATGAAAAAGATTATTTCACTTGTTCTTGCGGCAGTTCTTGTTGCTTCTGTTGCATTTGCACTCTCGTCATGCGGAAGCAAAGCTGAAACGCTTACAATCGCCATTCCCAACGACACAACCAACGAAGCCCGTGCACTTCTTCTGCTTCAGGAAAACGGCATCATCAAGCTCAAGGACGGTGCGGGAATAACCGCAACAAAGCTTGACATTGCCGAAAATCCTCACAATATCGACTTCAAAGAGGTTGAGGCCGCTCAGCTTCCCAATGTTCTTCAGGATGTTGACTATGCGGTTATCAACTCAAACTTCGCTATTTCGGCAGGTCTCAATCCCGTCAACGATTCGCTTGCAATTGAAGGCTCTTCCTCTGCTTACGGCAACATTATCGCCGTTAAGGAGGGCAACGAAAAGAACGACAACATCAAAGCTCTTGTTGCCGCTCTCCAAAGCAAGCAGATTGCAGACTTTATCGCATCAAAATATGCAGGTGCAGTAGTCAGCACGGTTGACAACCCCGGCACAGGCTATGATGACAGCGTTGATTATGCCGCTCTCGCAGGCTCAACCATCAAGGTTGCCGCTTCCCCCACTCCTCACGCTGAAATTCTTGCAATCGCAAAGGATATTCTTGCAGAAAAGAACATCACTCTTGAGGTTACCGAATACAACGATTATGTTGTTCCCAACAATGTTGTTGAAAGCGGCGAAATGGATGCAAACTATTTCCAGCATTCTCCCTATCTTGATGATTTCAACGCAGAAAACGGAACTCACCTCGTCAACGCCGCAACAATCCATGTTGAACCTCTCGGCATTTACGGCGGCAAGCAGACAACTCTTGATGCGGTAAAATAATCAGCGAACAAGATAAATTCAACAGTTATGTCCTGAAAACGGGCATAACTGTTTTCCATTGCGAAGGACGATTCATTTATGATTGAAATAAAAAATCTCACCAAAACATTTGAAGTTGCAAACGGCACTCTTGATGCTCTTAAGGATGTTAATATTACCATTCATGACGGCGAAATTTTCGGCATTATCGGAATGAGCGGAGCAGGCAAAAGCACGCTCGTAAGATGTATCAATATGCTTGAACGCCCAACCGAGGGTTCGGTTATCATTGACGGCTGTGACATAGGCAGACTTTCGGCAAAGGAGCTTCGTAACAAACGCAGAAATATCACGATGATTTTTCAGGGCTTCAACCTTCTCATGCAGAGAACCTGCCTGAAAAACATCTGCTTTCCTCTTGAGCTTGCAGGTGTTCCGAAGGCGGAGGCAAAAGAAAAAGCTCTTGAGCTTCTTGAAACAGTCGGTCTGCCGGACAAGGCATATGCCTACCCTGCCCAGCTTTCGGGCGGTCAGCAGCAGAGAATTGCCATCGCCCGTGCACTCGCAACAAATCCGCAGGTGCTTCTCTGCGATGAAGCAACGAGTGCACTTGACCCGAAAACGACCCATTCAATTCTTGAGCTTATCAAGGAAATCAACCGTAAAACAGGAATAACCGTTATCATCATAACCCATCAGATGAGCGTTGTTGAAGACATATGCACGAATGTTGCTATTCTCGACAACGGCAGAGTTGTTGAAAGCGGAGCGGTTTCGGAGGTTTTTTCGAAGCCTAAATCAGATGCCGCAAAGAGACTTGTTTTTCCTGAGGGTGCGGAAGAGGTCTTTGCCGAAAGCGGAAACGAGCCGAGAATTCGTGTTGTTTTCAACGGTGCGAAGGCGGCAAATATTCCCCTCATTTCGCAGATGGCAATTGATAAGGGCATAGTCGCCAACATTCTCGGAGCTTCAACGAAAGCAATCGGCGACAGAGCCTACGGCAATATTCTGCTCGGAATTCCCGGCGGAAAAGAACAGGTTGCAACGGCGATTGAATATCTCGGAGCAATCGAAGATATAACCGTTGAGGAGGTGTGAGAATATGCTTGATAAGATTTTTTCGGCAGATGCTCTTGCAGAATCAATTGAAATTCTGCAAACCGAGTTTCCCGTTGCTCTCTGGGAAACATTTTATGTAACCATTCTCGCAACGGCATTCGCAATTGTGCTCGGTCTTCCTCTCGGAGTGCTTCTCGTTGCAGGCGAAAAAGGCGGAGTTCTTCCGCTCCCGAAGGGACTCATGAACGCTCTGAATGTTATCATAAATCTTCTCCGTTCGGTTCCTTTCCTTATTCTTATGATTCTCGTTTTTCCTCTCACAAGAGCAATTATCGGCACAACCGTCGGCACTCCGGCATCAATAGTGCCCTTGGTTATCGCTTCATTTCCGTTCGTTGCAAGGCTCGTTGAAAGCAGTCTTCGTGAAGTCAATCCGAACATAATTGAAGCGGCACAGAGTATGGGAGCTTCTCCCCTTCAGATTATCTGCAAGGTTATGATTCCCGAAAGCGTTCCGTCTCTTATTTCAAACGCAACAATCGCCATCACAACAATTCTGAGCTATTCTGCAATGAGCGGAATTATCGGCGGCGGCGGACTCGGCAAAATTGCAATCAACTACGGTTATTACAGATACAAATATCTCGTTATGGTTTTCGCTGTTATACTGCTTATCGTTCTTGTTCAGCTTTTCCAGAGCATCGGAACGAAGCTTGCGACCAAATCCGACAAAAGACTTAAAACAAAAAGAAACACAAAATGACCAAAGCCCACCCGAAGCAATTCAGATTCAGGTGGGTTTTTAACTTTTTTTAAAAAAATTTGCAGGATTTCAAAATAACACTTGCAAAATCCGAAAAAATATTATAAAATTACTGCGTTATTTTTTCACCGGAGGTATTATAAGATGGAACTTATGAATTTATCAAAGCAGGAGCTTGCAGAAAAGCTCTCCGCTCTCAGAAAAGAATATGACGGCTTCAAGGCTCTCGGTCTTTCTCTCAACATGGCAAGAGGAAAGCCCGGAGCAGAACAGCTTGAGCTTGCAGGCGAGCTTCTCGACCCTGCTCTTTTGGGAAGCTTCAAAGCGGAGGACGGAACGGAAACACGCAACTACGGTGTTCTTGACGGAATTCCCGAATGCAAGAGAATTTTTGCCGATATGCTCGGAGTTGACAGCAAGAATATAATCGTTTTCGGCAATTCAAGTCTTAATATAATGTATGATTATATTGCACAGCTCATGATATTCGGAGCAGGAGACGGTGCATGGAGCACCAAAAAGGGTATTAAGTTCCTTTGCCCCGTTCCCGGATATGACAGACATTTTTCAATTCTTCAGAATTTCGGAATTGAAATGGTTAACATTCCCATGGATGAAAACGGTCCCGACATGGCTATGATTGAAGAGCTTGTCAAGGATGAAAATGTCAAGGGTGCGTTCTGCGTTCCCATGTATTCAAACCCCTGCGGAATCACTTATTCCGATGAGGTTGTTAAGAGATTTGCCGCATTGAAGCCTGCCGCAAAGGATTTCAGAGTTATCTGGGATAACGCATACTGCGTTCATCATCTCGGTGCTGACCGTGATTCGCTTCTCAACATATTTGAAGCCTGCAAGGAATTCGGAACGGAAGATAACTTCATTGAGGTTGTTTCTACCTCAAAAATCAGCTTCCCCGGCTCCGGAGTTGCCGCTCTTGCCGCTTCCGATGCAAATATTGCCGCAATCAAAAAGAGAATGACCGTTCAGACCATCGGCTATGATAAGCTCAATATGCTTCGCCACGCCGCATATTTCAAAGATGTTGCCGGCGTTGAAGCTCACATGATGCGTCATGCCGCTATCCTCAAGCCTAAATTCGATGCAGTTCTCTCGGCATTCAATAAAAACCTTGCCGGCAAGGGAATTGCTTCATGGACCGAACCCAAGGGTGGATATTTCATCAGCCTTGATGTTAATAACGGATGTGCAAAAAGAACCGTTGCCCTTTGCAAGGAAGCCGGCGTAACCCTTACGGGTGCAGGTGCGACCTATCCATACGGCAACGATCCCGATGATAAAAATATCCGCATTGCCCCCACCTTCCCGTCAAGGGATGAACTCTGCAAAGCGGTTGAAATTCTCTGCTTATGCGTTGAAATTGCAGCAATCGAAAAACTGCTTGCATAAGATTTTCCGAATTTTTGCTCCTGCCCTTCAGGTGGGAGCTTTTCTTTATCTATTTTAGTCCGAATTAAGGAAAATAATTCATACTGTTTATACAATTGAACGAATTTTTAAGCAATGAAAATATCTTGTTGCAATTTGACAGAAAATAAGATATGATATTAAATGCGATAAAATGGAAATGTGAAAAAGAAAAAATTTATGACTACTATTTTTCGGAGGAATTATGACAGTATTTGACATTTTTACCCTTTTGGGCGGACTCGCATTCTTTCTTTTCGGAATGCACATCATGTCGAGCGGTCTTGAAAAGATTGCCGGCGGTAAGCTTGAAATTATTTTAAGAAAAATGACCGACAAGCCCATCAAAGGTTTGCTTCTCGGTGCGGCAGTTACGGCTACCATTCAATCCTCGTCCGCCGTTACCGTTATGCTCGTCGGTCTTGTTAACTCGGGCATCATGAAGCTCGGTCAGACCATCGGCGTCATAATGGGTTCAAACATCGGCACAACCCTCACCGCCTGGATTCTCTCACTTGCGGGCATTGAGAGCGATAATTTCTTTCTCAAGATGCTCAAGCCCTCATCATTTTCGCCCATCATTGCCCTTATCGGCATAATTATGATAATGGCATCCAAGAAAGAAAAGGTCAAGGATGTCGGTTCATCTCTCATGGGCTTTGCTGTTCTCATGTACGGAATGCAGCTCATGAGCAGTGCAACAACTCCCCTTTCCGAATCCGAAAGCTTCGGTCAGATGCTCATTTATTTCAGAAATCCGCTTCTCGGCGTTCTTGTTGGTGTTGTAATAACTGGCATCGTTCAAAGCTCTGCCGCAACAATCGGTATTTTGCAGGCTCTTTCGATGACGGGTGCAATCACTTACAGCATGGCAATTCCCATCATCATGGGCGAAAATATCGGTACCTGCGTAACCTCTCTGCTTTCATCAATCGGCGTCAGCAAGGATGCAAAGAGAGTTTCGTTCATCCATATTATGATTAAGGTAATAGGTACTGTATTCTACCTGACCATTTACTTTGCTCTTGATATGGCTGTCGGCTTCGCCTTCTCAGACGATGCGGCTTCACCTGTCGGCATTGCAGTTGTTCATACGATTTTCAACATTGCAACAACCATTCTTCTCTTCCCATTCTCAAAGCTCCTCGAAAAGCTTGCTCTCAAGGCTATCAAGGATAACGGCAAAGACGAAAAGAAAACCTTCATTGATGACCGTCTTCTCAATTCGCCTTCGCTTGCAATTTCGGAATGCAAAGCCAAAACCATTCTCATGTCACGCACGGCAAAGGAATCTCTCTTTGATTCAATCACCTTGCTCAACAACTATGACAGCAAGGTTGCAGACCGTATTCTTGCTTATGAAGAAACTCTTGACGAGCTTGAAGACAGCCTCGGAACTTATCTTGTTAAGCTCTCAAGCCACGAGCTTTCAAAGGAAGACAGCAACACCATTTCCATTCTTCTTCACACAATCGGCGATTTCGAAAGAATCGGTGACCATGCAGTTAACATTCTCAAGGTTGCAAAGGAAATCAAGGATAAAGGCATCAGCTTTTCCGGAGAGGCAAGCACTGAGCTTAAAACTGCAACAGATGCAATCACAGAAATTCTGGACATCACCATTGACGCTTTCTGCCACGGAAACGCTACTCTCGCTCTTGAGGTTGAGCCTCTTGAGCAGGTTATTGATAATCTTCTTTCCGAAATCAAGGACAGACACATCAGGCGTCTTACCGGCGGCGACTGCACAATTCAGCTCGGCTTTGTTCTTTCAGACCTTCTCACGAACTATGAAAGAGTTTCCGACCACTGCTCAAACATCGCTGTCTGCATAATTCAGATAAGCAATTCTGTTTTCGACACTCACGGCTACCTCAATGATTATAAATCATCCGAGGGCGGAAAATTTGTTGAAACCTTTGAGCTGTATAAGAATAAATATAATCTTCCGGAAAAGAGAAAGGAAGCATAACATGAAAAAATCACGCATTGTTGCGGTATTGATTGCAGTTCTGACTGTTGCTTCGGTTTTCTGCTCCTGCACGACCGCTAAGAAGCCCGAAATTGTCACAAACGCCAACTCAAATCCCATAACTCAGCTCGGAAGCGGAGCTAACAGATTCATTCTCAATGTTGTTGACAAAGACGGAAAGCTTTCGGAATTCGCCGTAAACACAGACGAAAAAACCGTCGGAGCGGCTCTTGAAGGAATTGATATGATAAGAGGTAAACAAAGTCAATACGGACTTTATGTCACCATAGTCAACAGCATCAAGGCTGAATACGAAACAGACGGTTGCTACTGGGCATTCTATATCGGCAACGAGCTTGCATCAACAGGCGTTGATGCAGTTGAAATTGTTGAAGGAGAAACATACACCTTCAAGGTTGAAAAAGCTTAGAAAATCGCTGATTAAATCGGCAAGCAAGATTTTCAAGTATGTTTTCGGCGTTTCCTTATATTTAAGACTATAAAGACCGGTGAAAAAATCATCGGTCTTTTCTTTTTTTAGATTGACTATTTCTTGCTTATTATATATAATAATAAAAATATGCAACTAAAAAAGCTGGTGACAATTTGAAAAAAATAATTTCGATTCTCTGCATTGCGATTTTTCTTATCTGTGCAGGCTGTTCAAAAAAACCTACCGAAAAAGAAATCAACAACTATGTCGGTGAAGGAATGATGACGAATTTCAGGCTTCTTTTCAGCGAAAACGAGCATTTTGTAAATGAAGTTTTCATCAATTCTCATCTGCCGGTTGATTCTTCACAGACCGTTTCAAAGGACGGAAAAACTTATGCAAAGGTCGTCTCCGACAAATACGAAAGCTATTCAGCTCTCGAATCAGCAGTTAAATCTGTTTACTGTTCACAAGCATCGGAAAAGCTTCTGAAGGAAAAGAATTTTTATGCCGACATAAACGGTTCTCTTTATTTCGACATGAGTTCCGATTTCGAAAAATCCGAAGGTGCTGTCTGGAATCTCGAAAAGGTCAGAACAGTCTCCGTCGGCAACAATGAATATGTTTTCAGCATTCCATGCAAGGCCGGCAAGAAAAGCTCTTCATCTGAATTCAAAATCATTCTTGATAACAACGAATGGCGTCTTGCAGAGGTTTATACCAAGTAATTCATGACAGGAGAAAATAAGATGAGCAACATACGAACAAAATGGTTTGATAAGGTTGACAGGAATTGTCCCCTCAATGAATATCCGAGACCGCAGCTGCAAAGAAAAGACTGGCTCTGTCTCAACGGCGAATATGATTACGCCATTACTCCCGAAAACGCTGACAAGCCCGAAAAATTTGACGGAAAAATCATCGTTCCGTTTTCGGTTGAATCGGAGCTTGGCGGAGTCAACAAGGCTCTGAAGCCAACCGAGAGGCTGTGGTATCGCAGATTTTTTTCTCTCGGAGAGGAATTTGAATGTAAAAGAACTATTCTTCACTTTGAAGCGGTTGACTGGCAGTGCAGTGTCTGGATTAATTCAACACTTGTCGGAGAACACACAGGCGGATATAATCCGTTTTCGTTTGACATAACCGATGCACTCATTGATGGCGAAAATGAGCTTGTTGTCAGAGTATATGACCCGACTGACGAAGGTCATCAGCAGAGAGGAAAACAGATTCTTCAGACAAAAGGCTTCTGGTATACCGCAACCTCCGGAATATGGCAGACGGTATGGCTTGAACCCGTTGATTATTACAGAATTGAAGGCATAAGGCTTCTTCCCGATATTGATAAAAGCGTTATTAAGGCTGAAATAAAGCATAACTGCGATGAAAGCTTCAAGCTCTATGCAAAGGTTACTGACGGCGAAGGAACTGTTTTTGACGGAGAAATTTCAGAAAAAGCTGAAATCGCCATTCCCGATGCAAAGCTCTGGAGCCCCGAAGCTCCGTTCCTTTATACGGTTGTTTTTACTCTTGACCATGCAGGAATAAAAGACGAGGTTTCAAGCTATTTCGGAATGAGAAAGTTTTCAATCATGAACGATGAAAACGGAATTCCGAGACTTGCTCTCAACAATAAGCCTTATTTCCAGAAGGGTCTTCTGGACCAGGGCTACTGGCCCGAAAGTCAGCTCACCGCTCCGACTGACGAAGCGATGATATTCGACATCGAAAAGATGAAAGAGCTTGGATATAATATGCTCCGCAAGCATATCAAGAAGGAGCCTCTGAGATGGTATTACCACTGCGACCGGCTCGGAATGCTTGTCTGGCAGGATATGATAAGCGGAGGAAAGCCGCTTAATCTAATTCTTGCAGGCGGTCTGCCGAATATCAATGTTCATGTCAAAGACAATATGTATGCGGCATTCAACCGCAACAAACCCGAATGGCGTGAAGAATTCAAAGCCGAATTATTCGAAATGATTGACGCATTATATAACTGCGTTTCAATCTGTTGCTGGGTTCCCTTCAACGAGGGATGGGGTCAGTTTGATGCCAAGGAAATCGGAAACGCAGTCAAGAATGCAGACCCTTCGAGATTTGTTGACCACGCAAGCGGCTGGCATGACCAGATGGGTCCGGATTTCAAGAGCGTTCATAAATATATTTTCCCAGTTCATGCTCCGACAAAGCTCCGCACCGCAGGCAGACCATATGTGTTGAGCGAATACGGAGGTTACAGCTGGAATATTCAGAACCATGTCTGGAATTTCAAAAAATCCTTCGGATATGTTAAATTCGAAAGCAAGGATACTCTTTCAACAGCATACAGAAAGCTTCATGATGAGCAGATAATTCCTCTCATCAAAAAAGGTCTCTGCGCTACTGTTTATACGCAGGTAAGCGATGTTGAGTTTGAGGTTAACGGCGTTTATTCCTACGACCGTGAAATCCTTAAGCTCGATGCAAATATGCTAAGAACCATTAATGCTAAACTCACCTACTGATAAAGGAGAAAAGTTCCCATATGCCAAGCAATCCCAGAATACGACTCATAGCACTTATTGATATATTGACAATTTATTCAGACGAATTCAACATTATTTCCACAGAAAAAATCCTCAAAAGGCTCGCCGAATACGGTCATGAAATCAACAAGAGAGTTCTCATGGAGGACATAAAATCCATCAGAGAAGCCGGCTTCAATGTTGTTGCCGTTTCTTCTCCCGAAAAAGGCTTCTATCTTGCAAAGGCCTTCGACCCGAAAACAATGCACATTATCCAGAAGGCTGTTTATTCTTCCCCACTCGTCAGCAACGAAGAAGAAAATCATGTCAGAAACAGCATCGAAAAAACCTTCGGCAGTCAGACCTTTGAAATGATGGTCAACACAACAATAAATCTCAGCCAGAAATCAGACTTCGAAACAACATCTCCCGATGCGGTTCATATTATCAGAAAAGCCATTATTGATAACAAGCAGGTCATGCTGACGGTTCTTGTTATTGAACCGGGCGACACATTTTCGCCTTCTAAAACCGAAAAAACTCTTGTTGTTAATCCCTACATTCTGGGAGTTGCAAACAACAACCTGTCGTTGATTTTTACCTGCTCTGCAACGCCCTCAAAGCCTGAGTATATCGGAATAAGGCGAATTATTTCAGCAAAAGAGCTTGACTGTCCGCAAAACAGAAATATTGATTTCAAGCCTCATGAATGCACGGGTCACTTCGGAAAGGTTCCGCCGTTTGCGATGAATCTCAAATCCAGATGCCTTTTATTTAAGCTCCGCACGGATGACCTTGAATATGTTGACCATACTCTCGAGCTTCCCATTGAATACAGAAAAGCCGAGCAGAAGGGTTACTGCTTCGGAAGGGTTAACACCGTATTCAACGGCAAACTTGCCGGCTGTCTTTATCATCTGAGAGATAAAATTGAGCTTATTGAGCCGAAATCACTTGAAGAAATTATTTAACAGAGGTGCTTCACAATGTTTAAAAAAATCACCGCAATAATTCTTGTGTTAACTCTGGCTCTTGCTCTTGCTTTTGCTTCCTGCGGCAAAAACAGCAAGGAATTCGTTAACGCTCCGGAAAAGAAGGTTGCAATTCTCGTTGCTCCGAAATCGGAATATCCCGAAGAATATCTTGCCGCTTACAGCCTTGCAAATAAGTATCCCGACACGATTGTTATCAAGGAGTTTTCCGACAGCAGAGTGCTTTACGAGGGAACTCCCGATGAGATAGCGTTTTCGGTTGAGCTTGCAGGTGACAGCAATATCGGTGCAATCATCTATCCGAGAGCGACCTCGAACACCATTGCCGCCATTGAAGAAGCAAGAGCAAAAAACAATAATCTTCATTTCATCTGCACAGAGCCTGAATGTTCAATTGATAAGCTTTCTCCCCTTGTTGACACAATTATCACCGTTGACTGGGAAAAGGCGGCAAAGGATATTGTCGGCAAAGCAAAGGAACAGGGAGCTGAATATTTTCTCATGTTCTCAATTAACCGCCATATCGGCGAAAATTCTCTCTTCGCTCTCGAAAGAGAATACTTTGAAGCCGCCTGCAAGGATAATGGCATAGCCTTTGTTTATGACAACGCCGTTGACACTCTCGATGCAGGCGGAATTGACAAGGCTCAGCTCTATATCAGAGAATCCGTTGCAAGGCAGATTGTCAACAACAAGGTTGCAAAAACCGGAGTTGCACTTTTCTCAACAGACAGTGCAGTTCAGACAACTCTTATCGAAATTGCAAACAAAAAGAATATGATTTATGTTTCTCCATCCGTTCCCTCGGCATACAGCGGTCTCGGAGAATACTATAATACAGTTGATTCAAGCCAAAGCATTGATAAATATGTTGAAGCTCTCAGGGAGACTGTCAATGCCGATGCCCAACAGAATGCGAAGCTTTCGATTTACAGCTATCCCCTTGCAGCTCAGATGACCACAGGTGCGGTTTATGTTGCCTTTGATATTCTCAACGGACAGACTACCTCCGAAAACCTTGCGGAAAGAATCACAATGATATTCAAGGACAACACAACAGACAAGAATTTAACCATCACCGCTCATGAGGATGAATCTCTCAAAAATATTTTCCGTGTATATTGTCCTGCGTTTGAAAATATTAAATAAGATTTAAGGAGCCTGAAGCATGAAAACAAAATTCCTCCGCAGATTAATCTGCTTTATTCTCGCTCTCACATTTTGCTTTTCTCCCCTGCTGACCGCTTCGGCAGAAGGCGAAAAGAAGGAAGCTTCATATGAAGCGGACTGCCCTTATATCTATATTCACGGGTTTATGGGCACTGATGTTTATAAAAACCCTTCAGACCCCGATTCCGAAACAATCTTTCCTCCCTCGGGTGATGATATTAAATCCGCAGTCAAGAAAGGCATACCATCTCTCTTAAGAGTTATGTTTACTCATGACTGGTCGACCTTCGGCGATGACACAATCGACATATGCAACATTCTTTTCGGGGATTCATTTCTTGCTCCCGACGGCACTGCGGCAGACGGCTCCGGAGTCAGATGGGAATGGCCGTCAGCTGAAACGATTACCAAGACCTCAAAGCTTAATTTCAAATATGACTGGCGTCTTGACCCGATAAAAACCGCTTCAGACCTCAATGCTTTCATAAACCATGTGATTGAAGCTTCGGGAAGCGAACAGGTTGTTGTTGAATGCCACAGCTACGGCGGAGTTATTCTCTCAACCTATGCAAAGCTTTACGGCACATCAAAGCTTAAAAGCTGTGTTTTCAATTCAACCGCCGTTTACGGCGAAACATATAACGGTGAGCTTTTCACGGGCAACATGGTTTTCGATGCCGAATCGCTGACCGAATATCTCAAGAGTGCATTTGAATACAGCGAAAAGGAAGATTTCTTCAACGGTCTTTTTGCCTTTCTATATAAGACAGGCATCACCAAGCTTGCCTGCAAGCTGGTTAATTACATAATTAAAAAAGTCGGCATGAAAAAGCTTTCGGAAGGAATTATTCCCATGTTCGGCGGCTGGCTGAGCATTTGGGCAATGATTCCGGATGAATACATTGATGATGCTTACGATTTTGTTTTTGATTACACATGGAAGGATGACCCGACTGACAGAACAGGTCTCAAGGACAAAATCAACGATTACAACACGAGAATAAGACCGTATAAAACGGAAACACTCAAAGAGATTAACAGAACATCAAATATGTATGTTCTTTCAAGGCACGGTTACAGTGCAATGTTCATGACCCCGTCATGGAGAAACGAAAGCGACTGCACGATTGATGTTAAATATTCGTCATTCGGTGCAACTGTTGCTCCCCACGGCGAAACGCTTTCAGCCGATTATCTGAAAAATGCGGACGATAAATATATTTCTCCGTCAAGGAACATTGATGCTTCAACCTGTCTTTTCCCGGAACAGACATGGTTTATCGGGCACTTGACTCATTCGGCAGGCTGCCATGACCTTGACGAAATGATTATGACCCTGCTCTATTCCGACACTCAGGCAACGGTTGACACATATAAAGAATATCCGAGATTTCTTTGCTATAACGAGGACACTGACTCCTTCGAAATTGACCGATAAATAGTAAAACTGCGAAAGAGCTTTTTGTTCCTTCGCAGTTTTTTTCATTTTACTATTTCAATAATTTCATCAGGCGAATCAACTATATAATCCGCATTGTTTTCTTCGAGGGTTTTCCTTCCTCTGAATCCCCAGTTTACACCTATGATGGGAATTCCCGAATTTTTTGCGGTAAGGCAATCAACCTCCGAATCGCCGACATAGACCGAATTCTGCTTCGTTGCTCCGAGCTTTTCCATTGCTCTCCAAACTCCGTCGGGCTGAGGCTTCTGTGCCATTCCGTCAACCTGACCGATGATTATTTCAAAATCATCCTTGAAGAAGGCGTTCATGATATTGATAGCCGCATCCTGGGTTTTATTGGTTACAACAGCGATTTTTACGCCCATTTCCTTAAGCCTCTTAACAAGCTCCGGAATGCCGTTATAAGGTCTTGTTTTATTCATGGAATTTTCAAGATAATGAGCCTTGAACACCTTCAGAACGCTCTTTTCAAGCTCCTCAGGAGTATTCTCCTTAACACTTCTCGAAATGAGCTTGCCTATGCCGTTGCCGACAAATCTGCGTATTTCATCAAGACTTCTCTCCGGCATATCATGCTTCTCAAGAGCATAATTCACGCTGTCCCTCAAATCCTCAAGAGTATCTATCAGAGTGCCGTCAAGGTCAAAAACAACTGCTTTATACTTCATATCTTTACCTCAAAAAAGAGGCATACTTTCATCGGTATGCCTCTGAATTTTTACAGTTATAAATGATTGCCGGAATTCGTAACAGCATATAAGGAAGAACGGATTGCCACACTAACCGAGTGAAGATATAACTGTAATTTTTGTTGTTAATTCTTGAATTTATCAAAGAAGCTCGATTTCTTCTGCGATGAGCCAACGGGCGAACCTCTCTTGACTCCAAGCTCCGTTTCAAGCTCCATAAGAAGGTCTCTCTGCTTCTGCGTAAGATTTTTCGGAGTGTCAACGATAATTCTGACAAGCTGGTCTCCCCTGCCTCTGCCGTTGACAACCTGAATTCCCTTTCCTGCAAGCTTGAAAACGGTTTCGGACTGCGTACCGGCAGGAATATCGAATTTAACATCACCGTCAAGCGTCGGAATACGCAGATTATCGCCGAGAGCCGCCTGCGTGAAGCTGATATGTTGCTCGAGCCAGACATTATAGCCGTCACGCTCGAAAAACGGATGCGGTCTGACCATAACAACAACCTTGAGGTCACCTCTCGGTCCGCCGTTAACGCCGGCATTGCCTGCTCCGCTGATGCTGAACACCTGGCGGTTATCAATTCCGGCAGGAACATTGACCTCAACCGAAACCTTGCTTGAGGTTCTGCCTGCTCCACGGCATTTCTGGCACGGCTCTTCAATTATCTTGCCCTTGCCCTGACATTTCGGGCAGGCCTTCTGCGTCTGAATAACTCCGAAAGCGGTTCTCTGCTGAACATTGACATGACCTCTGCCGCCGCAATCCGGGCAGGTTTTGGGCGATGTGCCCGCCTTTGCACCGGTTCCGTTGCATTCACGGCAGGTATCAACTCTGTTAACATCAACAGTTCTCTTACATCCCTTTGCCGTTTCTTCAAACGAAATGGTAACTCTCGTCTGAATATCCTCGCCTCTTCTCGGACCGTTCGGGTCAGCTCTTCTTCCGCCGCCACCGAAGCCGCCGCCGAAGAAAGAACCGAATATGTCTCCGAGGTCAATTCCATCGTCTCCGAAGCCGCCGAAACCTCCGAAGCCGCCGCCCGCACCGCCTGCACCGTAGTTGGGGTCAACCCCTGCATGACCGAACTGGTCATAGCGAGCCTTTTTCTGGCTGTCCGAAAGCACCTCATATGCTTCGTTTGCTTCCTTGAATTTTGCTTCGGCTTCAGCATTACCCGGATTTAAGTCCGGGTGATACTGTTTTGCTTTTTTTCTGTATGCTTTTTTTATTTCGTCCTCGCTCGCACTCTTATCAACGCCGAGGACCTCATAATAATCTCGTTTATCTGCCAAGGGGATTACTCCTTTTCAGAGCTGAATTACTGATCGTCAGCTTCCGTATAGTTTGCTTCTGTGTAGCCGTCTCCACCCTGGAAACCGGCATCGGGACCTGCACCCTGTGCTCCTGCCGCTTCCTGAGCAGCCTTATAAACCTTCTCGGAAACCTCATAGAACTTCTGCGTAAGCTCTTCCTGACGGCTCTTGATAAGGTTAATGTCTTCGCCCTTGAGAGCTTCCTTGAGAGCATCAATCTTGGCATTTACTTCTGCCTTTTCATCATCGCTGAACTTATCGCCGTTTTCGCTCATGAGCTTTTCGCACTGATAAACCATCTGGTCAGCACCGTTTCTTGTGTCAACCTCTTCACGACGCTGTTTGTCTTCCTCCGCAAATCTTTCAGCATCTGCAACAGCCTTGTCAATGTCGTCCTTGCTCATGTTGCTTGAAGCGGTGATTGAGATTGACTGCTCCTTCTGAGTGCCGAGGTCCTTTGCGGAAACATGAACGATACCGTTGGCATCTATATCAAATGTAACTTCAATCTGGGGAACACCTCTGCGAGCGGGCATAATGCCGTCAAGATGGAAAACGCCGAGAGTCTTGTTATCCTTTGCAAATTCTCTTTCGCCCTGAAGAACATGAACCTCAACTGAAGGCTGATTATCAACTGCGGTTGAGAAAATCTGGCTCTTTTTAACGGGGATGGTTGTGTTTCTGTCAATAATTTTTGTGTTTATTCCGCCCATTGTTTCAATGCCGAGTGAAAGCGGAGTAACATCAAGAAGAAGAAGACCCGTAACCTCGCCGCCGAGAACACCTGCCTGAAGAGCCGCACCCATTGCAACGCATTCATCGGGATTGATGCCCTTGAAGGGTTCTTTGCCGATAAACTTCTTTACTGCATCCTGAACTGCGGGAATTCTTGATGAACCGCCGACCATAAGAACCTTATCAATTTCGGAAACATTAAGGCCCGAATCATTGATAGCCTGACGAACGGGACCCATTGTTGCATCAACAAGGCTTGCGGTAAGCTCATTGAACTTTGCTCTTGTGAGAGTCATTTCAAGATGCTTGGGACCTGTTGCATCAACGGTGATGAAGGGAAGATTGATGTCTGCTGTTGTGACGCCTGAAAGCTCGATTTTCGCCTTTTCTGCGGCTTCCTTGAGTCTCTGCATAGCCATCTTGTCGCCACGAAGGTCAATGCCGTTTTCAGCCTTATATGTGCTTGCAAGCCAGTCAATGATTTTCTGGTCGAAGTCATCGCCGCCGAGACGGTTGTTACCTGCCGTTGCAAGAACCTCCTGAACGCCGTCACCCATTTCGATGATAGAAACATCGAATGTGCCGCCGCCGAGGTCATAAACCATAATCTTCTGGTCTGTTTCCTTATCAATTCCGTAAGCAAGAGCAGCCGCAGTCGGCTCGTTGATTATTCTCTTAACCTCAAGACCTGCAATTTTACCTGCATCCTTGGTTGCCTGTCTCTGCGAATCGGTGAAATATGCAGGAACGGTGATAACAGCTTCCGTAACCTTATCGCCGAGATATGCTTCTGCATCTGTTTTGAGCTTCTGAAGAATCATTGCGGAAATTTCCTGCGGAGTATATTTCTTATCGTCAACAGCAACCTTATAGTCTGTTCCCATCTGTCTTTTGATTGAAGAAACTGTTCTGTCGGGATTTGTGATAGCCTGCTTCTTTGCAACCTGACCGACAAGTCTTTCACCTGTTTTGCTGAATGCAACAACCGAAGGAGTTGTTCTTGCACCTTCTGCGTTTGCAATAACTACTGCTTCGCCGCCTTCAATAACGGATACGCATGAATTTGTTGTACCGAGGTCGATACCTATAACTTTTGCCATGATTTTTTCCTCCTGTATAAATAGAAAAATTATTTATGAATTAGCAACCTTGACAACGGCATCTCTGATAACCTTGTCATTGAGCTTATAGCCTTTTGTGAACACCTCTGCAATAACATTTTCGCCGAGTGTGTCATCATCAACTGTCATTACAGCATTGTGAATATTCGGGTCAAAGGCATCGCCCTTTTCGCCAAAGCCCTCAACCCCCTGCTTCGAGAGAATATTGATGAACTGATTGAAAATCATCTCAATTCCCTTCTGATAATCCTCATAGCTTGCTTCCTTGTTTGAAGCCGCTCTCTCAAAATTATCAATAACTGGAAGGATTTCCTTGATTACATCAGCCTTTGAGGATGAATAAATATCCTGCTTTTCCTTCTGCGAACGCTTTCTGAAATTATCATATTCGGCATAAAGGCGAAGAAACTGGTCGTTCTTTTCGTCAAGTGCCTTCTGAAGCTTATTCTCCGCACTCTCTTCCTTTGTTTCCTCAACCTTGGTTTCTTCAACCTGCTCTTCTGTGTTTTCTGTAACTTTTTTTTCTTTCTTCATTTCTTACTCCTCTAATGCCTGCGTAATAAGTCTGCCGACAAGGTCGGTCAGATATTTAACGCTTGGAATAATATTTTCATAATCCATTCGGGTAGGTCCGATAATTCCGATGGTTCCGGAATCACTGCCCCCGACAGAATATTTTGCCACAATTACGCTTGAATTTTCAAGCTGACGGTAAATATTTTCCTTACCGATTTTTATATCAACGGGATTTTTGAATCCATTAATAACCGTGGTAAGAGGTTCTTTTTTGCTCAGGAACTCAAGAAGCTGAGTTGCATCACTGCCGTAATCCTTATATCCGAAAAGATTTGAACTGCCGCCGAGCATAACCTTTGAATCCGCTGTGCTTCTTGCAAGCTCGCAAACCGCCGCCATAAGCGGAAGCATCGCAAAAGCATCGCTATCAACCGAAGCGGCAACAGTCTGCATTGAAGCTACACTTATGTCAGATGCCGGATGTCCGATTATCGAGCTTTGAACAATGTTATAGAACTGCTCGCAAATTCTTGCATTCAGCTCAGTATCAAGCCTGCAAAGCCTGCTTTTGAGAATTCCGTTTGATGTGAGAAGCAGAAGCATTGCCGTGTGCACTCCGACGGGAACAATATCAATTCTTCTGATTACCATATCCTCGCCGCCGGGAGTTGTTGAAACGCAGGCACATTTTGTAAGATCGGCAAGCACTTCACCGGCTCTTGCGATGAGTCTTTCAGGGTCTCCTGCCGCAGAAGAAACTCCTGCTTCAATCAGCTTTTTATTGATTTCTCCGATTTCTCTTGATTTCATCAGATTATCAACATAGTATCTGTAGCCAAGCTGTGACGGCACTCTGCCGGCGGAGGTATGCGGCTGGTCAAGATAACCCATTGCAGAAAGCTCGCTCATCTCGTTTCGGATGGTTGCAGACGAAACCGACATTCCGGTAGCACAAATCAATCCCTTTGAGCCGACAGGCTCGCCCGTTTTGATATACTGCTCAACTATAGCGGCAAGAATTTGTTTTTTTCTTTCGCTGAGTTCTCCCATTTCACACCATCCTTTCTCCGTTATTCTGCATCGAGTGCCAGATTTAGCACTCATTTATTAAGAGTGCTAATTACTGCTAATAATATATACCCTCTTTCCATTTTTGTCAATAATTTAATTGTAAACACTTTGTTAATTACCATAAAATAAAAGGCAGAGGTCAACCCTCTGCCATTTTATTTATCCTTTGGATATTTCCGTGGATTAAAGAGCGAAGCCGATTATGCTTCCTTAACTACGACCTGCTTGCCGTTATAATAACCGCATTCGGGGCAAAGTCTGTGAGTTCTCTTGAGTTCGCCGCAATTTGAGCACTTCTCAAGCTGGGGAGCGGTCATCTTCCATACGTTTGAGCGTCTCTTGTCTCTTCTTGCCTTGGAAACTCTTCTCTTGGGTACTGCCATTTTTAGCACCTCCTTAAAAATTTCGCCATTATAAAACCTTTTGGGTTTATTAACTATTTATCGAGCAACTGCTTAAGAACCGCCAATCTCGGGTCAACTTCCTTTTCACAGTCACATTCGCCATGATTCAGGTCTTTGCCGCAACTCGGGCAGATTCCTTTGCAATCCTCTTTGCAGAGGAACTTGACGGGAAGGTTGAGGAATATATCCTCAATCACAAGCTCATCAAGGTCAAAGCGAAGCTCGTTCACAAGCACAAGCTCATCATTGGTATCATCATTGAGGCTCGTGACAAGTGTATGATTGATTTCAGTTGAAAGCGGAACGCTGATAGGCTTTGCACAGCGGTCACAATCAAGCTCAAGCACAAAATCAGCTTTAGCCTTAAGCTCAACAATGCCTGTTGAATTACAAACACATCCGCTGACCTTGACGGGAGAAGCAAACGGCTTTGCTCCGCTTATTTCTTCCTCCGATAAATCAAGCTCATATCCGAATTCTTTTGAAAGACCTTCCGTATTGAATACGGATTCCAAATCAAGAAACATAGCTTTCTCCTGAAAATCAAACATTAGATATTATATAATCATTATATTGATTTGTCAACTGAAATTTTTATTTTAAATTCAGATTTTACTGCAATATTCGAAAATCGAAACAGGAAGTTCTGATTCATCAGCTGAAATCGTGAAGGTAATATCCTGATTTGCGTCGGTGCTGAGCCTTGCAACCTTCTTAAGGAACTCTGCAAGAGCTTCAAAATCTTTTCCGCCGATTTTAAGGGTTGCATCAACGAGAACATCCGTGATGTCATGGTCACCTGCGATAATTCCGCAAAGGAAGCCATAGAATGCATCATAACCCGAAACGCCATACTGATCTGTTTCAACAAGTCTTGCACGATAGTTTATATCATAAGTAAGAAGTCTTTCTTTCTCAACGCAAACGACATTGCCGCTTGACTTTTCAACTGCTGCATTGACGAGGTCGATGAGTTTCTTTGTTTTGCCTGAACCTTTGTTGCCGAGAATAAGATATACCATAGTAGTATCCTCCTGAAAAATTTTTGAATGATTATCCGAGCCTTGCTTCGAGAGCGGCCTTTGCGTCTTCGTAGCCGGGTTTGCCGAGAAGAGCAAACATATTTTTCTTGTAGCTTTCAACACCGGGCTGGTCAAAGGGATTTACGCCGAGAATATAGCCTGAAATTCCGCAGGCTTTCTCAAAGAAGTAAATCATGAAGCCGAGGTCAAATTCATTCTGCTTATCTATCTCAATGACGATATTGGGAACCTGACCGTCTGTATGAGCAAGGACCGTTCCTTCGAATGCCTTGCGGTTAACGAAGTGCATGGTCTTGTCTGCAACGAAGTTGAGACCGTCGCCGTTAATATCGTCATATTCGATTACAACATCTGTTTTGGGTTCCTTAACCCAGATTACCGTTTCAAACAGGCATCTTTCGCCCTGCTGAATATACTGACCGAGCGAATGAAGGTCTGTTGAAAAAATTGCCGATGAAGGATAAAGACCTTTTCCGTCCTTGCCTTCGCTTTCGCCGAAAAGCTGCTTGAACCATTCGCACCAGAGAGTCATTGAAGGCTCATAAGCGGCGAGCATTTCAACTGCCTTTCCGTCACGATAGAGCATATTTCTGATTGCGGCATACTTATAACAATCGTTCGTGAGAACATTGTCATCCTTATATGCTTCTCTTGCCGCCGCCGCACCCTGCATGAGAGCATCAATATCAATTCCCGCAACTGCGATTGGAAGAAGTCCTACGGGAGTAAGAACAGAATATCTGCCGCCGACATCGTCGGGAACAACAAAGGTCTTATATCCCTCTGCATCTGCAAGAGCTTTGAGAGCACCCTTGCTCTTATCGGTTGTTACATAAATTCTCTTTGCGGCTTCTTCCTTGCCGTATTTCTCTTCCGCAAGCTTCTTGAAGATGCGGAAGGCAACTGCGGTTTCGGTTGTTGTGCCGGATTTCGAGATAACATTGATTGAGAAATCTCTACCGTCAATAAGACCGATAAGCTCCGCAACTGCGGTTGAGCTTATTGTGTTACCGCCGAAAAGAATATCGGGGGTATCCTTTTTCATAAGGTTATAATTATTTGATTTGACGAATTCGATAACCGCTCTTGCACCGAGATATGAACCACCGATTCCGAGAACAACAAGAACCTCTGAATCCTTCTTGATTTTCTCTGCACTCTTCTTTATTTCTTCGAATTCCGTTTTATCGTAATTGACAGGAAGGTCGAGCCAACCGAGATAATCGCTACCTGCACCCGTGCCCTCATGGAGCAGCTTATGAGCGGCAGAAACCTCTGACTGCATGGATTTTAGATTTTCTTCGCAGGCATATTTTCCTGCATATTTGAGTTCAAGCTTCAATGACATTGCCGAAATACCCCGTTGTTTCTGTTTTATCTATTTTATTTTACCCTATAATTAAGAATTTTGCAACTGTTATTATCAATTTTTTACTGAACGCCGTAAATAAGGTCACCATATGAAGGATAAGGCCAGTATTTTGCCCCTGTTATGCACTCTGCTTCGTCTGCGAATTCACGGAGAGCTTCCATTTCGGGAATGATAACGGACTTAAACGAATCTGCCGCATCGGCTGTTGAAGCCGCCTTTCCGATTTCTTCAAGAGAAGCCGAAAGTCTTTCTGCCGAAGCAAGCATTGATGCCGAAAGAGAAGAAAGCTTCTTAACCGTTTTCTCTTCGTATGTGCAGTCAACCTCTGCAAAAGCATTCTTCTTGAGCATTGCAGTTTCGCCGAGAGCCTTGATATATGCACTGACCGCAGGAAGAATATCCTTGTTGACCATATCAATCATCGTAAGAGCTTCGATATTGACGGTCTTGCAGTAATTTTCAAGATAGATTTCGTATCTTGCTTCAAGCTCCGTTCTGCTGAATACCTTATGGTTTTCAAACAGAGCAACATTCTTCTCTTTAAGAATATAAGGTAGACAGTCGGGAGTGGTACGCAGATTGAGAAGTCCCCTGCTCTGTGCTTCCTTGACCCATTCATCATCATAGCCGTTGCCGTTGAAGATAATCCTTCTGTGGTCCTTGATGGTCTTGACAATGAGCGAATGAAGGGCTTCTTCGAAGTTATCAACATTTTCGAGCCTGTCCGCATAGGATTTGAGCGACTCTGCAACGGCAGTATTGAGAACAATATTTGCACTTGCAATTGAATTTGCAGAGCCGAGCATTCTGAATTCAAACTTGTTGCCCGTGAACGCAAAGGGAGAAGTTCTGTTTCTGTCTGTTGTGTCCTTTGCAAATCTCGGCATAACGTGAACGCCTACCTTGAGCTGAACCTTTTCCTTTGCGTCATAAGCGGTTTCGTTTTCGATTGCTTCGAGAATTTCATCAAGCTCTTCGCCGAGGAACATCGAAACAATTGCCGGAGGAGCTTCGTTTGCACCGAGACGATGGTCATTGCCGGCACTGGCAACCGAAATACGGAGCAGATCCTGATAATCGTCAACCGCCTTGATTACTGCACAGAGGAAGAGCAGGAACTGAGCATTCTCATACGGCGTTTCGCCCGGTTCAAGAAGATTGACACCGGTTACCGTTGAGATTGACCAGTTATTATGCTTGCCGCTTCCGTTGACACCTGCGAACGGTTTTTCGTGAAGAAGGCACATCATTCCGTGCTTTTTGGCAACCTTCTGCATAATCTCCATCGTTATCTGGTTATGGTCGGTTGCTATATTTGTTGTTGAGAATATAGGAGCAAGCTCATGCTGAGCTGGAGCGGCTTCGTTATGCTCCGTCTTTGCAAGCACTCCGAGCTTCCATAATTCTTCGTTGAGGTCTTTCATATATGCGGCAACTCTTGGCTTGATTGCACCGAAATAATGGTCATCAAGCTCCTGACCCTTGGGAGGCTTTGCTCCGAAAAGGGTTCTGCCCGTATAGAGAAGGTCTTTTCTCTTATCGTACATATTTTTATCAACAAGGAAATATTCCTGCTCCGCACCGACTGTTGTTTTTACACTCGGATAATCGTGACCGAAGAGCTTGAGAATGCGAAGAGCCTGCCTGTTGATAGCTTCCATTGAGCGGAGAAGAGGAGTTTTCTGGTCAAGAGCCTCACCGCCGTATGAGCAGAAGGCGGTGGGAATGCAGAGCACGCCTTCCTTGATGAAGGCATAAGATGTCGGGTCCCATGCGGTATATCCCCTTGCTTCAAAGGTTGCACGAAGACCACCGGAGGGGAAGCTCGAAGCATCAGATTCGCCCTTAACAAGCTCCTTGCCGGAGAATTCCATGATAACGGTTCCGTTTTTCGGAGTTATAAAGCTGTCATGCTTTTCGGCGGTTATTCCCGTCATAGGCTGGAACCAATGAGTGAAATGAGTTGCTCCCTTCTCCACAGCCCAATCCTTCATTGCGTTTGCAACCTCGTTGGCTATGGCTATGTCGAGACGCTTTCCGTTGCGGATAGTTCTCTCCATTGCATTATATGTTTCTTCGGGAAGTCTGGCTTTCATTTCCTTATCGTTGAAAACCATACAGCCGAAATATTCGGGAACGTTTTTCATGCTCATTTCTCCTCGTAAAATAATAACACTCCGCTTTATAAAAAAAGCAAAGACACCGTTGATATGGCGTCTCTGCCTTTTAACACATTGAAAGTATAAATCCAAATCCGATTAAAGTCAAGATTTTTCGATTCTCTTTTTAAATAATTGTTAAATGTTTCAAAAAATAAAGAGTGATTCAATCGGATTTGTTGTTTTTATCGGAAATCGAAGCGTTTTCCGAGCCATGTCAGACAAAGATTGACCCATGTTGCGGTATCCTTGTTATACTCGTAATCTTCGTTTTTGGAATATACAACACGGTCACTCGTTGAAAATCCGTGGTAGCCCTTCTCATAGATGTGAACCTCAAACGGAACCTTGTGTTCATTGAGAGCAGCCATAAACTTTATGGAATTTTCAATCGGAACGCATCCGTCCTCGCAGGAAGCGAAGATAAAGGTTGCGGGAGTTTTTTCATCAACCTTGTCTTCAAGTCCGGGCATCGGCTCTGCAAGAATTGCGTTCATTGAATCGAGAATGCAGGGATAGCCGAGAATGCAGGCGGCAGGACGAATTCTTCCCATAGTGCCGAGAGATGCACAAAGATGACCGCCGGCAGAAAAGCCGATTGCGGCAATTCTTGCGGTATCAACTCCCCATTCCTCCGCATTCTTATAGATAAGCTCAAGTGCTTCTTCCGCATCATTTAAGGGTTTAGGGAAGGTTGCTTTTCCTTTGCCTACTGAATATCCTAAAACGAATGCCGCATAGCCCTTGTTCATGAAGGCAAGAGCAACCGGCTCCGCTTCACGGTCGGAGCACATAAAGTATCCGCCGCCGGGAATGACGAGAATTGCAGGTCTCTTTTCAAGATGCGGCATTTCCTGCGAATAATCAGGAATATATGCGGTTAATGTTACATCTTCATTGGTTAAATCAAGAGTAAAAACCTTCATATCCATTCACCTCAATAACTGATTTTGAGAGTCTTGATTTCAAAAGGTCTGAACGAGAGTGCATCCGCCTTGAATTCCTCCTGAACCTCTTCAAGCATATTGGTGATTTCAACCTTCTTTGTACCATCAAAGAGCTTAAGAGCACAGTTGGTGAAGGTTCCCTCCGCCTCATAAAGTCTTGCAATGAATGCCTTTTCGTTATCCTCGCACGGCTTGATTGCCTCAACAATGATGTTGGATTCGGCAGGAACGATAAGCTGAGTTGCTTCAAATTCGCCCTTGCCTGTAACAACGGGAATATTCAGCTCATATGCAGGTCTGATAACATTCTCTGCGTTGAATGAATCAACATGGGGAAGGAATGAATAAACAGTTCTGTGAAGACCGTGGTCACCTGTGAAATCGGGTCTTGTGCCGCCCTTATGGAGAGAAAGACGCATCTTTCCGCCCTCAACGCCGATAGCATACTTGCTGTCGTTGAGAATTGCAATGCCGTAACGGTTCTCGGAAAGGTCGGTATACTTATGGTTGACAACCTCAAACTTTGATTTTTCAACTGAATCATTGCGTGTTGTGGGACGAAGAACATTACCATACTGAATTTCGAAGCGTGCAAAGTTGCTTCTGATGTCGGTGTCAAACGCCGCCTTAAGGAAGCGATGGTCATCCTGCCAATCCATGAGGGTGTCATATCTGACCTCTGCCGTGTCGGCAAAGAAGATAACATCCTGCTCAACGGTTGATTTCTTTGAAACCTTATATTTATTTCTGATGATTGCGGCAACTGCACCGACTGAAACGATTTCGGAGCTGATAAGCTCGGAGTGGTCTGCAAACTTGACTTCAAGGTCAGCATCAACATCCCAGTTATCCCAGTCAGAAGGAAGGTCTTCGGCTATTATAAGGGAGCCGAGAGCATAGCCTTCGCCGCAGAGCTGGCGGTTTATTCTCTTGTCAACGAATGATGAAATATAACCCTTTGCATCAAATTCAACCTCTGCGAACGGAGTTGAAACGCCCTTTGCACTTGCCTTGATAACCGTTGAAGCATCAGCATTGCCCTTGACAAGATTAATCTTTACCGTTGAGAATGCCGGGACCTTGATTCCGCTGAGAATGAGAATATTCTTGCCGTCAAGATTCTTATAGGTCTGCTGTTTGCAGTCTGCATCGGCAACATATCCCTCTTCAACCTCGAGGAAAATCGGGTCGCATCTGTCAAACGAAAGAGTGTTTGTGAGCGAAACAACATCGCCCTCGCCGGCAACAGCTTCGCCGATAAGCTTCTTTGCAGTTTCGATTACCCAACCTGTTTCCTTGAGAGAAAGCTTATGAGCCGAGGGAATGCAGGTACCGGGAAGAATATCATGGAACTGATTTATGAGAAGCTTTTCATAGAGCGGATGAGTTGCTTCGTCGGTTGCAACCTTATTATTCTTAACTGCATTATTGACGGTAAGATATTCGAGGTCACGAAGAGCGAATTCCGCTTTTCTGTTGTTATGCTTGATATTATGCTGATTTGTGAGAGTGCCTCTGTGAAGCTCAAGATAAAGCTCTCCCGTATAGGTGCTCGGATTCTTTGCTTCACCCTCAAGCTTCTTCATGTAGTCGCCGACGAGCATATACTCCGACTTGCAGCAGCCGTTGAGGTCCTTAACTCTCCTTGAGGTTTCAACCATTTCAAACTGCGGTCCTCCGCCGCCGTCACCGTAGCCGTAGGAAACAAGACGGCTGTTGGTTACGCTTCGTTCTCTGATTGAGCTATGCTCATTAACATCGCCGTAAACCATCTCGCAAAGGTCAGCAGGAGAGGGCCAGCAATGAGTTTTGTTGAAATGAGTGAACACCCTTGTGCCGTCAATTCCCTGCCAGTAGAAGGTGTCATACGGGAACTTATTGGTATCGTTCCAGTCAATTTTGGTTGTGAGGAAATAATCAACTGCACAGCCCTTCATAATCTGCGGAATAGCCGCACTGTAGCCGAAGGTGTCGGGAAGCCAGAAGCAGTTTGATGTGAAATTAAAATGCTTTCTTGTAAATCTCTGACCCCAGAGGAACTGACGAACCATTGATTCGCCCGAAGTGATATTGCAGTCACATTCAACCCATACGCCGCCGTTAGGTTCATATCTGCCCTCGGCAACCTTTTCTTTTATTCTCTCAAAAAGCTCGGGATAATGCTCAAGAAGCATATTCGAATGGCAGGCAGAGCTCTGAACGAACTTATATTCCTCATACTGCTCCATAAGAGAAAGCTGATTTGAATATGTTCTTGCACATTTCTTGATGGTTTCGGGAACAGGCCAAAGCCATGCAGTATCCATATGAGAATGGCCGATAAGAGCGGTAAACGGAGCATCCGCACCCGTCTTCACCGCAAGCACTTCCTTGAGGAAGGGATGAGCTTCCTTGAGGCAGGCTCTGAAGGTTTCTTCATCGGTATCGTCATAGGAATAGAGAACTCTCTTATGAACTTCATAAAGAGCGTTGATAAGCTCGCCCTTTCTGAATGACGAATCGGGCAGACTTCTCGTAAGCTCGTTGACTACACGCAGGTCAAAATAGAATTCCTGCATAAGATAATCCTTGATGCAGATGTCAATTCCGTCAAAGCGGAAATCATAATCAAGAAGAGGATCGTCCGAAAGAGGAGCACATCCCTTATATGAATGACCTGCATAGGTTTCAAGAGCAATTTCGATTTTCTCCCCTGCCTTTGCATTCTTTTTGAGAAGGTCGCAATAATGGTTGCCGTGACCCGTGAAAACTATTTTAGTCGCAAAAGTGCCGAAGGGCTTTCCGTTGACCCAGAGAAGGGATTCATATCCCTGCGTATGAGGCATAACGAAAATATCCTTGCCGTCAAATTCGGCAGGAACCGTATATTCTGCCTTGAACCAGCAGAACGAGCTTTCCTCTCCCCATTTATATCCATCGGGAGCGGGAGCAAATTTTGATTCTTCGGGGATAGCATAAAGTCTGTCTGTTGTTTCGTATGCTCTTGCATTTTCGGCTCTGCCGATTTTTTTGAAGATATGAGGCTCAATAATTGATTCAAATCTTTCAAGCTTCTTGAGCATACGGTCAATCTGTTTGTCAGTAAGCATCTGATTTATCCTTTCGATTTTTATAATCTATTTTTCGGGCAGACACGCATACATATTCCGCAGACTGCGCCCCTGCCTATTTTCTGAAATTTATTTTTCATATATTCGCTGCATAAAGACGGGTCAAAGATTTCGTCTCTGTCAATTCCGGGCTTCCACATTGCACCTTTGATTGCGTGCGAAGGGCAGGCATTGACGCAGATGTTGCATCCGTCACAGAAATTGACAATTTCTCTTTCCTCTTTTTCAAGCGGACAATCCGTAAAAAGAGTGCCCAAACGAACCGCACTGCCGAATTCGCCGTGCATGAAAAGCGAATTCTTGCCGACTGTTCCGAGACCTGCAAGGCACGCCGCTTTCTTATGGGAATATCTTCCCTCGTAATTCCAGCCGTCTTTGTTTATACTTTGCGATGCCGCAACGGTGATATACTTATAGCCTTTCTTCTGGAGAAACAATCCTGCCTGCAACAGCAAAGAATCAATAAAGGCATTCACCGAGCGGTAATGGTTGAAATAAGTATGTGTCGGAGCATCGTTTATTTCAGCAACAATTGCCTGAGAAAGTCTGACAACAATGCTAACACCGTATTTCATTACGCCGTCATCAGCCGAAAAAAAGCCGACATCCGATGCACCTTTTTCAAGAAGGAATTCCTTCAATTCGCTCTGAATGCTCATTTTGCCCTTGCCTCAAAGCAGAGCCATCCGCCGCTTTCATGTCGTGCGATAACCTCAATTCCGTTTTCTTCAAACGCATTGAGCACATCCTGCTCTCTCGGCTCGATGATTCCGGATGTGATAAAAATTCCGTTCGGTGCAAGATAATTTTTAACATCCTTGCAGAGAATCATGATAATATCAGCAACAATATTTGCGGCGATTATATCAAACTGACCGCTGACCTTATCGGTAAGCGAGCCTTGCAGAACGGTATAAACCGATTCATCAAAGCCGTTTGTGAGTCCGTTTTCCTTGGCGGTTTTGACTGCGAGAGCATCAATATCAACGCCCGTTGCACTGTCAACTCCCAAAAGAAGACCTGCAACCGAAAGAATGCCGCTTCCACAGCCTACATCAAGCATTTTCTTGCCTTTAACAGCATATTTTTCAATGCTTTCAAGGCAGAGTCTTGTTGTGTCGTGAGTACCGGAGCCAAACGCAAGACCGGGTTCAAGATGAAGCACCGCTCTGTTGCCCGCTTCGTATTCCTGCTCCCAGATGGGATGAATGAGAAGCCTTTCGCCTATGGGCATCGGTTTAAAATACTTTTTCCAGTTATTCTCCCAATCGGCATTCTTGCAGAGGTTTTCGTCTATCTCAAAAGCGATATTCTCAGCTCTGAATCTGTCTGAAAGGAATGAAACCGCTTCCGCAGGGTTTTCTTCGGGAGAAATATATATATGTACTATACCCTTTGTTCTGTCCTTTGCAAGAAGGTCCTCGTCAATAAGGTCAATTCTTGCAATCTCCCATGCCTCCTGCTCAAGAGTTCTGTAATCCTCGATATAAATACCATAAGGAACCACCATCTGTGCAATGTCACCTGCACGGTCAACATCATCCGCATTGACGGTGATTTTTATTTCGGTCCAATCTGCCATTTTACACCTCGTGAAAAATCAATATTTATTATGAACATCTTCCGCAAAGCAAAGCATATCCTTGATAACAACTTCCGTTCCGTCATCAAGAATTGCTTTTCCGCTGAGTCTGCCGAAGACCTGATGCTGGTCTGAAACTATAAATTTGACATCCAGCTTTGCCGCTCTGTCAATAATGGGAACAAATTCCATCTCAAATCTGCCGTCACTTGAGGTGAAGGTCCACGGGTCGGTATATCCGCTCGATGGAATATTGAAGGTAATATCATCAAGCTTATGGCACTTGCCGTCATAGAAAAGAATATTTTCGCTCGCCGCCTTCGTGTCGCCGAAGCCGTAGCCGATATTGAAGCCGAATGCGTGGCCGTCAACATCCATATTGCCCGAGCCCCAATACCATGTGTTATCGTAAGTCCAGACACCTCTGCCCCAGTCAAGCGTTCCGAAGTCGGTTGCAGGGTCAAATTCATATTCCTTGCCGTCAAAGGTTGCCTTTCCGCTTGCTCTCATGCAGTTGATTTTCTGATTGTAGTAAAAAGCTGTTTCCTTCTCTTTCCATGGAGTTGCGATAACCATTGTATCCATTTCAGGCTGAGCAAGGGTTATATCGCAGGAGAAGGTTTTGCCTTCGTGGAATTTTTTGAAATTGCAGATAAGGCGGCGTTTGCCTTCCGAAACTCTGAATTCCATATCAACACGCTTATCGTGATAAACGGTGTTACCCTTTTCACTCGTTGACGGGAGCTTGAATTTGCCCATCGGGAAAGCATTCAAAATTGTTTCCGTATGCTCCCATGGAATGGAGAAATCAAGAAGAGTTGCCGACTGAAGACCAATATATCCATCATCCGAAATGGTGAGAGCAACGCCAAAATTATTCTTTTCGGAAATAATCAGATAATAGTCCCACTCCTTGATTCTGAACTTCGGAGCTTTGATTGCATTGCGGTCATAGACCTGAACAAGCTTCTTCGACCAACCCGGTTCTTTAAGAGTGCCGTCGGGATTAAGGAGAGGCTGAACCTTTGTTACTTCGTGGTTTCTCATATATATTCCTCCTATCATTAAAGAAGGTCAATCTGACCGTCTTTTTCTTTGCCGTGATTATAGAGATTTCTGTTTTCGAGAGCCCACTGTCTCGGAGTGAACTGTCCCTTTTCAACAGCATTGACTGCGTGGCTCATTTCAAAAAGTCTTGCATCAAGAAGGTCAAGCTCCGAAAGAAGCTCAGCTTCAATGAACATCGGAAGCTTCGCCGCTCCGAATTCGGGAGTTCCGTGGTGAGAAATGAGCATATGCTCAACAAGAGTGAGTGTTTCTTCGCTTATGCCGTTTTCTCTGCCGATTCTGTCTATGTTTATTGCACCCATAACAAGGTGACCTAAAAGGTTTCCTCTGACGGTGTATTCACCTGCTATGCCCGTTTCGGCTGAATCAATTTCTTCAATCTTTGCAATATCATGGAGAATTGCTCCTGCACACAGAAGGTCATAATTGACATAGCCGTAAATCTTACACACTCCCTGTGCAAGACGGATAATGGAAAGCGTGTGCATAAGAAGTCCGCTTCTGATTGCGTGATGAAGATTCTTTGCCGCAGGCCAGTAAAGAAGCCTTTCTTTGTATTCCCCGATTGCTTTGCTGACAAGAAGTTTAAGCTCGTTATCCGAAAATCCGTCAACAACCTTGAGGATTTCCGCAAGCATAACCTCGCCCGAAAGGCAGGCTGACGGAACAAAATCTTCTATTCTTACGCCGTCCTCGGGAAGCACCTTTCTGATTCGTTCAACCCTGAACTGAACGGTATCGTTGAACGGAACAAAGCTGCCTCTGACCTTGACAAAATCAAAGTTATGATATTCGTTTGTGGGCGATTCCTTATAATCCCAGAATTTGCCGTTTATTTCGCCGTCATTGTCAGCAAGGGTGAGGTCAAGATACGGAATACCCTTCGCCGTAAGCTTTTTTTCAACTGTTTTGATAAGGCAGAAGCCCTCATGAGAAGTGCCGTTTCCGACCTGATTGAAATTCATAAAGCATCCTCCTGTGGATATATATTGCTATTGTAACATAAAATATATAGAAATACAAATACTTTTTTAGGGAAACGCTGATTAAATTTTTTAGGGAAACGCTGATTAAATCGGCAAATCGGCAAGCAAGATTTTCGAGTATGTTTTCAGCGTTTCCCTAATGTATGGGTAAGAAAGTGCAACAAAAGGGACTGCCGAAGCAGTCCCCTATCTGTTATGCGGTTTTTTTGAGCTCTCTTTCAAGCCAGATAACGCCGATGTCTATTGCATTATAGAGACCCTTACGCTCCGCCTTCTTGAGAATTTTTTCTTTTGTTCTGACATTGGGGTCAGTATTAACAAGCTGAACAATAACTCTGTCTGCAACTTCAACGCCGTTAAGCTCTCTCGTGCTCATAACCTGAAGAATAACAACATAAGCTTCGTTCATATATCCGTAGTAAAGGGTGTTACCCTGTCTGACAAGGGGTCTGCCTTTATACATGAGGATGTCGTTCTTGGCCATTGTGTCCACTCCTTTTCGTACCTGCCAAAATCATTTGATGTCAAGATATTCCTTCAGCATAGCCTGAAGAAGGTCATCTCTGTCAATTCTTCTGACAAGGCTTCGTGCATTGTTATGGGTAGTGATATATGTCGGGTCTTCGGAAAGGATGTAGCCGACTATCTGGCTGATTGAATTATATCCTTTTTCGTTAAGAGCCTCATAAACCGTATGAAGAGTTTTCTTCATTTCGGCTTCACTTTCATCCCTTATTCTGAACTTTATTGTTTTATCAGTCATTTCGGTCACCTCCGTCATGAGTTTATTATATAACACCTTTTTAAATAAAACAATGCTTTTTATTAAATTTTAACTTTATCTTAATAAATTGAGCAAAAATCCGTATCAAAAGATTTCCGCTTATGCTCTGATGGAAACTCCGATTGCGTTGAGATTTGCAAGAATTGAATCAATCCAGCCCTGAACCTCGTCCATTTCAAGAGTTCTGTCCATAGCGATAAACACAAGACGAACCGTGATGCTTCTGAATCCTGCCTTCTCATAGGTATCAATAACCTTAACGCTCTCAAGCTCTGCAAGACCGAGCTTTTCCCAGCAGGCTTCAAGCTCCGAAAACTTGGTGTTTTCGCCGAGAACAAGAGAAAGGTCATAATACGTGCTCTGCTGAGCACTGGGTTCACGGAACGAAATTGAAGCAGCATTGATTTCATTGAAGGAATTCATGTCAATTTCAAACGCAACAGCTGCGGCAGTTTTGTCAAACTTCGCTCTGTTTGC
Organism: Ruminococcaceae bacterium UBA1730; assembly: GCA_002315935.1. Taxonomy (GTDB): domain Bacteria; phylum Bacillota; class Clostridia; order Oscillospirales; family Acutalibacteraceae; genus CAG-177. Next base: position 32,104 of record DCII01000069.1, read on the forward strand.
AGGGTGAAGAGCACAGAGAACGCCGACTTTTTTGCCGTCAATCAGAATTTCGGCGGTATTCTTCGGATGCTGCCAATTGTGTTCGGGAGCAATTTTGGAATATCCTGCCTTCTTCTGCTTTGTTTCGCCGATAATGCAGTTAATCATTTCAACTGCCTTGAAATAGAGCGATTTTTCATCTCCGCTCTTATCATAGAGAACAACGCCGAGACGCTTCTTTTCATTTGCTCTGCCGTTTTCATCTGTTCCGTCAACAACTCTGCCGATTTCAAACAGACCATATTTCTCTGCAAAATCCTTGTTTTCGTTCGCCATAACGAGAAGTGTCGGCATCATTGAATTGCGGAGAATGCCGTTATCGGAATTTTCGATATTGAGAACCTTAACATTATCCTCAACATCTATGCCGAGCTTCTTATATTTTCTGCCGTCACACCATACATACGAGTTGACTTCATGAAGGTTATATTTCTTGACGAGAATATCCTTTGCTTCTTCGTCTTCTGCCTTTGAATAATCAACTGCAACAGGCTTGAGGGGACTGCGTGTGGTTGAAATGGCAAAGTTATCATAGCCGTAAATTCTTGTGATTTCCTCAATGATGTCTGCCTTGATGGTTACATCCTTTGTTGCTCTCCACGAGGGAACACTTACGGTATAATCGCCGTCTTTATATTCAACGCCGAAGCCGAGAGCTGTGAGCGTTTTCATAATCTGCTCATCGCTGATGTCAATTCCCGTATACTTATCAACATATTTCTTGTTGAACGAAAGAGAAATAGGAGCATACCTTCTGACATATTTATCGGTAAGCTTTGAAGCAACCCTTGCGGCAGGGTCAATTGACTTAACGATTTCAACAAATCTGCCGACTGCATCGAGTGTCAGCTCAGGGTCAAGCATCTTTTCATATCTTGCACTTGCATCGGTTCTGTGTCCGAGCCTTGAGGATGATTTGCGGACACTTATGCCGTCAAAGCTTGCACTTTCAAGAACAACGGCTCCCGTATCCTCAACGATTTCGGAATCAAGACCGCCCATTATACCTGCGATTGCAACGGGTTCATTTCCGTTATAAATCATGAGTGTGTCTTCATCAATAACTCTTTCAACATTATCAAGAGTTTTGAAATTCATCTTTTCTTTGGGTGTTGAAACAACGATATTATCAATCTTGTTAGCATTGAATGCGTGGGTCGGCTGACCGATTTCAAGCATAATATAGTTGGTTACATCGGCAAGAAGGTTGATTCCTCTCATTCCGCAGTAATAAAGGCGGATTCTCATATCAAGAGGGCTGACATTCTTTGTGATGTTTTCCATCTTGATGCAGGAATATCTGTAAACAAGGTCTTCTCTGCCGACAGTAACATCAATCTGCTCGTCGCCGTCATACGAAAGGTCTCCGAGCTTGAGAGACTTAAGCTCTCTGCCTGTGAGAGCGGCAAATTCTCTTGCAATTCCGTAATGACCCCAGAGGTCGGGACGATTGGTAAGAGATTTATTATCGACCTCAAAAACAATATCATCAATGGGATAGAGAGCTTTGATGTCGGTTCCGTTGGGAGCATCTGTTTCAAGGTCCATAATGCCGTTATGTTCATCGCTTATTCCGAGTTCTTTTTCGGAACAGCACATACCCTCGGACTGATAGCCGGCAACAGTTGCGATATTGATTTCGCCGCCGGGAACTCTTCCGCCCGCAAGAGCAAGGGCAACCTTCTGACCTACTCTGACATTGGGAGCACCGCAAACGATGTCGCATACCTTGAAGCCTGCATCAACCTTGAGAAGATGGAGCTTCTTTGAATTGGGGTGATTTTCAACCGAAAGGATTTCACCGACAACAACCTTCTGAACATCTGCGCCCTTTTCAAATATATCCTCTACCTCTGCGGTTGCAAGAGTAAAGCTGTTTATGAGTTTTTTAATGTCGATACCGTCAAGGTCAACATAATCTTTAATCCAGTTAATTGATACAAACATTGCTTATGCCTCCTTGCTTTCGTTTTCGGGTCTTGTGAAGGATTTTTCGGTGAACTGCGAAAGAGCCTTGAGATTTCCGCTGTTGAACACACGGATATCCTTAACGCCGTATCTCATCATCGCAAGTCTTGTCATGCCGAGACCGAATGCAAAGCCCGTATATTTTTCGGGGTCAATACCTGCCGCAGTGAGAACATTGGGATGAATCATTCCACAGGGGCAAAGTTCAAGCCAACCCGAATCCTTGCAGGAGGGACAGCCCTTGCCGCCGCAGATAAGACAGCTTATGTCAAGCTCAAATCCAGGTTCAACGAAGGGGAAGAAGCCGGGGCGGAGTCTGACGGTTATATCTCTCTGAAAAACCTCAGAGAGCATTGTTTTCATGAAATAAATAAGGTTTGAGATTGAAATTTCTTCATCAACCATAATGCCTTCCATCTGGAAGAAGGTGTTTTCGTGGCAGGCATCAATCTTCTCATTTCTGAAGCATCTGCCGGGGAAGATTGCTCTGATGGGTTTTCCGCTCTCAAGAGAAGCTTTATATTTTCTCAGAATGGTATTCTGAGCAGCTGATGTGTGAGTTTTGAGAAGCTGATTTGATGAAAGATAATAGGTATCCTGCATATCTCTTGCAGGATGATGCTTCGGGATATTAAGAGCCTCAAAGCAGTTATAGTCATCGGTTATTTCGGAATAATCCTCAACCGTGAATCCCATTGACTGAAAAATGCTTTCAACCTCTCTGCGAACAAGAGTTATGGGATGATATGAGCCGAGGTCTGCGTTAATGGGCATTGATTCATCATAGCTTTCAGCCGAATCAATGAGCTTCTGCTCCTCAAGCTTTTTGATTTCTTCAATCCTTTCGGCAATTGCACCTTCGATAAACTGCTTGACCTCGTTTATCTTCTGACCTGCCTCTTTTTTGAGCTCATTGGGAACATTGCGAAGCTCCTGCATAAGCTCTGCAACATGACCCTTTTTGCCGAGAAATTCAATTCTGAGCTGCTCAACATCTGCCGATGCGGCTGCCTGATTGACTTTTTCTTCGAAAAGCTTTTTTAGTTCTGCCGGTTTTTCAAACATATCTATCTTTCCTTTCGGTTAATTTTCACACTTTTTCGGGTGATTGTTACAAGGCACAAAATTAAATCCCCCGTCATCAGACAATGACGAGGGACGAAATTACTTCCGTGGTACCACCCAGATTCCCGAAAATTCGGGCACTTAACTGCCATAACGGGGCAAACCGTTGAAGCCTACTGCTCTTTCAGCCTCACCGCTCACGGGTGAACTTCGGTTCTCCGCACATTATCCGCTCCCAGCCGCTGACGGATATTCTCTTGGATGTGCCGCAAAAACCTACTCTCCCGATCTCTGCGTTTTCAATATATCATGTATAATACCATACTGCATAAATTATTGCAAGAATTATTTTTTTAAAAAATCACCTAAAAAAATTACGAAATGGATTTCTGAACCTGTTCAATCAATTTTGTCGGATAATTGAGAGTGTTATGAATCCACTCAGCGGTCATACCCTTTTTGAGCAATGTTGCTATCGTCTTTTCTTTTTCTTCTTTGGCAACTTCTTTGGCAACTTCTTTGGCAACTTCTTTGGCAACCTTCTTGCCATATTCTTCAACTGATTTGCACATAGAGTTACGACCTCCTTCTTCCTTGAAATGTTTAACCCGATTTTTCAGAATTTCATATTTCATTTCAGATGGTTCGGTACATCTGAAATCATGCATAAGTTGACCGATACTGTCGCTTCCGACATATTCGCTGTTAACATATATTATATGCGAACCATCGTTGAAATATAAATTGTCAAGCTCATCAATCGTTCTTTCAATATGATAAATTGCTTTTCCTGCTTTTAAAATATCATGTTCCGTGATAAAAATAACATATGAAGATTTCAGATTTGAATAATCAGCATTTTTGCTCAGCATTCCCGAATCAAGCAACGCACTGTTATATCTCGCTCGTTGCGGTGCCGCCCCCTTATCGGTACGCTGTATTTCAACATCAATTTCCTCACCTGAACCCGTCTTGGCGTAAACATCGAATTTAACCGAATGTCCGGTTATTGATTTTCTCTCTTTCTGAGAAGAAGATGCTTCAACAACAAGTCCTTCATCATCCAAAATGATTCTTAAAACAAGCTGAATGCAGCTGTTGTCCTTTTCGTCAAAAACCTTTGACATGAAATCATCATCCAGAAGGCGAAAATTATCGACAATTTTATTGATTTCCTTTTCTTTATCAAATCTCATAATCTTTATTTTCCGATCGCCGAATATACTGAAGCTTCCTAAGGATATTATAAAATAATTAGTAGGAAGTGTCAAGTTTTTGTTTAAGGAAACGCTGATTAAATCGG
>DCII01000069.1:36539-44963 GCA_002315935.1 Ruminococcaceae bacterium UBA1730
ACAAAACCGCAGATATACTTTGTGTATTTCACGCCAAAACAGAGTGAAAAGATGCGACGACGCATTTATTCAGCGTTTCCTTAGCTGTTTTCCGAAAATTAATCAGGGTATATTTTCGGTATTTTCAGTATTTTATTCCGTTCTGTTCTTTTGCGGCGGCAATGGTGTTTCTCATGAGCATTGTTATTGTCATCGGACCTACTCCGCCCGGAACAGGAGTTATTGCCGAAGCCTTTTCGCTGACTTCATCAAAATCAACATCTCCGCAGAGCTTTCCGTTTTCGTCTCTGTCCATGCCGACATCGAGCACTACCGCACCCTCTTTTACCATATCCGCCTTGACGAATTTCGCAATTCCGACTGCGGCAACAAGAATATCTGCCTGCCTCGTAATTGACGGCAGGTCAACGGTCTTCGAATGGCAGACTGTGACAGTTGCATTCTTCGCAAGCATGAGCATCGCCATAGGCTTACCGACTATATCGCTTCTGCCGATGATAACGCAATGCTTGCCTGACGGGTCAATGCCTTCATATTCAAGCATCTTGACCATTCCCATCGGAGTGCAGGGAACAAGATGCCCCTTTCCGATTGAAAGTCTGCCGACATTTTCGGGATGAAAGCAATCAACATCCTTTGAAGGCAGAATTCTTTCAAGAACCTCATTCTTGTTGATATGCTTCGGAACCGGAAGCTGGCAAAGAATTCCGTTTACGGCTTCATCTGCATTGAGCTTATCAATAAGTGCAATGAGTTCTTCTGTTGTTGTTTCTTCGGGGAGAGCAAATTCAAGCGATTTAATGCCGATTTTTTCGCACGCCGCTTTCTTATTATTTACATATATTCTTGATGCCGGGTCACCGCCGACAATTATTACCGCAAGGCAGGTTTCAACGCCCTTATTCTTAAGCTCCGAAACTTCATCGGCAAGAATGCCGAGATTATAGTCTCTTATCTTTTTTCCGTCAATTATCTTCGCCATTGTTATTTTCCTTTTCTGAAATTTCTTCTATAAACTCTTCAACAAATTCCTCTGATTCGGTTTCGTCAGCATTTTCTTCATCCTTCGCATTCAACTGCTCCTCAAGGAAGAAATCAACGCCGTCAATCGGTTGAGGATTAAGTGTATATTTTCTCAGGAGAATAATAAGTGCAACAAGGCAGGTAACCATAAGAATTGCCGAAAGAAGCTGAGATGTTCTTATCGTTGTGCCTGCGATATAAAGACTGTCTGTTCGCAGACCTTCAACAACCATTCTTTCCGCTCCGTACCATACTCCGTAGCAGAGAGCTATCTGACCGCTGAATTTTCTTGCCTTGCGGCAGACGATATAAAGAAGAACAAAGCCAAGCAGACACCAGATTGATTCATACAGGAATGTCGGATGAACATAGTCGTAAGGGTCAACCGTTATGTTGTTTCTCTCAAAGAAATCTTTATTCGAAATAAGATAATTGACAACCTTTTCGCTTGTCATGCCCCACGGCATTGATGTGTTTGTGCCGAAAGCCTCCTGATTTGCGAAGTTGCCCCATCTGCCGATGCCCTGACCGATAAGAAAGCTCATGCAGCAAATATCAATGAGATTGAAAAAATTCATCCTTCTGACCTTGCAGACAACATATGCCGCAACAACACCGGCTATCAGACCGCCGTAAATTGCAAGTCCGCCGTTCCATATTGCAGGAATTTCGGAAAGATGTTTTCCGTAATAATCCCATTTCGAAAAAACATAATAAAGCCTTGCACCGATAATGGCGGCGATAGTGCCGTAAATCAGCACATCAACCATCTTATCAAGGCTCATTTTCCATTTATAGGCAATTCTTCCGCCGAAAAGAACGGCAAGAAGAAAGCCGAAGGCAATAATTGCTCCATACCAGTTTATCGTGATGGTCTTGCCGAAGACCGTGAACTGAGCGAGAATACTTGAAACCTCAAAGCTTTTCTCAAGCCCTTTGAAATGAACAATTGTCGAATCCATTTTCATCTTCCTTTCATCAGGAAACGGGAGTAATAACCGAAAGTGCGGAATAATCATTTTCAAGAATTCCGAGCCTTTTCTGTGCATCCTTAAGAGTGATAGCAGAGCAGATTTTTATTTCGTCAAACGGCTTGTTTTCGTTGAAGCTCATGCTCATCAAGCGGTTTGCAACCGAGCTGATTGAATTATAATCGCTGACAAACGAGCCGTAAAATCTACGCTTTGCACGGTTAAAGGCATCGGGGTCAATCCCCTGCTTCTTAACTCTTTCGATTTCATCCTTTATCATCTGCGAAACTCTTTCGGGGTCATCGCTCGTGCCGGAGAACATAACGCAGGAATAGCCGAAGCCATTGAAAAGAGAACCGTCAAAGCTCATATCAATAAGCTTTTCATCCATAAGAGACTTGAAAAGGTCCGATGAATGGCCGCAGATTGCATCAAGCATAATATCGGTTGCAATTTCGTCCTTGAGCGAAAGCTCCGGTTCGGATATATCCTCTTTGAAGCCGAGAATGAACTGCTTGCGTGAAACTGAAAGAGCTTCCTCAACATAATTCTTCTCGGGAACGGGATTTTCTTTGACAAATTTTCTGCATATGGGTTCGCCCTCTTTGGCTTTGATAACTCTGTTGACGATTTCAACAACCTTTTCGGGTTCAATTCCGCCGACAACGGAAAGCACCATATTTGATGTGTTGTAAAATTTATTATACAGTCTGTAAAGCAGGTCAGCATCAATTTTTGCAATTGATTCCTGCGTGCCGGCAATGTCAATTCTGACAGGATGGTCGGTATAGAGAGCCTTAAGAAGATTGAACATGACCTTCCAATCCGGCAAATCCTGATACATTCTGATTTCCTGACCGATAATACCCTGCTCTTTTTCAACTGTTTCAGCGGTGAAATAGGGATTTTGAACAAAATCCAGCAAAATCTCAAGTGATTTTTCAATATCTCCGGAGCTTTTGAAAAGATAGGCTGTATTTTCAAAGCTTGTGAAGGCATTTGCACTCGCACCTGTTTCGGCAAACCGTTCAAAAGCATTCAGGTCTTCGCTCTCAAAAAGCTTATGCTCAAGGAAATGAGCCGTACCCTCGGGTATTGTTTCAAATTCATCGTTTTCATTTCTGACGGCGGTATCAATTGAACCGTATTTTGTTCCGAAAAGAGCGTAAACGGAATCATATCCTGCCTTGGGCATAACAAAAATACGCAGTCCCGATGGATGAACGGCGGTGAAAACACTTTCGCCGAGCTTATCATTCCTGATTTCTTTTATTTTCATCATTCAGTCTCTCCTTCGGATGAAAGCATAAATATCGTGTCTATCGAAAGCTTCTTTGACGCTTCAACAACCTGCTCCATCGTTACCTCTTCAATTCCGTTTATCATTTCTTCAGGCTCAAGAATATTCTGCTGAAGAAGCTGAGACGAATACCAAACAACAATCGCCTCGGGGCTTGAGAAGGTAAATCTTTCACGCAAAGAACGCTTTGAATCTTCAAGAAGTGAATCATCATTTTTGCTGTTACGGATTTCTCCGAGCTGATTGATAACGGCGGCTGTAACGGTTTTTTCCTTATCGCTGTCAATGCCGCTCTGAACAACAAGAATGCCCTTTGAAGGAATGAATGACGAGCTGCAATAATATGCAAGGCTCAATTTTTCACGAACGTTGGTGAAAAGCTTCGAATATGTGCCTCCGCCGAAAATATCATTCATAACGGTTACGGCAAAACGGTTATCCATAAAGGATTCCGTGCCTGTTCTGAAGCCGATAACAAGCTTTCCCTGATTGACGGGGAAGGATTCCTCAATCCTTCTGAATCTTCCGCCACGCTTGACATAAACTGTTTCAGGCTCCACAGGATTTCTTTTTATAGCGGAAAAGCCCTTTTCAAAGACAGATGCAACCTTTTCGGGGTCGCCGCTTCCGATGGTTGTTATCTGAATGACGGCTGTTTCAAGGATATTTCTCCATGCGTCATAGACATCAGCCATTCTGACCGCTTTAATTTCTTCAATTGTTCCGTATCTGCATCTTCCATAGGGTTCCTTTTCGCACATATTGGCAATAAGATGCTCATAGGCATAGCTCGCCTTGTCGTCAAGCTCCGATTCAACACGCTGAATCATGAGCCTTCTCTCCTCTTCGAGAGCGGCAGAGCCAAAGCTTTTATTTTTGATATTGGGATTGAAAATCATTTCCGAAATAAGCTGTGCACAGCAATCCGAAATGCTCTCGCCGTCAAGTGAAAATCTGTCATCAATATAAGTGATTGAGATATTCAGAACCTGTGCATCGCCGTTTTTTGCAATTCCCGCACCGAGAGTTGCACCGTAAAGCTCATCAAGCTTACGGTTGAGCAGGGTGAAATCGGGATATGATTTGCATGAACGCTTGAGAAGATAAATAAGCAGACCGTTTGCAGCAAGACTGTCGCCGATGGGAACGGCAAAGGACACCAATATCTGACTTGTTTTGAATTTATCTGTTTTAACTGAAATCATGCGGACCTTTTCCGCAATGCTTCTGACCTCGGACATTTTTTGTTACACTCCCCTGTGAATAGGATTAGTCTGAACATTCAACAATATATTTCTTAAGCTCCTCAACGCCTGTGCCTTTGATTGCAGAGAATTCAATCATCGGAACCTCTTCGAAGCCTTCAAGCTCCGTTTTAAGCTCTTCTCTGCGTTTTTCTGTTTCCGTTTTATTGAGCTTATCGCATTTTGTAAGTGCAATGATGAACGGAATTTCCGCATCATGAAGATAATCGAGCATCATCATATCTTCATCTGTCGGCTCATGACGCATATCGAGAAGCTGAATAACGAGAGCAATTTTTCTTCCCGTTCTGAAATATGCTTCCATAAGCTCTGCCCAGCGTTTCATTTCCGTTTTTTCTCTTTTGGCATATCCGTAACCCGGAAGGTCAACAAAGCATACTCCGTCACCCTTGAAGAAGTTGACAGTTATAGTTTTGCCCGGAACAGAGCTGACTCTTGCAAGATTCTTTCTGTTGAAAACCTTGTTGATGAGCGAGGATTTGCCGACATTCGATTTTCCGGAAAAAACAATTTCGGGCAGTGAAGAAGCAGGAAGCTGATTTGAAGTGCCGTAGGACGCCATAAATTCAATTCTGTCAAATCTCATATTTTGCACCTGCCCTTCCGTTAACTCTTTCCGCAACCTCAGGTCTGATTATCGGCTGTGCATCACTTCTGAAATTCTCAACAACATCAATCCAGATGGTTTCAACATTGCGAACGGGAACGAAACGCACATTCTCCTTAACCTTCGGGTCAACCTCATCGAGATCCGAAATATTATCATGCGGAATATAGACCGTTTTTATACCGTGCTTATATGCCGCCATTGATTTTTCCTTAAGACCGCCAATCGGAAGCACTCTGCCACGGAGAGTTATTTCCCCCGTCATGGCAACATCGCTCCTGACCTTTTTACCCATGAGAGCAGAAACAAGAGCTGTTGCAATTGTTACGCCTGCCGATGGACCGTCCTTCGGGGTTGCTCCCTCGGGAACATGGATATGTATATCCTTATCCTTATAGAATGTATTGCTGATTTCAAGCTCGTCTGCACGGCTTCTGATATAGCTCACAGCCGCTCTTGCACTCTCCTGCATAACATCGCCGAGAGAGCCGGTCAGCTCAATTTTACCCGTTCCTTCAAGAACTGCCGCTTCAACCTCAAGCATTTCGCCGCCGACTGCCGTCCACGCAAGACCGTTCACAACGCCGATTTCGCTCTCACGAAGCTCATTTTCAGCTTTGAATTTTCTTGTTCCGAGGAACTCCTCAACATTTTCGGGCTTAAGATTGATTTTTTCTTCGCCGTTTTCCGCAATTTTCATTGCGGTTTTTCTGCATATCGCCGCAACCTGCTGTTCAAGAAGTCTTACTCCTGCTTCTCTTGTGTAGCCGTCAATAACCTCGGCAATTGCCTTATCGCTGATTTTAAGCTGCTTTGAAGTCATTCCGTGACGCTTTATCTGCTTGGGAACAAGATGCTTCTTTGCAATCTGAAGCTTTTCCTCGGCGGTGTAGCTCGAAAGCTCAATAATTTCCATTCTGTCCTGAAGCGGTTCGGGAATATTCGAACGAACATTCGCCGTTGTGATGAACATAACCTTGCTCAGGTCAAACGGAAGCTCAATATAATGGTCTCTGAACGAAAAATTCTGTTCGGGGTCAAGCACCTCAAGAAGTGCAGAGGTCGGGTCGCCCTTATAGTCAGATGAAAGCTTGTCAATCTCATCAAGAAGAATAAGCGGATTGCTTGTGCCAGCCTGCTGAAGAGCATTGACTATTCTGCCGGGCATTGAGCCGATATAGGTCTTTCTGTGGCCTCTTATTTCAGCTTCATCCTTAACTCCGCCGAGAGAAATTCTTGCATATTTTCTACCCGTTGCCTTTGCAATTGAGCGGGCAACCGAGGTTTTTCCGACTCCCGGAGGACCAACAAGGCAGATAATCTGACCCGTTATATCCGGTGCAAGAGTGCGAACGGCAAGATATTCGAGAATTCTTTCCTTAACCTTTTCAAGTCCGTAATGGTCATGCTCAAGAATTTTTCTCGATTTTTTTATATCGCAGTTTTCCTTTGAATATTTTCCCCACGGAAGCTCAAGGCAAGCTTCGATATAGTTCCTGCTGACCGCCGCCTCGGGAGAAGACGGAGAATATTTTTCAAGCCTGTCACATTCCTTGAAGAGCTTTTCCTTGACTTCGTCGGAAGCCTTCAGATAGAAAATCTTCTCTCTGAACATATCAAGCTCTTCTTCATGCGGCATTCCGCCGCCAAGCTCTGACGAAATTATTTTTAACTGCTCACGCAGATAATATTCTCTCTGGTTCTTATCTATTGATTCCTGAACCATATCGTTGATTTCCGATTCTATAGAGAGAAGATTGCCTTCCCTTGCAAGAAGAATGCAAAGCTCTTCGAGCCTTCTGATAGGATTGAGCTGAGCAAGAATATGCTGACGGTCTTCATAATCAAGCACTATATTACCTGCAACAAAATCGGCGAGCTTGCCGGGGTTGCCGTTTTCCATGACCCCTGCGATAATATCGGGAGCCATATGCGAAACGCATTCGGCATAATCGGCAAATTCATCCCTTGCATGGCGAACAAGTGCTTGTGCATAATCAGCTTCATCGGCAGAAATTTCTCTTTCGGAAATCGGGAATACGGTTGCTCTTAAAAATTTTCCGGCAGACGGATGCTCGTCAACAATTCTCGCTCTCGTCAGCCCTTCAACGGAAACTCTGACATTGGTGCTTCCGGGAATCTTGAGAATCTGCTTGACATCGGCAATAACGCCAATAGGATAGAGATCCTTTACGGAAGCATCCTCAACGGAAATATCCTTTTGGGCGGCAAGAAAAATTTTCTGATCGCCCTTCATAGCCATCTGAACGGCGTTGATTGATTTCTCTCTGCCGACATCAAAATGGATAAACATATCGGGAAATACCACCAGCCCACGAAGAGCAACAACCGGCAGTATTCTGATTTCTTCGGTGTTAACCATATCCTTCCTCCTGTATACAGATGGTGGTATTATAACATAAGACATATGGAAATACAAATATTTTTTATGACTTATTTATTACGGTTTTATTACGATGGATAAAAAATGACATTACGCTGATATAATCGTTTGGAGGCAGTGCTTTCTTAAGTTATTCATTATTCGTCAATTATTAACGCATTCACCTGATTAAATATTACGGATTTCCACATCGGTTTGCGAACCGGTGTGGAAAGACAAACTTATCCATGTTTTTTAGTCTCAATTTTCTGTGAAGAGGAATAAAACGGCATAAATAATTTTAAGCTCCGTGCCGAGTTGACACGGAGCTTTGGACGAGGAAGGATTATTTTGAAATTTGATTTTGTTCAGTACTATACTCGCGCCCAGTAGACTCAAGCCATTCATTGAAATCAGAATATCCACTGATCTCAAACTCACTATATGCTAGACCATAATTTTCCGCTTTGGTAATGTCCGTGCAACCGCTTGTTGCGATAACAGCATTATCGAACTTGACAACCTCGATTTCTGCATTTGCAAATTTCTTCATTGTGTTTTTTCTCCTTTCCTTATGGAACCGTTGAATAAATGGGTCATCGCATCTTTTCGGTTTGTTTGGGCATGAAATGCGTTACAAAGCCTTGAGATACATAAAATATATCTGCGGTTTTGTGCCTTTTTCACGACCAAAGCATACTCGAAAATCTCGCTTGCCGATTTAATCAGCGTTTCCTTTAATATTTATTTCTTCATCTGAAATTCAGATGTTAAAATACAATGTGAAATCCTCGTCATTGCGAGCGAAGCGTTTTTTAGAAACTACCATTCGTAGGAGCGAATAGTATTAGCCCGAAAACAGCTTTTGCGGAGCA
>DCII01000037.1:0-166 GCA_002315935.1 Ruminococcaceae bacterium UBA1730
GACAAACACTTTTCCTTTTCACTGAACAACGAAATCTCTGCAGATGAAGTTCATGTATTTGAATCGGCTATTGATTTATTGAGCTTTGCAACACTTGAACTGTTTGAAGGACGCGATTGGAAAAATGAAGCACTACTTTCCCTTGCGGGTGTATTCAAAACCAAGA
>DCII01000037.1:336-2798 GCA_002315935.1 Ruminococcaceae bacterium UBA1730
CCGCCTTATGGAAAGGATGTCAACGATGAACTAAAAATCAGAGTTGGAATTATGAAAAAAGAAAAGGAGAAAGAACGCTAATGAATATTGCAATATACCAGGTCAACATGGGACGCGACCACAATCGCGTGGCTTTCCAGAGCCTTGACGAAATGGAACGGTTTCACGGTTCTTCTGAAATCGAAAGCGAGATCTACGATAAGGTGTTTGAGGGCGAAGTGAATTGCGAAAACCTCGAAGATGTATATCGTAAGTTTAATATTGACCACCCCGATGGGTACAAAGGGAGATCCCTTTCGGTATCTGATGTTGTGGAGGTTATCGGAGAGGACGGCGAATCGACTTTTTCCTACTGCGATTCTTTCGGCTTCAAAAAAGTTGATTTTGATCCCTACCTTACAGAAGAACTGAAAGAGAGCAAGATTAAAGTGGTGTCTGTGTGAACCCGGAAAAGTTGCACGGATTGCCGAAATCGGAAACACACTTGAGCAGCTTCAGGCCGCAGTTAAAGGCGATATTGAAGCATTCTATCCGTTTGAGGAAGAGGTTTGTATCGTCTGCAATGAAGAAGGAAAGTTTAACGGTTGCGCTCCTAACAGAGCAGTGTACGGTGAGAACAANNAACAAGGAAATGCTGGATATAGTTTTCGGCACTTTCTTCATCTGTGATTGCAAAGGTTCAAACTTCGGCTCGCTTAATAAAGAGCAGCTTGAAAGATACAAAAAGCAGTTTGAAAATCCTGAGCACTTCTTCAGCGTTGGCGGTCAGATCAGAGCCGTATCATATAAGCCTGAAAAAGAACAGGAACGCTGATGGAGGTGAGAACTTGAAAGTAATTGATGATGTTTTCATTATCGGAATTGATAGCGGCTACGGAAATATCAAGACGGCAAATTCTTGTTTCCCCGCAAGCCTCGCTTCTTATGAAAAGGAGCCCGTGTTCAAAGAGAATATGCTGATTTACAACGGCAAGTATTATCTGATCGGTGAAGGTCACAAAGAATTTCTCGCAGATAAAACCAAGGACCTTGATTACTATGTTTTGGCCCTTGCTGCTATTGCAAGAGAAATGAATATCAGAAAAATCACTTCCGGTAAGGTGCGTATTGCTGCCGGCCTTCCCTTAACGTGGGTAAGTGGACAGCGTGAGGAATTCAAAGAATACCTTATGCAGAACAAGATTGTCGAGTTTTCGTTCCGCAATATTCCTTATCGAATTGAAATTGTCGGTGTGGATGTTTTTCCGCAGGGCTTTGCCGCTGTCGCAGATAGGCTCTATGATTTCAAAGGAGTGAATATGCTTTGCGATATCGGAAATGGGACGATGAATATCATGTTCATCAATGATAAGAAACCGATTCCCGGTAATATGTTTACTGAGAAATACGGTACACACCAATGCTTGCTTGCGGTTCGAGAAAATGTCATGCGAGTTCATCATACTACCGTTGATGAGGCAATTATAAATCGTGTCTTCCGTTTCGGTACGGCAGATATCAAGGAAGAATATCTGAAGACTATTACTGATACCGCTACCGAATATGTTGCAGGCATTTTTCAAAGACTTCGTGAACACGAGTACAATCCGGAACTGATGAAACTGTATGTTCTCGGAGGTGGAAGTTGCCTGATCCGTAATTTCGGAAAGTATGACGAGAAGCGCGTAACTATCAATGACGATATATGTGCTACCGCAAAAGGGTATGAATATCTGTCGTATATAAACCTCTTGAAAGACGGTGGCTCGGTATGAATTCCAAAAGGATTTCATTGAGGTTTAATCTCGATAACAAGGACGATTTAGCCGCATGGGAATATTTGCACAGATTGAATTCTGAGTCTATCAATAAGGAAATCATTTCGATGATTAACGCTTCCAGACAAAATAGCGACCTTCGGGAACTCTTGCGTCAGACGATAACTGTTGCAATGCAGGGTATGGCTCTTCAGCCAGTAGAAAAGAAACCGGAGATCAGCGAAAACGATCTTGCAGCACTCGATTTTATCAACAGCTTTTGATGGCATCAAAATTGATGCCATTTTTTAATGCTCAGATTTACTCGTGGCATCAAAATTGATGCCACCTCGAAAGGAGGTGAAATAGATGGATGGTGAAAAGAGAGCATTGTCCTGGCAGGAATTTGTGGATTCTGGTTTTGACGGCAGAGATTATCAGTTCCCTGATTTTGAGGGAACCTATGAAGCTACTATCGCCTGCAAACGATGGGATAAAAACAGAAACCTGTTGGCATATCTCGATTTCGACGACGGAAGAAAGATTATGACATCAGCGTGGAGTGAAAAGAACTATCTCGGTTTAGCAGATATTCCTCTTAATACCCGCGTAAGTGTTTCATTCCAGTTCTCCGCTAAAGGCATTTCATATCTTAGAAGTGTCGAAGTAATTTGAATCATGGGGTTAGTGGCATTGTCTTAACAAGCACTGAACTTTGTCCCCAAA
>DCII01000005.1 GCA_002315935.1 Ruminococcaceae bacterium UBA1730
CCTTCTCCGAATTTATTTCATTATAACAATTCTGATATGAAATGTCAAGGGCTGAAGGATATTTAAAATTAGAAACAGTAATTATTTATCAAAAATCAGATTTTCATTGCAACAGCATATGCACGCCAAAGCAGAGTAAAAAATGCGACGACACATTTATTCAGTGTTTCCCTAAACTATTATGCTCTTGCCTCCTGCATTTCTTTTTGCTTTTCGGCTTCTGCATTAACAACTTCGGGTTTCTTGAATGTCGGCACTGCCTTCATAAGGGCAAGCTTTGCTTCCTTGTCTGAATGGGTTGCGCAGGCTGTGCGGAGAGCTTCGAGCTTTTCCTCAATCTCTTCTATCGGAAGCGGAACATCACGCTCAACAAAAATCAGTTCATTTTCCGTTTTGCCCAGCTCCTCGGATTTGACAAGAAGCTCTTCATAGAGCTTTTCGCCGGGACGAAGACCGGTTTCAACAATTTCAATATCCTTTTCCGGTTCCATTCCCGAAAGACGAATCATGTTGACCGCAAGGTCAAGAATTTTTACGGGACTGCCCATATCAAGAACGAACAGCTCGCCGTTCTTTGCCATTGCTCCCGAAGTCAGAACAAGCTGTGAAGCCTCGGGAATAGTCATAAAATAACGGATTATTCTTTTATCGGTAATAGTGATCGGTCCGCCTCTTGCAATCTGTTTTTTGAAAAGCGGAATTACCGAACCGGCAGAGCCGAGAACATTGCCGAAACGGGTTGTGCTGAAGGTTGTGGTCTTTGATGCGGCAGAATGTGCCTGAACAATCATTTCGCACATTCTCTTTGTTGCACCCATAACATTTGTCGGATTGACCGCTTTGTCGGTGCTGACCATAATCATCCTCTTAACGCCGTATTGCTCACATAGTTCAACGGTGTTGAGAGTGCCGAAAACATTATTCTCAATTGCTTCAATGCAGTTTTTCTCCATGAGGGGAACATGCTTATGAGCGGCAGCGTTGAGAACAATATCGGGATGATGCTCCTCAAAAACTCTTTCAAGACCTTTCTTATTTGTAACGGAAACAATTTCAACTCTTATGTCTATCTTGCTTCCGTATTCGATGCGAAGCTCTTGTTGAACATCATATGCTCCGTTTTCGTAAACATCAAGAATAACAATCTTACGGGGATTCATTTTTGCAATCTGACGGCAAAGTTCGCTTCCGATTGAACCGCCGCCGCCTGTTATAAGTATAATTTTATCCTTATAGAATGCCTTCGTATTGTCATTCATGACAATGATTGACTTTCTGAAAAGAAGCTCTTCGGGGTCAAACTCACGAAGATGTCTTTTCTTATTATTGGCGTTTTCAACAGAAGGATAATCATATACCTTAATCTTATATCCTGCCTTGCGGTAGTAATCATACAGCTCCTTTCGCTTTTCTGCCGATGAAGTGGGAAAAGCGAAAATGACCTCCTGAACGCTGTATCGCTCAAGCTCCGCAATTGTAACATCGTCCTCCGGAAGAACGGGAAGATAATGTATTTCTCTTCCGATTTTTTCCTTATCAACATCAACGAAGCACACAGGAACATAGGCTGAAGAATTATTCTGAAGAAGCTCTTCGGCAAGGTTGATACCGACTGAACCTGCACCGATGATAGCAACCTTGATTTGCTTGTTGTCGGGAATTGTTATGGGCTGGAGGTTACCGAATGTGGCAACTGAAAGAAGAAAGCGAAGAATTTTACCCAAGGTATTCTGACGGTTTCCGAACTTATATGCGTATCTATAAACCATCCTTATAGAAAGAACGCCGAGAAGGTCAAGGCAGAAGACGGAAACGGTCATTTCAAGAGGAATTCTGACATCATCCGGCAAAATCAACCTGTTTACGGCAAAATGAACCATAAACGCACAGGCATCCGAGCAGAGAATCTTTATGTAAGATTGGATTCCGCCATATCGCCAGACCTGAGTGTAGATGTTGAAAAGAAATCTGAAAATAAAAGTCGAGCAGGTGATGAGCACTGCCTGAACTATCGTCAACTCGAGATTGAGAGTCTTGGTGAAATTATGACCGAGAAGAAAAATGTATACAGCCAAAGCGACGATTATATCGTATGCAATCAGACTCCAACGGATGTTTGAAAATATAATTCCTTTGTATTTTTTCATGTGAATACCTCACTTTTATTCAACCAAAAAACAAATAAGTGTACTTAAATACAACTAATTATATCATGATTTTCTGCTGTTGGCAACATTTTTATAAAGAAAAATTTATCATAAATATACGAAAAATAGAGAATTTTTAGCGTGTTGGAATTTAGTAACAGGAAATTTATACATTTGTAAAGAGAAACACCTTTACAAATGTGTAAAATGCTAATCGGCAATAAAAGTTATTCACATTGAGAATGTGGATAAGTGAATATATCTTGCACTGATTATTTCGTTTGAACGCAATATGTAGTTGAAAAGTAGGTTATTAACACAATTTCTCCAAAAAAAGTGAATAACCCGTGATATTCATTTGAAAATTTTTCTTGACATTCGTCGAGGTTTTTAGTATAATAGCCACCTGTAAAGCGTCAACACTTTACACGGGTTGTTCCGAATCATGCGGAAAAGAGCGGAAAATTTGCTTTTTTCAGCGAAAGGAGAGGCAGTAATGGCAAAGAATTACGATATGGCGTTGCTCATGGATTTCTACGGCGAAATGCTGACTGAAAAACAGCGTAGTTTTCTTGAATACTATTATTATGACGACCTCTCTCTTTCGGAGATAGCCGAAAATGAGGGTATAACCCGTCAGGGCGTGCGTGATGCCATAAAGAGAGCTGAAACTCAGCTTCAGGATATGGAGAGCAGGCTCGGAGCCGCAAAGCGTTTCGAAGAAATGCGTGCAGGTCTCAACGAAATTATTGAATATTCCAATCAGATTGCAGAATACAATCTTCGCCACAGCCTTTCAAAGGAAATCAACGATTACAGCGTGCGTATCAAAGCCGCCGCAATGACGATGCTTGAAAGCTGATATGAAGCCATTATTCAACGGAGGTGAGAAGCTTGGCATTTGAAGGTCTTTCAGACAGACTTGAAGCAACTTTTAAAAATCTGAGAAGCAAAGGCAGCCTTACCGAAAGTGATGTCAGAGCCGCAATGAGAGATGTCCGCATGGCGTTGCTTGAAGCGGATGTTAACTATAAGGTAGCCAAGGATTTCACAAACACGGTAACAGAAAAAGCCATAGGCGAAAAGGTTATGGAAAGCCTTACACCCTCGCAGATGGTTATTAAAATAGTTAAAGAAGAGCTTGTCAGTCTCATGGGCGGAACCAACAGCAGGCTTGCATATGCCAGCCATCCGCCGACGGTTATTCTGATGTGCGGTCTTCAGGGTTCAGGTAAAACAACACACTGTGCAAAGCTCGCAAAGATGCTTAAAAAAGAAAATCACCGTCCTTTGCTTGTTGCCTGCGATATATACAGACCTGCTGCCATCAAACAGCTCCAGGTAGTCGGAGAGCAGGTCGGAGTTCCCGTTTTTGAAATGGGTCAGAGCGACCCTGTTGAAATTTCGAGAGCGGCAATTGCCGAAGCAAAAGACCACGGTTATGATTATGTTATTCTCGATACGGCAGGTCGTCTTCATGTTGACGAGGAGCTTATGAATGAGCTTAAGAGAGTCAAGGCTGAAGCGAAGCCTCATGAAATCCTTCTTGTTGTTGATGCTATGACGGGCCAGGATGCGGTCAATGTTGCAACATCGTTTGACGGTGCACTCGGAATTGACGGACTCATCCTTACAAAGCTTGACGGCGACACAAGAGGCGGTGCGGCTCTCTCTGCAAGAGCGGTAACGGGTAAGCCGATTAAGTTCATCGGCACAGGCGAAAAGCTTGAAAATCTTGAGCTTTTCCATCCCGACAGAATGGCTTCGAGAATTCTCGGCATGGGCGATGTTCTTTCGTTCATCGAAAGAGCGGAGCAGGCAATTGACGAAAAGAAAGCAGAAGAGCTTGAAAAGAAGCTCATGCAGAATAAATTTGACCTCAATGACCTTCTTGACCAGTTTGACCAAATCAAGAAGATGGGTTCAATCAAGGATATGCTTGCAATGCTTCCCGGCATCGGCAAGAACATAGACAAGGTTGATATAGACGAAAAACAGTTTGACCGTATGCGTGCCATCATCTATTCGATGACGCCGAAGGAAAGAGCTAATCCCGACCTTATCAATCCTTCCCGCAAGAGAAGAATTGCGGCAGGCTGCGGAATGCAGGTTGAGGATGTCAACAAGCTCATGTCTCAGTTCAGGCAGATGCAGAAGATGGTTAAGCAGTTAAACGGCAAAAAAGGCGGCAAACGCAGAAGAAAACAGCGTTTCAACCTTCCGCAGGGCTTCGACCCTTCACAGTTTGGAATGTAACTCAGCAAAGCTGATACATTATATAAAAAATTTTTTAATATATTTTGGAGGAAATCACTATGGCAGTTAAAATCAGACTTCGTCGCATGGGCGCAAAGAAAGCACCTTTCTATCGTATCGTTGTTGCAGATTCAAGATACCCCCGTGACGGCAGATTCATCGAAGAAATCGGAACCTACAACCCCGTTGTTACTCCCGTTGAGGTTAAGGTTGATGCAGAAAAGGCAAAGCAGTGGATTGCAAACGGTGCACAGCCGACTGATACTGTTAAGGCTCTTCTCAAGAAGAACGGTGTTCTTTAATTCTCTGAGAGGTAACATTTGATGAAAGATTTACTTGTCGGTATCGCTCAGGGTCTTGTTGATGACCCTTCAGCGGTAACGGTTACCGTCGATGAGCCTAACGAAGAAGGCACTGTTGTTTATCATCTTCATGTCAGCGAAGAGGATATGGGCAGAGTTATCGGCAAGCAGGGAAGAATTGCAAAGGCAATCCGTACCGTTATGCGTGCCGCCGCAACCCGTCAGAGCTCGAGGGTAGCAGTGGAAATTGATTAAGAATTTTCTTGAAATCGGCGAAATCACGGGAACGCACGGAGTCAGAGGCGAGGTACGCATGAATCCGTGGTGTGATTCCCCTGAATTCGTCAAGGGATTCAGAACTCTTTATTTTGACGGCAATGGCGTAAGCTCGGTTAAACTGAAATCCGTCAGACCGCATGGAAATGTTGTTTTGCTCAAGCTTGAAGGTGTTGATACCGTTGAGGATGCACAGAAGCTTCGTGGGAAATTGCTCTATATGAAAAGAAGCGATGCACAGCTTCCCGAGGGGCATTTTTTCGTTGCGGAGCTGATAGGCTGCAAGGTCTATGATGCAGATAACAGCGATATTTGTTACGGAGAGCTGACAGATGTGAGCGAAACGGGTGCAAATGATGTATGGCATATCACAAACGAGAAGGGTGAATATCTTATTCCCTCAATTCCCGATGTTGTGATTGAAACGGATGTTGCGTCAGACTGCATTCTTATCAGACCGCTCAAGGGGATTTTTGACGATGAGGATTGATATTCTTACACTTTTTCCCGAAATGTGCATGAGCGTTCTCGGCGAAAGCATTATCGGCAGAGCGAGGGAAAACGGATGCGTGGAGATTAACTGCATAAATATCCGTGATTATACGCTCGATAAGCATAATCGTGTTGACGATTCGCCCTATGGCGGCGGAACGGGAATGATTATGCAGACTCAGCCGATATACGATTGCTATGAGGCACTCTGCGGCAAAATCGGAAAAAGACCTCATCTGATTTATCTTTCTCCGCAGGGAGAAACGCTCACTCAGGAGAAGGTCAAGGAGCTTTCAAAGCTTGATAATATCGCATTGCTCTGCGGACACTATGAAGGAATCGACCAGAGAGTGATTGACGAAATTGTTGATGAAGAAATTTCAATCGGCGATTATGTTCTCACCGGCGGCGAGCTTCCGGCTCTTGTGCTTGCAGACAGCATTTCGAGAATGCTTCCCGGGGTGCTTGCAAACGAGGATGCGTTTACTCTTGAAAGCCATTATTCGGGTCTGCTCGAATATCCGCAGTATACCCGTCCGTTTGAGTGGCATGGAGTTGAAGTGCCGGAGGTGCTTATTTCAGGTCATCATGCCAACATTCAGAAATGGCAAAGAGAGCAAAGCCTTTTAAGGACCTTCGAAAGAAGACCCGATATGCTTGAAAATGCTGAGTTGTCGAAAAAAGATAAAGAATTTCTGAAAAAGCTCAAAGAAAACAAGTGAACGGATTATGCAATCCGGGAGCTTACGCAAAACAAAAAATTTCAAAAAACACTTGAAATTTTGTTTTTGATATGATAAAATCAATATGTTATGTATATCCGATGAAAGAGGTGACTTTGATGAAGGAAGGAATCCATCCTAAGTACGAACAGACCACAATCCGCTGTGCTTGCGGTGAGGTCATCGAAACCGGCTCAACAAAAGAGAATATCCGTGTTGATATTTGCTCAAAATGCCATCCGTTCTTTACAGGTAAGCAGAAGCTCGTTGATACCGGCGGACGTGTTGAACGTTTCAACAAGCGTTTCAATATCAATAAGTAATTTAAAAAGCAAAATGAGCGGTGCATTTATTTGCGCCGCTTTTGCTATATGAAGAAGAGATGAATGCTATGGAAAGCAGATATAAAACCGTTGCCGAGAGGTCATCGGATGAATATATCGTTAAAAAGTCGAGATTTATCGGCTATGTCTGCCCTGTTAAAACGCAGGAAGAGGCACTCACTTTTATTGCGGAGATTTCCAAAAAGCATTGGGATGCAACCCACAATGTTTATGCCTATATTCTGCGTGACGGCGGTGTGAAACGCTTTTCCGACGACGGCGAACCGCAGGGAACGGCAGGTATTCCCGTGCTTGATGTGATAGAAAAAAGCGGCGTTACCGACTGTGCAGTTGTTGTTACAAGATATTTCGGTGGAATAATGCTCGGTGCAGGTGGACTTGTGAGAGCATATTCTCATTCCGCTTCCATCGCTCTCTCGGCAGGCGGAATTATCACCCGTGCATTATGTGCAAAGCTTAAAGTTACCTCTGATTATACTTTTTACGGAAAGCTTTCATCGCTTGTTCCCGAAAGCGGCGGAGTGGTTGAAGATACTCTCTTTGAAGATAATGTAACTCTTCTTTTCAGGCTTCCCGTGGAGCTTGTTGATTTGTTCAACGCAAAGCTTGTTGATTTGAGCAACGGAAGATACTGTGCGGAAAAATACGATGAATGCTATGCGGATATAAACGAATGAGCAGGTTTAAAGCCTGCTTTTTGCCTTCAAAAGTCGAATTTACAAATTGTTCATAATTTTTATGCAGGATAAAACGGAATTTTGTTCGTATTATAGTTCAGGAGGCGTAAAAAATGGAATGTATAAGAGAAAATGCACAGAAGCGTGAAAAAGAAATTCTTTCGCCCTATGCCTCTCTTGCGGAAAACAGCAAGGGCAGACTAAAGCCCGAAGATGAATGCCCCATCAGAACTGCGTATCAGCGTGACAGAGACAGAATTATCCATTGCAGCTCATTCCGCAGATTGAAGCACAAAACGCAGGTTTTCCTTTCTCCCGAGGGAGATTATTACAGAACGAGACTTACACACACTCTCGAGGTTTCGCAGATTGCGAGAACAATTTCAAATGCTCTTATGCTCAACGAAGACCTTACCGAAGCCATTGCACTCGGCCATGATTTAGGTCATACACCGTTCGGCCACGCAGGTGAAAGAGCTCTCAACAAGGTCTGTCCGGCAGGCTTCAGACATTATTCGCAGAGCCTTCGGGTTGTTGATATTCTCGAAAAGAACGGTGAGGGACTCAACCTTACATACGAAGTGCGAAACGGAATAGAACGCCACACAAACGGCGAACCTGCCGCAACTCTTGAGGGCAGAGTGGTCCGCCTTGCAGACAGAATTGCATATATAAATCACGATATAGATGATGCCACGGAAGCAGGAATAATGTGCGAAGAGGATATTCCTCTTGCAATCAGAAATGAGCTTGGATATAAGAAAAGCACAAGAATCAACACTCTTGTTCTTAACTGCATCAATAATAGCAGAGATGATATTCTTCTTGACTGTGCAACTCAGCAGGTTTTCGATGAGCTTCATAAGTTCATGTTTGAAAAGGTTTATACCAACCCCGAATGTAAAAGCGAAGAGAGCAAGGCGGTTGACATGATTCAGAAGCTTTATTCCTATTACGCAGAATATCCGAAAAAAATGCCGGAGCCCTTCGGAATGATTGCGGAGCGTGACGGCAGAGAGATTGCCGCCTGCGATTTCATAGCAGGAATGACAGATAGATACGCAGTCAGAATTTTCAATGAGCTGTTTATTCCGAAGGCGTGGGTCAAGAATGACGAGCTTTATTATTAGGCTTTAACGGAGGTGAGTGTTTTTGAGAATAAACGAAAGATTTATTCAGGAGCTTCAGGGGAAGGTTGATATTGAATCGGTTGTTTCCGACCATGTTAATCTGAAAAGACGAGGCAAAACACTCATGGGTCTTTGCCCTTTTCATAACGAAAAAACGCCGTCTTTTACGGTTTATCCCGAGAGCAATTCATTTTATTGCTTCGGTTGCGGAGCTGGTGGAGATGTTGTAACATTTGTCCGCAGAATAGAAAATCTTGATTATATCGAAGCGGTTAAAGCGGTTGCACAGATGGCAGGAGTTCCTATGCCCGAGGACGGCTATGACGACACTCTTTCGAAAAAGAGAATGAGAATTCTTTCGGCAAACAGAGAAGCGGCGAGATTTTTCAACGCCTGTCTTACCGACCCGAAAAACCGTTTTGCCTATGATTATTTCATAAACAGAGGTCTTTCGCCCAATACTATAACGAAGTTCGGTCTCGGCTACGCTCCGAACGACTGGCGAATGCTTCTGAATTATATGAAATCAAAGGGATACAGCGAGCAGGAGCTTGTTTTTGCCGACCTTGCAATCCGTTCTGAAAAAGACGGCAAAACGAATTATTATGATAAATACCGCAACAGAGTAATATTTCCGATTATTGACCTTCGTGGCAATGTTGTTGCCTTCGGCGGCAGAGTGCTTGATGATTCGAAGCCGAAATATGTCAACACGGGAGATACTCTTGTTTATAAAAAAGGAAGCGGAGTCTTCGCCCTGAATTTTGCAAAGAATGCCAATGATAACAAGCTGATTCTTGTTGAAGGCTATATGGATGTTATTGCTCTGCATCAGGCAGGCTTCGGCAACGCCATTGCAGGTCTCGGCACGGCGTTTACCTCCGAACAGGCGAACCTTCTTTCAAGATATGCGGAGGAGGTTATCATCTGCTATGATAATGACGAAGCCGGCAGAGAAGCAACCAAAAAGGCTCTCGGCATTCTCGGAAAAACCGGTCTGAAGCTCCGTGTTGTAACCATGAGCGGAGGCAAGGATGCCGATGAAATTATCCGCACTCACGGCAGAGAAAGGTTTGCTTCTCTTCTGAATGATTCGGCGAATAAAACCGAATACCGCATTTTGCAGGAAAGAGAAAAATATAACACTCTTACCGACGACGGCAAGCTCAAGTTTCTTCTTGCGGCAACGCAGGTTCTTGCCGAATGCGGAGAAATTGAATGTGATATATATGCCACAAGGCTCTCGAATGAGCTTGGCGTAAATATAGAAAGCATCAAGGCTCAGATTAAATCTGCAAGGTCAAAGCTTCGCAGGAGCGATGGTGAACGCAGAAAAAAAGAGCAGGAAACGATGCTCTCAAAAAGCTTTGAGGATAAGAATAATCCCGAACGGCAAAAAAATCTGAGAGCGGCGAGAGCGGAAGAAACTCTCATTTCGTCTCTCATGCGTAACCCCGATTTCTATAACAAGATTAAGGAAAAAATATTGCCCGGGGATTTTGTGACCGCCTTCAACAGAAGAATTTTCGAAAGCATGATTGATAAGCTTGAAGCAGGTCTGAATCCTGATTTAAGTCTTATTGCAATGGATTTTTCTCCTGAGGAAATGGACTCGGTAACGAGAATATTCCATATGTCAAAAAACCTTAACAACACGGTTAAGGAATGCGAAGACTGTATCGCAGTTCTCAAAGAAAAAACCGCTCCCGTCATTTCGGATGTTGCATCCGTCAGCGATGAGGAATACCTCAAATTGTTTAAAAAAAATAAGATATAGGATGTGAGATTATGGAAGGAACAGAAAAGAAAACTCCCTTCAAGTCATTGATTGAAAAGGGCAAAACGGCAGGAAAGCTGACAACTCAGGAAATTGATTCTGCCATCATCGAAATGAATCTCGATGTTGAAGAGCTTGACAAGCTTTATGAAACTCTTGAAAGCAACAACATTGAAATCATTGATGACCTTTCAAGCGATGCAATTGAGAATTTTGATGTTGATATTCCGAAGTCAATTGATTACGGAACAACCGACGACAAGGCTCTCAATGTTGACGACCCCGTTAAGGTTTACCTTAAGGAAATCGGCAGAGTGCCTCTTCTTACTCCCGAAGAGGAAATAGAGCTTGCAATCAGAATTTCGAGCGATGACCCAAAGGCGAAGCAGAGGCTTGCTGAAGCTAACCTTCGTCTTGTTGTAAGCATTGCAAAAAGATATGTCGGCAGAGGAATGCAGTTCCTCGATCTGATTCAAGAGGGCAACCTCGGTCTTATCAAGGCGGTTGACAAGTTTGATTACACAAAGGGCTTCAAGTTCTCCACATATGCAACATGGTGGATTCGTCAGGCAATCACAAGAGCAATCGCAGACCAGGCAAGAACCATCCGTATTCCCGTTCATATGGTTGAAACAATTAACAAGGTCAAGAAGACCAATAGCCAGCTTCTTCATAAGAACGGCAGAGACCCGACCGCTGAGGAAATTGCAAAAGAGCTTGATATGCCTGTTGAAAAAGTCCGTGAAATTCTCCGTGTTGCACAGGAACCCGTTTCGCTCGAAACTCCAATCGGCGAAGAGGAAGACAGCCATCTCGGTGATTTCATTCCCGATGATGAAGCTCCTGCACCGGCAGATGCCGCTTCAATGATGCTCCTCAAGGAACAGCTTGATGATGTTCTCAAGACCTTAACTCCGAGAGAAGCACAGGTTCTCCGTCTCAGATTCGGTCTTGAAGGCGGCCATCCCCATACTCTCGAAGAGGTCGGAGCAAAGTTCAATGTTACCCGTGAGCGTATCCGTCAGATTGAAGCAAAGGCTCTGCGTAAGCTTCGCCATCCCAGCAGAAGCAAGAAGCTCAAGGATTTCCTTGATTAATTCAAAAATTTCTTGATTTTTTCGGGAATGATGCACTAAAAAAACGGAAACTACGAATGACAGAAGTGCTTGAATTAGCGATAATCCGAAAGCAAGCACTGACTTTAACTGATTAATAAATAACATCAAAATCCTGACAAGGCACACCGTGTCCGTTTAACAGCGGATATAGTGTGCCTTTTGCGTTGCTTATGTAGCCTTGCAAATAATTAAATAATTCAGCCTTCTTTTTCATTATTGACATTATTCATCCACTCCATGCATATACTTTCAGAAAGAATGTGAGGGATGAAAATGAAAAAGCAATCGGACAAAGATAAAACAACGGAATTATTCTCTCTGCTGATTGCAATTCTTCTGATTATCGGACTGTGCATCGGCTCGAATGCGGAAAAAATTTCATGCACTGCCGCTTCGCTGATGTTCAGAGGCGATTCGGTTTCGCAGGTCAAAGAAAGCAATGCTGTAAAATCAACAGAAAAACTAACGGAAAAGCCGAAGGAAAAGTCAACGGAAATAGACCTGATAACCACCCCTGCCGATATTCTTGAGGTGATGAAGAAATATTCCGTTTCAGGCGAAAAAAGAAAGGCTATAGGAGAAATCAGACAGACAACATACGGAAAAAAAGGAGCAACCGACATATATCAGAATATCCGCATAAGGAACAACACAAAAACGAAAAGCGTTGATATAAAAGAGCTTCTTTCAAAGCAATTGGAGCTTGAAATCGACAAAAGCAAGCCTGCTGTTCTGATTTTTCACAGCCACACCTCCGAAGGCTATGAGCTTTCCGAAAGCTCCGAATATTATGAGGATGAAACCTTCCGAAGCAATAATGAACTGCTGAATGTTGTTCGAGTCGGCACGGAAATAACGAATTATCTTGAAAAATCGGGTTATACTGTTATTCATGATAAAACAATCCATGATGACAGCTATAACGATTCATATCCGCATTCAAGAGAGACAATAGACAGCATACTGAAAGAAAACCCGCAGATAAAGATAGTGATTGACATTCACCGTGATTCAATTGACCTTGAAAACAATTTGAAAATCAGACCTGTTTCGGTTATCAACGGCAAAAAGGCGGCTCAGATGATGATAATTGCAGGCACGGAAGAAGGAAAAATCACCGATTTTCCCGATTGGGAATATAATCTTCGGTTTGCGGTCAAGCTTCAGAAAAAATGTGAAGATATGTTTCCCGGAATAATGCGTCCCCTTCTGTTCACGCAGAAGAAATACAATATGGATGTTACGCATTTCAGCCTGCTGATTGAGATGGGTAGCGAAGTGAACACGCTCGAGGAGGCCTGTTATTCGGGCAGACTTTTAGCTTGTGTTCTCGCTTCATTCATGGATGATTATGTTGAAGGATAAAGCTATGAATATTTTCAGAAAATACGCAATTGCAGTTTTTGTCTGCTTTTGTCTCACCTTTTCCGCAGTCTGCATAACCGCCGCTGACGAAGCGGCAAGAAGCATCTATCTCGGAGATAAGGATGCCGTTTTCGCCCTCGGAAGCACATCCGAAAAGCTCGGAATGAATGTGACCGACCTTTCTCCCCTTTTCGAAGAAATCAAGGAAATAATAAAACAGGCGTCAAGCCTTGCACCTGCGCCTGTCAATAATATTTATTGGTTATCTGAGCACATCCGTTGAATCAAACAGATAAACCGTGTAGCCGAATTCAGTCGGAATAACGCCCTTAATGAGACTTCTGAATTTCTCATAATCGTCAGTTCCCCGAAGCGTTTCAAGCTCATAAGGCGTAAGAAGAAGGAAATAATATTCCTCCCCCTCCCTGTCTTCAAACCACTTTATATCGGTCTGATATTTGCAGGGAGTTAAACCGTTTTCGTCAACATCAACATTTGCAACTCTGACATCGCAATCAGAAAGAAGAGTAATAACCTGCGAATTCCAGAAGGTCGCATAGCCTGTATGAAGACCCTGCTCCATGAGAAAATGGGTTATTCCGTAATAATGATTGTTCGCTTCTCCGTTTTTCGGCATCCTGACAATATACGCCGCCGAAACCGAACTCATTACAACAAAAAGAATGCAAACGGCGGCAATGAACCTCTTCGGCACAAGCTCATTTCTGAAATTGAACATAAGTGCACCCGTCAGAATTATTCCCGTGCATATAAGCGGACTTAATCTCCAGTTTGCCGCAGAAAGAATTCCGAATATGTAGCCGAATAGAACAACTCCCGTCAGCCCGAAATGTGCAAGAGTGAGCATTTTTGTGCCTGTATTAAGCTTTTTATATTCTATCAGAGCAAAAAACGGAGCAATTGCAATAACAAGAGCCGTTGCAATTCTGATAATATTGATTAAAGAATGAGAAGAAAACATCGTAATTCCGCTTTCAACATCAACGCCGAAAAGCTCAAACCAATGCTTCGGAAGCTTCAGAAAATTTTCAACCCATTCATCCATTCCCGAATACGTTGAATATGCGTCGGCATAGCCTGCGGATATTTCAGCCGTGAATTTTCTCAAAGCTATGAAGCCGAATAATGTTCCTGCACAGATGCAGAGCATACCGAAAATAATTTCTCTGTTTCCTCCGCCGAAAATCTTTTTCTTTTCAAGAAGAATATATACACCTGCTCCGAAAAGCACGGGCACAATACCCGTTGCAATAACCTGCATTCCGTCAAGAGCAGAAAGCATTGAGAATATGACTGCAACAACAAGGCAAGCAGTCGTTTTTTCTTTTTGAGCAAGCTTTGAAATCATTGCCAGAAGAACGCTCACAACGGCAACGCAGATGCTGTAATAGATAACGTGTTCATAAAAGATTTCTCTTGTTTTGCTTGAGGAAGCCATGATGAGAAGAAGCGAACCGACGGTAAAAAACGAGAAAGTGTTATCAATCTCAATGCTCCTGCAAAGAATCCAGACGGCAAGCACGAAAAGCATTGTGAAAATAATCATTCCTGCCTGATGAGCAGTCAGCGAATAGCCGAATATCGCAACAAGCGGAATCATGACCGTTGTGCCGCCGAAGGGAAGCATCGCCGCATATCCGAAATCATGGCTGAAAAGTGACTTTGATTCAACGCTTGCATTCGCCCAGAGAATTGTATCGGTGCAGTCGGCATGAAGAAACGCCGCAGACGGATAAATGATATAATACACAACTATTCCGAATGAAGCAAGTGCAAATAAAGCCGCCGCATAAAGCAAAATGTTGCTGATTAATTTTTTCTGTCTGACTTTCATTTAGGTTCCTCATTTCCAGAACATAACAAAATTTCTCAAAAATTCATATATTGACGGCAGATAATACCGCAGATTACCATTAAGCATGAGCATTGAAAACGCCGTAACAATTACATTCGCCGTGCAAAGAGCAGATGAAGCCTTCACAATCAAACCCTTTGTTTCAAGTCTGTTTTCGCAAACGCAGATGCTGTAAAGCTGAAAGATAATTCCTGCCGAAGCAAGAACGCCCACAAGGGTTATATCGGCGGTATATCTGAAAATTATTCCTCCGAGGCAGGTGTCAACAAATGCCGTTATCAGAAGCGAAGCGAGGGCACTCGCAAGAATTGCTTTTCTCTGCTTCGACACCGATTTGCTTCTGAAAACATAATATGACAGAAAGATTGCAAGCATGAAAGGCATTGCAAATATGCCGATATTTGAATCGGTGTAAATATATTTTCCGGAATCAATAATCGGGTCAACATCAATATTGAAAAACGGGAATTCCGCCGTAAGCTGAAATTGACGGAAGAAATAATGATAAAGCATCGGGAATAATCCGCTGAGCGAAATCGTATATTCCGAGGTGTCTGCAACGGTCAGCTGATAAGCTGTTCCGAAATCAAACGGATTTGAAAACCTTGCATAATTATACCACATTGCAAGAACAATTCCTATGCCGACGGGTACACAGAACGCAATGGTATTTGTTACGAAATCCTTGATATTGCGGGATTTCAGCGATTTGACAAAATAAGCAATCAACGCTGTTGCAATAACAATGCCGAGCGAAAAAGCGGTATTCAGCCTTGAATGAATGCAGAGAGCGAATGAAATTCCCGAAGCAACAAACGAGAGAATTCTGAATGCTTTTTTTCTGCATAAACACGCAAGCAAGCCCCAGAAAACGGTTGCCGAAGCAAATGCCAATGCCGAAATCGAAGCAAAATAATAAAACGGACTGTATCCCCTCTGAAGCAGATAAACCATTGATGCTCCAAGAGCACCAAACGCCGTCAACGAAGCGAACCACGGCGAAATACTGCTGTTTATCAGCCTTGAAAGAAGCATCACCGCCAACGGCAGAAAAACTGAAACAATAAGTGCAAAAATTGCCGTAACCGTGCTTTCGGCAGGCAATTTACCCGTTACGAAATAATGCGGATAATAAACCGTGAATATTGGTGCAGTGCCGAAATATGAATAATATTTTCCGTCTTTATAGGCTCTGTCCCACAGAGAATGTGTTTCGCTTCTCGAATACGGGTCATAGGGATTTTCAAGCTCTTCAAGTGCAGGGTCGGGTTCAATATCCAAATAAAGCTGACCCTTTTCGAACGCATCAAATTGCTGAACATAAGGATTCTGCTTTAAAATATCAATTCCATTTGAATAATCTATCTGATTAGCACCGTCTGCGGTTGCACAAATTCCCGAAAACAAAGCCGAACCGAAGGCACAGACAACAGCAGTAATAATCGCAACATTTCTGAATCTGAACGAACGGAAAAACTGCCTGTATTCCTTAACGCAATACATCAGCATCGAGGCCGCAATAAGAAAAGCAAGCCGCAGATAATTCATGTTAAAAATATATTCCGGATTTACGGTAATATCGTAGACCTCAAACTCATTTCTCATATCCGAAAATTCAAGCAGAATACCCGATGACTTATATTCGGGAGCGATATATACGGTTTTCCTCTGCAAATAAATATCAATACCGATTTTTTTAGCCGTAACCTCTCTGAAGGAATTTGGGTCCGACTCGGTTGAGGCATAAATCTTCACTTCGGTAAAAAATCCGCCTTCGGATTGACCACAAGGTCTAACGCTGAACGAAACGGAATTCAGAACAGTCGGTTCAAAATAAACCGAGCATTTTGAGCTGTTATCGCTTATTTTTTCGCATGAACCGAAAAAATGTTCAGAGGATTCTCCCCTTCTGCCTGCAACGAATGCAAAATACGGAAAAGACGAAATGAGAGCTTCAACAAGCACGCAAACACAGATAATAATTATCGGAATAAAAATTTTAAGCTTTTTTTGCATCGGTATTCTCCTCGTGATATTCCGCTTCCGTGTTGACATTCCATATATTCTCTTTCGTCTTTTTGCCCGAAAGAACATTCGAAACAGCTTCAAACGAAGTTGCCATTGAGTGGTCCATATTGTTATAGCGATGCTGACCGTTTCTGCCTACGCAATAGAGATTTTCAAAGCCGTTAAGGTATTCAACCAGCTCGTCAATGCGGTCATAGGTGTCAAAATATGCCGGATAAGCCTTCTGAACTCTTTCACGGTGGCTGTCGAGAATTTTGGTTTTATCATTGATAACACCCATTGAAATAAGCTCCGAAACAGCCTTTTCAACGCAGTTTTCTTCGCTCATGCTCCAGAATTCATCGCCCTCATTGCAGAAATATTCGAGACCGACCCAAACGGTTTTTTCGGGGTCCTCAACGAGATAGGGCGACCAGTTGTTGAAAACCTGAATTCTGCCGAGCTTAACGCCTGTGTCCTGAACATAAATCCAGCAGTCGGGAACAATATTCCCGAGGGTTTTAATGCCTGTTTCGTTCTTTAAATCAAGCTTATTCACAAGCAGACCGACGGTTACAAAATCTCTGTAAGGAAGTCCCTTTGCGATTTCAGAAGCTGATTGC
Organism: Ruminococcaceae bacterium UBA1730; assembly: GCA_002315935.1. Classification (GTDB taxonomy): domain Bacteria; phylum Bacillota; class Clostridia; order Oscillospirales; family Acutalibacteraceae; genus CAG-177. Next base: position 17,113 of record DCII01000005.1, read on the forward strand.
GGAACATCGTTCATACCTGCAACAAGGTCCTTGACGGGCATTGACGAGAAGAAAATATCGCCTTCAAATTTTTCGCCGTTTTCGCAAACAACGGAAATAATCCTTCCGTTTTCGGTTCTGATTTCTTGAACCTTGTGATTATATATGATTTTTCCGCCCATTTTTTCAAATTCTTCTCCGACTGTTTCCCAGAACTGACCCGGTCCGAGCTTCGGATAAACGAATTCTTCAATGAGCGAGGTTTCAACCTTTCTGTCCTTATTCGGCACAAGCTTTGAAAACATATCCTTGACAACCGCAAGAATCGAAAGCCCTTTAACTCTCTGTGCACCCCAATCGGCTGAAATTTCAGATGGATGCCTGCCCCAAAGCTTTTCGGTATAGCCCTCAAAAAACATCGAATAGAGCACCTTGCCGAAACGGTTGATATAGAAATTCTCAAGTGAGGTTTCTTCCTTCTTTGAAACGGTTGATTTGAGGTAACTGCATCCTGCCTTAACCGTTCTTGCAAAGCCCATGTTGATAAATGTCTGCGGCTTCATCGAAATTGGGTAATCGAAAAATTTATTCAGATAAAAAATTCTCGAAATTCTGTTTCTAACAAGCATTACCCTGTCTTCTTTTTCAGGGTCGGGACCGCCTTCGGCAAGCTTCTTTTCCCTGCCGAGGAGCTTATCATCCATTGAAGGTTCACCCTGAGTGGGCATGAGAGATTCCCAGAAATCCGTCACTCTCTTATCCTTTGAAAAAAATCTGTGACCGCCTATATCCATTCTGTTGCCTTTATATCTGACAGTTCTCGAAATTCCGCCGAGAGTTTCGCTTGCTTCAAGAATGATGACCTCATATTCATCAGACTGACGAAGCAATTCATAGCCCGCAGTCAATCCTGCAGGACCGCCGCCGATAATGACAATCTTTTGCATATGTTAATCCTCCGTAAAAGAACACTTTTCCATTGTTTTGTCAATTATATCATCAAATATGTAAAATTGCAATTAAAAAAGGATTAATGAATTGTAAAAAACCTGCCAAAAAACCGCTGTGTCCATTACTGAACACGGCGGTTGAATTTTATCAGAGAATAATTCTCTTCTCTTCGAGCGGCATCTGCGGTCTGAAATTTGGAACCTGCATCGTTTTGCCGTTATTGACAACCGAAAGCTCCGAAAGGAGACCGACTGCCGTCCATTCGCAGGCTTTATAAACATCAAGCTCGGGCTGAGTATTTGTGCGGATTGCGTTGATGAAATCTTCAACTATGAAGAAGTCTCCGCCGTTATGACCCGCCTTGAGCTGTTCTTCGGTTGCGTGCTTATATCTTTCGGGAACATACATATCGAATTCATCGAGCTTCTTCCATTTCATTTCATGAAGCGGAGAATCTTCACCGATGAATGAAACTCTGTCTATATCCTGACCGTGCATCTTGAGCTGAGCAATGCCGTTTGTGCCTTGGAGCTGGTAATTATCCATATTGTGCGGACGGGGTGACATACAGTCAACACGGATGTTGAGAAGCTTGCCGTTTGCTGTTCGGCACATTGTTGTTGTTCCGCTGTCCTGCTTAAGACCGAGAGTGTTCCATACGCCCGGTGAGAAGGTTGAAATTTCCGTTATTCTGTCGCCGGGGAACCACTGCATAACGGGACCTACGCTGTGAGTGGGATAGAAATTTCCTCTCTTTCCGCACTGCCAGAATGAACGCCACGAGGTCTTTCCGTTAGGATAAACAAAGAGATTACCGATATTATGAAGATACATTCCCTCTGCGTAATAGGGTTCGCCGAAAACTCCGTGAGCAACCATATTCTTGAGCTGCTGAACTCTCGGGTCATAGATATAGTTCTCGGCAAACATATAGATTTTCTTATATTTTTCAACGGTTTCGCAAAGCCAGAAAAGCTCATCCATTGTTACGCCTGCCGTTACCTCGCACATAACGTGCTTGCCTGCTTCGAGTGCGGCAATTGCCTGCGGAACATGGCACTGCATCGGAGTTGCGATGATAACCGCATCAATATCCGACTCAAGCATATCATCGAAAACACGGTATTTTTTGATGTCTCCGCCGATTTTTTCTGCCGCATCATTGAGATGCTGTTCATCGAGGTCGCACATTGCGGCAATTTCAACATAAGGGATATTCTGAAGTCCCATAAGAGTTGAGAGACCTCTTGTTCCTGCGATACCTATTTTAATATTAGCCATACTATACTTACTCCTTTCAGGATTGATTATTCTGCTGCGTAAACGATTTTATAGGGCGTTCCGTCTTCGTTGACCATCTGAACGCTCGGAATTCCGTAATCCTTAAGAACAGCCGCCCATCTTTCTTCCATTCCTTCGTCATATTCAACGGGAAGGAAGCCTGCGTTGAGGTAGCCCTTGACTGCACCCTTTCTCCATTCATCGGTAGTGAGAAGAATGAACTCAACGCCTTCCGCTTCAAGCTTTTTACAGGTTATTACACTCAGATATTTGCTCAATTTCTTTCCTCTGAAATCGGTACGGATACCGACCATGTGCATATCGCCGTAATTTGTTTCCGGGTCTCTGTAAGCGGTTACCGTTCCGATATGTTCTCCGCCGTAATCAATAAAGAAAACATCCTTGAACGGGTCAACCGGTCTGCCTCTGACGATAATATCCATGAAGGATTCTTCGTTTGCGTCATCATCAACAAGACCGTTTTTGCAGCATTCAACCCATGCCATTTTGTCTGCTTCGCAGCTGTAATTTGATATTGAATAGCCCTCCGGAAGAGGTTCATCATTGATTGGGGTTCCGGGGAACCAATACATTTTTAACTGTGCCATAATTGACCTCCATACATTAATGAAATAAGGAAACGTTGATTAAATCGGCAAGCAAGATTT
>DCII01000027.1 GCA_002315935.1 Ruminococcaceae bacterium UBA1730
AAAAGAAACAAATATTTGATATACTGTTAATAATTATGAGATAATATGGAGGGCGTATGAACGGAAAGCTTATTGTTATTGAAGGTCTTGACGGAAGCGGAAAATCCACGCAGGAAGAATTGCTCAGAAAAAAGCTTGAAGAAGCCGGCATAAATTTCAATTTCATCAAGCTTCCGAATTATGATGATCCTGCCTGCGGACTTGTTAAAATGTATCTTGCCGGAAGATTCGGCACAAATCCTTCTGATGTCAACGCATATGCGGCTTCATCATTTTATGCGGTTGACAGATATGTAAGCTATAACTGCTATTGGAAAGAGCAATATCTCAACGGAGAGCTTTTCCTTGCAGACAGATACACTACCTCAAACGCTTATCATCAGCTTACCAAAACGCCTCGTGAGGATTGGGACAAATATCTTGAATGGCTTGAGGATTTTGAATATGTCAAGCTCGGAATTCCGAAGCCTGATGCTGTTATTTATCTCGATATGCCTATTGATATTTCGCAGAAGCTCATGACAGGCAGATACAAGGGTGACGAAAGCAAAAAAGATATTCACGAAAAGGATGTTGAATATCTCAATAAATGCCGCATTGCCGCCGACTATTCCTGCCAAAAGCTCGGTTGGAGCAGAATAGAATGCGGAAAAAACGGACAACCTTATCCTGTTGAAAGTATTTCGGAAAAAATCTTCGAAGAGGTTATGAAAGTAATAAAAATAGATATGTAAAGTTAATTAGCTTTACAGCAAAATCCATGTAATGTTAAACACCTTTACAGTTGAAAATGGAGAGTAAATTATGTTTTATATGTTTTTTGCCGATGGCTTTGAAGAGGTTGAAGCAATTGCCACTCTTGACATTATAAGAAGAGCGGGGATTGAAATTAAATCAGTTTCCGTAAAAGATAAAATCGTTACAGGCTCTCACGGTGTGCCTGTTGTCTGCGACTGTATTTCAAGCGAAATTGAAGCAAACGAAAGCCTTGAGGGAATAATTCTTCCGGGCGGAATGCCGGGTTCAAAAAATCTTGATAATGATGCAACAGTCAATAAATTCATTGATTACTGCAATACTAATGATAAATTTCTTTGTGCAATCTGTGCCGCTCCGTTCATTTTCGGCAAAAGAGGAATTCTTGCCGGCAAGGAAGCAACCTGTTTTCCCGGATTTGAGAGCGAACTCAAGGGAGCAAAAATATCGGATAAATTTGTCTGCACCGATAAAAATGTCATAACAGGCAATGGTATGGGAAGTGCAGTTAAATTCGGACTTGCAATCGTTGCCGCAGTCAAAGGTCAGGAAAAAGCCGATAAGCTCGAATCAACACTTCAATGCTCATAAACAGCAAGAAATCATTCCGCAGACTTTATTCATCAATCAGAAACGGAATTGATAAAGCTTTAAAAGAGGAATACAGCAAAAGAATAATCACATCTCTGATAAACGCCGAAAAATACAAATCAAACCAAAACATTCTGATTTATGTTTCTTTCGGAAGTGAAATACAGACCAATGATATTATTGATTATTCTTTGAAAAATAATAAGTCGGTTTATATTCCTTTTTGGAATGACGGCACGATGGATTTTTACATGATAAAAAACCGAAGTGAGCTTATGAAGGATAAAAACGGGTTTTTAATTCCCGATATTTCAAAATGCGAAAAGCTCGAAAACGGTTGTGAAGCTTTATGCGTTGTTCCCGGCTTATCATTTGACAGATTCGGAAACAGGTTAGGCTATGGCGGTGGATATTATGATAGATTTCTTGCCTTGAATCCGCAGATTACACCCATCGCATTATGCTTTGACAGGTGTCTTTGCAGTGGAAGGCTTCCGACAGAAAAGCATGACATCATAATTCCGGTAATAATAACAGAAACCTCTGTAATTAGGAGTGAGACATAAATGGATAATGAAAATCCGCAGAAGAAATTTAAGGTACACATTTCGGATGAAGATTTTTTCAGCAATGAAGAAATTCCGACAGAGCAAGCTTCATCAAATGTACGAAAAAGATTTGTTGTCAATATAGACGAAAATTCAAACAGCATTCCGGTTCAGGATGATACTCCGAAATATAACGGAGAAATCTATTTTTCAGGTCGAAAGCCCGTTAAGCCTGTTGAAAGCAATCCGAAGCCGGAGCAGAGACAGGAGCAGGTTAAGCCGGTTGCAAAAAAAACCGTTCAGAAGAAAAAGAAAAAAGCTTCACGCTCCTTCGGAACTGTTTGTATTTGTTTTGTTGTTGCATTTACCGTTATTCTTTCGGCAGTTGCATTGACCTGCATCAACGATATTCTTGCAATCAGCAGAAATGACGATCTCGTAACCGTAAACATTCCCGCAGAAGCAACAACAGACGATATTATTGATATTCTTTCGGAAAACGGACTTGTCAAACAAAAGCTTTTCTGCAAGCTTTTTTATAAAGCCTTTGACACGGTAAAGAATATCAACAAAAAGAATGTCAAAGCTCCTGTTTATCTGAGCGGTGTTTATTATGTTGAAAAGAATATGGGTCTTGAAGGCTTCCTGACAGAATTCAAGCAGTCGCAGTCCGCAAATCAGACTGTTACTCTGACCTTCCAGGAGGGCTGGACAGCATATCAGATGTTTGAACGCCTCGAAAAATTCGGCGTATGCAGTAAGGAAAGACTTCTTGCTTCTCTGAATTCTGCTGAATTCGAAAACAGTTTTCTTAAAGAAATTGCCAACGACCCGTCAAGAACCTCAAAGCTCGAAGGCTACTTCTTCCCTGAAACCTATGAATTTTTTGAAGACAGCGACCCCAACAGTGTTATCAGAAAATTCCTTGCCGAATATGAGGAAAGATGGACTGACGAATACGAAGCCCGTGCAAAAGAACTCGGAATGACAAGAGATCAGATTATGATTCTTGCTTCGATTATTCAGCGTGAGGCGGCGAATAACGAGCAGATGGGTCTTGTTTCTTCTGTTCTTTATAACAGATTAAGACATCCTGTTTCATGGCCGACTCTCGGTTGCGACTCAACGCAGGATTATATCACAAATTATGTTTCTCCGAATGTCAATGCCGCAGAAGCTCTGACCTATTCGCAGGCCTATAACACTTATAATATTCAGGGACTTCCCCCGGGACCTATATGCAATCCGGGCGATGCGGCAATCAAAGCTGCTCTTTATCCCGATGATACGGATTATTATTATTTCCGCCATGACAAATACGGCAAGATTTATATGGCAAAAACTCAGTCTGAACACGATGCAAACGGCAACCTTGTTCTTCGTGCAAACAGTGCAAAATAACCAAGGGGAATATTTATGACTAATTTTACTAAGCCGGAGCTTCTTGCTCCGGCAGGTGATGAAGAAAGATTAAAAACAGCTATTCATTACGGAGCCGATGCGGTTTATCTCGGCTCCGATGCTTTCGGAATGCGTACTGCCGCCGCAAGCTTCGGCGGAGAAGCTTTGAAAAAAGCCTGTGACTATGCACATTCATTCGGCAAGAAAATTTATCTTACCTGCAACACTTTGCCGAGAAACAACGAATTCAGCCGTCTTCAGGCGTTTCTTGAATACGCAAAAGACAGCGGAGTTGATGCATTGATAATAACCGATTTGGGTGTTCTTGAGTTTGCAAAAAAATATGTTCCTGAAATTGAAATTCATATTTCAACCCAGGCGGGAATTACAAATTATGCTTCGGCGAACGCTTTCTATAATATGGGTGCAAAAAGAATTGTTACCGCCCGTGAACTTTCTCTTGAAGAAATTGCCGAAATAAGGGCGAAAACTCCTTCGGAACTGGAAATTGAATGCTTTATTCACGGAGCCATGTGTGTATCATTTTCGGGCAGATGTTTGCTTTCAAACTATATGACCGGCAGAGACTCAAACAGAGGTGACTGTGCCCAGCCATGCAGATGGAAATATGCTTTATCGGAAGAAAAAAGACCGGGTGAATTCTTCCCGATTGAGCAGGATAACACAGGTACATACATCATGAATTCACGGGATATGTGCATGATTGAACACGTTCCGGAAATGATAAAAGCCGGCATCAACAGCTTTAAAATTGAAGGCAGAGCCAAATCCGCTTACTATACCGCAAATGCAGTTAATGCCTACAGATGTGCAATTGATGAGTATGCCGGTTCCGGATATTCGGAAGATTATAAAATTTCAAAATGGATAGTTGATGAAGTCAGAAGAGCAAGCAACAGAGAATATTGCACAGGCTTCTATTATACCAATCCGCTCGACAAAGCACAGGTCTTTTATAATGGCGGATATGTTCGTGAATGGGATGTTGCCGCAATAGCGGAAAAATGGGAAAACGGCATTCTTTATGCTTCGCAGAGAAACAGATTTTTTGACGGCGATGAACTTGAAATTATGATTAAAGGCGTTGAGCCGAAAAAGATTGTTGTTAAGGAACTCCGTAACGGAAAAGGTGAATTGATTGACAATGCTCCTCATCCGATGATGAAGCTTTCATTCAGATGCGATATTGAAGTTCCGGAAGGAGCTTACCTACGTATGGAACGCAAGGAAAACAAGATATTATGATTATTCAGGTGTTCCGTTTCGGAGCACCTTATTTTTATTAATTACTTCAATGTATAGTGCTTTTTCTTGACTTTGATTCAATATGTGGTATAATGTATTTGGTAAAATTTCGACTTTCGGAGGATATGCAGATGGCAAAGAAACCCGAATACAATAACGAGAGTATAAAAACGCTTAAGGATGAACAGAGAGTAAGGCAGAAACCTGCCGTTATTTTCGGTTCAGACGGCATTGACGGATGCGAACACGCTGTTTTTGAAATTGTTTCAAACTCCGTTGATGAAGCCAGAGAAGGTCACGGCGATAAAATCGTTGTTACGAGATTTGAGGATAATTCAATAGAGGTTCAGGACTTCGGCAGAGGTATTCCCGTTGATTATAATAACGCTGAAGGCAGATACAATTGGGAGCTTGTTTTCTGCGAGCTTTATGCCAGCGGCAAATATGATAACGGTAACGGCGGAAACTATGAATATTCTCTCGGAACAAACGGTCTCGGTTTGTGTGCAACGCAGTATGCCTCTGAATATATGGAAGCAGAAATTCATACAGGCGGATACAAATATACTTTGAATTTCAGAAAAGGAAAACCCTTTGGCGAAATGGAAAAAGAGCCTTATTCAAAGAGAGATACAGGTTCAAGAATAAAATGGCGACCCGACCTTGAAGTTTTTACTGATATAAATATTCCGCTTGAATATTTTCAGGATATGATGATGCATCAGTCCGTTGTCAATGCAGGCGTAAAATTCATTCTGAAAAATCAGACGGGTAAAACCTTCGAAACATTCGAGTATTTCTATGAAAAAGGCATTGAAGACTACGTTGCCGAAAAAGTCGGTGAAAACACTCTTACAAACATTCAGAGCTGGCATCAGGAAACTGAATGCCGTGACCGTGATGACCTTGATTTATACAGACTGAAAACAAATATTGTCTGCACATTCTCAAATAAGGTTCAGCTCAAGGAATTCTATCATAATTCAAGCTTTCTCGAAAACGGCGGTTCTCCCGATAAAGCAACAAAACTTGCTTTTGTTTCGCAGATAGACAGCTATCTCAAGCAGACAAATAAATATCAGAAAAGCGACCCCAAAATAACATTTCAGGATATTGAAGACTGCCTTGTGATTGTTATTTCTTCGTTCTCAACTCAGACCTCATATGAAAATCAGACCAAGAAATCAATCAATAATAAAGGTATTCAGGAAGCAATGACAAGCTTCATCAAGCATCAGCTTGAGGTCTATTTCATTGAAAATCCGCTTGATGCCGATAAAATCGCCAATCAGATTCTCATAAATATGCGTTCAAGAGTCAAGGCTGAAAAAACAAGGCTCGGAATGAAGGAATCTCTCATTCAGAATGTTAGCAATTTAACTAACAGAATTCAGAAGTTTGTTGATTGCAGAAGCAAGGATGTTAATGTCAGAGAGCTGTTTATCGTAGAAGGTGACTCGGCTAAAGGTGCTTGCGTTCAGTCAAGAAACGCCGAATTTCAGGCGATTATGCCTGTCAGAGGTAAAATTCTCAACTGTCTCAAGGTTGATTATGACCGCATTTTCAAAAGCGATATAATTACCGATTTAATAAAGGTTATCGGATGCGGCGTTGAGGTCAAGTCAAAGCCGAAATCGGGCAAGGATATGATTTCATTCAATCTTGATATGCTCCGCTGGAATAAGATTATCATCTGCACCGATGCCGATGTTGACGGCTTCCACATAAGAGCTTTAATTCTTACAATGATTTACAGGCTTATGCCAACTCTTATTTCAGAAGGCAAAATATTTATAGCCGAATCTCCGCTTTATGAAATCGCCTGCGGAGATGAAACATGGTTTGCCTATACCGAAAAAGAAAAAGCGGATGTGCTTGAAAAAATCGGGAATAAAAAATACACTATTCAGCGTTCAAAGGGTCTCGGCGAAAACGACCCCGAGATGATGAGCCTTACAACAATGAACCCACTGACGAGAAGGCTTATTAAGGTTGAGCCCTCAATGGCGGAGGAAACGGCAGAAAAATTTGAGCTTCTGCTCGGCGATAATCTTGCTGACAGAAAAGATTATATCGCCGAAAAAGGTCATCTTTATATTGACCTTACTGATGTTTCTTAAAACATAACGGAGTTGAAATTATGGCAAAGAAAAAAAATAATGATATAACTTCGGGAATGAAAAAGCTTGATGATAAAACGCATATTTTCGGTGCAGGTGAAATGGTAAATCAGGAAATTGTTGACACTCTTGAGCTGAACTATATGCCATATGCGATGAGCGTTATCATGTCAAGAGCAATTCCCGAAATAGACGGCTTCAAGCCTTCGCACAGAAAGATTCTTTACATGATGTATAAAATGGGTCTTCTGCAAGGTGCAAGAGCAAAATCGGCAAAGATAGTCGGTCAGGTCATGCAGCTCAACCCTCACGGCGATGCCGCAATTTATGACACGATGGTACGCCTTTCAAAGGGATATGAGGCATTGCTTCATCCGTATGTTGATTCAAAGGGTAACTTCGGAAAAGCTTTTTCAAGAGATATGATGTGGGCCGCATCGAGATATACCGAAGCAAAGCTCGAAAAAATCTGCACGGAGCTTTTCAACGATATTGACAAGGACACCGTTGATATGGTTGATAACTTCGACAACACCATGAAGGAACCTGCTCTGCTTCCCGTAACATATCCGAGTGTGCTTGTGAACGCAAATTCCGGCATGGCAGTCGGAATGGCAAGCTCAATCTGCTCATTCAATCTTGAAGAGGTATGCAAAACAACGATTGAAATTCTCAGAAATCCAAAGCACGAGGTTTCCGACACTCTTCTCGCTCCCGATTTTGCCGGCGGAGGTCAGCTTATTTATGACCGCAAAACGATTGATGAAATATACAGAACGGGCAGGGGAGGCTTCAAGGTAAGGGCAAAATATACCTTTGATAAATCCAACAGCTGTATTGAAGTTACTGAGATTCCGCCAACAACAACCTCTGAAGCAATAATTGATAAGGTTATCGAAAAGGTCAAGGGCGGTTCTCTTAAAGAAATAAGTGATATAAGAGACGAAACAGACCTCAACGGACTTAAGATAACAATTGATGTCAAGAGGGGAACCGACCCCGACAAGCTAATGAAAAAGCTTTATTCTTCAACCCCTCTTGAAGATACCTTTTCATGTAATTTTAATGTTCTTATCAAGGGAAAAACAAAGGTTCTCGGAGTTAAAGAGCTTTTGCTTGAATGGATTGATTTCAGAAGCGAATGCGTAAGAAGAAGAACCGCTTTCGATTTAAAAAGGTGTAAAGACAGACTTCATCTTTTGAGAGGTCTTGAAAAGATTCTTCTTGATATTGATAAAGCCATCAGCATAATCAGAAACACGGAAGAAGAAGCAGAGGTTGTTCCTAACCTCATGATTGGCTTTAAAATTGACAAAATTCAGGCTGAATATGTTGCGGAAATAAAGCTTCGTCATCTCAATAAGGAATATATTCTTAAGAGAACGCAGGATATTTCCAAGCTTGAGGATGCAATTTCCGACCTCGAAGACATTCTTGCTAATCCAAAGAGAATAAAGAAAATTATCGTAACTGAGCTGAATGAAGTTGTCAAAAAATATGCTCAGCCGAGAAAAACGGAAATAATATATGCAACGGAAATTGAGGAAGAACCCGTTGCCGAAGAAATTCCGGATTATCCCGTAACCATATTCTTCACCAAAGAAGGATATTTCAAGAAGATTACTCCGCAGTCGCTTCGCATGAGCAATGCCCAGAAGTTGAAAGACGGCGATGAAATAGTTGCTTCATACGAAACCTCAAATGCAGTTGAACTGCTGTTCTTCACAAATAAATGTCAGGTTTATAAAACAAATGCAGATTCGTTTGAAGATACAAAAGCAAGCGTTCTCGGAGATTATGTTGCCGCAAAACTTGAAATGGAAGACGGTGAAACACCGATATATATGGCTCTTACAACCGATTACAAAGGCTATATGATGTTCTTCTTCGAAAACGGAAAAGCTGCAAAAATCGACCTTGCATCTTATCAGACGATAACAAAACGAAAGAAACTGATAAAGGCATTTTCGGATAAATCGCCCGTTTCGCAGGTTCTTCAGCTTTCGGAAGATAAAGAGCTTGTGGTTATTTCGAGTGCAGGCAGACATCTTCTTATCAACACCGGCGTAATTCTTCCGAAGACAACAAAGGACACCGTCGGAGTAGGCGTTATGACACTTAAAAAAGGTCAGAAAATTGAAAAAGTCAGAGAATATGTTGACGGAGAATTTTCAAAGCCTCACCGCTATAAAGCAAAAAATCTTCCCGCCGCAGGTGCATTTCTGAGTGCAGAAGACAGCGAGGAACAGATAACATTTGATGAATAAAGCAAACGCCACCGAAAAGCGGAAATCCGTTGACGGTGGCAAAGCAAAAATGAACTGCAAACGCCGATAAATCAAGTTCTTTTCTGCAACAATATCATATGCAATTATTCTTTTTCTATTCAATGGAAAATATTTTTTAAAAAACCACTTGCAATTATTGCTAAGTTATGATAGAATTCTATGAGTAAAATAATAAACGGAGGTTTATAACCTATGAGTGCTTCACAGATTGTATTAGGCATTATTATGCTTCTCACTTCACTCGCTCTCGTTGCTATCGTTCTTCTTCAGGAGGGCAGACAGGCAGGTCTTTCAGGTGCTATCGCCGGCGGTGCAGATTCTTTCCTCGGAAAGAATAAAAGCAAAACTGTTGAACAGAAGCTCGTTAAGATAACAAAGGTTCTTGCAATTCTCTTCTTTGTTATCTCAATTGTTGCAACTCTTCTTGTTTTCTTCCTTAAATAAGCTTGTTCGGGTATTTCAGCCGCCGATTTATTTCGGTGGCTTTTTTCGTTATCTGACCTTGAATTTTCTTTTCAGATTTTCAATCGCTCTTTTTTCGATTCTGCTGACATACGAACGGGAAATATCCATTCTTTTTGCTATCTGCTTCTGTGTCAACGGATTTGCCCCGTATAGACCATATCGCTGAATGATAATTTCTCTTTCCCTGTCATCTTCGATTTCTTCAACGAATTTATATAAATCCTTTGTTTTAAGCTTCATATCTATATCGTCTGCCGCTGTATCATCAACTGAAATTATATCCATAAGTGTCAACGGATTTCCTTCGCTGTCAATATCAATCGGTTCATTGATTGAAACATCCTGCGATGTTTTCTTTTTGCCTCTGAAATACATCAATATTTCATTTTCAATGCACTTTGAAGCGTATGTTGCAAGCTTAATTCCTTTGTCTTCATCAAAAGAATTGATTCCCTTGATAAGCCCGATTGTACCGATTGAAATAAGGTCATCCGTTTCTTCGGAATCTGAATTGAATTTTTTAACAATGTGAGCAACAAGTCTGAGATTATGTTCAATAAGAATATTTTTTGCCTTTTCATCTCCGTTTTTCATAAGCTCAAGATACTTTTTTTCATCCTTTGCGTTCAAAGCAGGCGGAAAAGCACCTATGTTTTTCAGATGAAGAGTAAAAAACAGCAAACCTTCAGATATAATTTTCAAAATAAAATTCATTAATTTACCTCCGAAATTCGTTTATTTTAAATAATAATCTTGCATATTTATTTTAAAAGACTTATAATATAATAGTTAAAATAGCGGGGCATAATATTCATGACAAATTATCCCTCGACTTTTCGATATACATTTTTATTCACAGGTAAAAAAAGTATGTCAGCTATTTGAATATTTTCATGTTATTGTTGTTCCCCGTAATTTTCAAACCGATTGTGATGTGAGATTTGTGTCAGACGGAAAATTCGATATTTCAATAAACGGATATAATACCGAACAGGTCGATTCTTATATCGAAGAATTAAAAAATGAGCTTATCTGTGCCAACATCAGAAGTGAAACGCTTTCCGGAGAAAATAAAGCTCTTCGGAACGAGATTCTTTCAATCATCAGGGCTTTAAGTCAAAAGCTCGAAGAGGTTGATGAACCTTCGAATAAAGCTGCCGAAAAAGATAATCAGACCATAAAAGATTTTGAAGATTTCGGCAAGGAGCTTGAATCAATCAAAGCTTTGTTGGGATAATATCCTTTTTACATTCAGTTAATATTTATTTAAATTTTTTATTGTTTAATTATTCCGGAATGGAGGTTTTGCCACCTTGAGCAAGAATAATAATCCAGAGCAATTCGTTGCAAAAAAGAAAAAGAAGAAAAAAAGAATGAGCAAGGCGGGAATGATAATTCTCAGCATCTTCAGCACATTATTTCTGACCGCTTTCATTGCGTGTTCATATATACTCATCAGTGCGATTGCATATATAAACGGCGACCTTGCCATCGACCTCGATGAATATAAGGAGAGTCAGAATCAGACTTCTTTTATTTATGCGACCGATTCAGACGGAAAAACCGTTGAGCTTGCCCGTCTTCACGGAGAGGAAGACCGTGTATGGGTTGACCTTGAAGATATGTCACCATATATGAGCAAGGCTGTTATCGCACTTGAGGATAACAGATTTGAAACTCACAAGGGTGTTGACTGGATTCGTCTCGGCGGCGTTATCCTCAAGCCTAATCAGATTGGTCAGGGGGGTTCAACCCTTACCCAACAGCTTATCAAAAATCTCACCAATAATAAATCTGTCACTATTGTCAGAAAATACCGTGAAATTCTTTCCGCTCTGAACTTCGAAAAATATTATGATAAGGATACAATTATCGAAGCGTATCTTAATACTGCATATTTCGGAAGCGGATGCTACGGAGTTAAAACAGCTGCTCAGAAATATTTCGGTAAAGACATTAAAGACCTTAATGCAGCCGAATGTGCGGTTATCGCATCAATAACTCAGAAGCCGACAACAAATAATCCGCTCCTCAATCCGGAGAACAATAAAGAAAGAGCGAACTACTGCCTCAAGATTATGAACACCCTCGGTTCAATATCAAATACAGAATATCAGGAAGCTCTCAATTATAAGCTTATATTCACAAGCAGCGAGGATTATGTTCCCGATGAAGAGAGCGAAGCTTCAAAGAAGGTTAACGAAAAGGATGTTATAAACAGCTTTTATGTTGACTATGTTATTCAGTGCGTCAGAGATGACCTGATGGAGGAATACGGCTATTCGAAGCAGCAGGCAACAGACGAAATATATTATCATGGTCTTAAGATATATGCCGCAGTTGACCTCGACATCCAGAGCACTCTTGAGGACATTTATGTAAACAGAAAATCACTTCCGACTACAACACACACTTACACAAACAATGACGGCGAAAAGGTTAAGGAAAAGGTTCAGTCTGCAATGACAATCATGGATTACAGCGGCAGAGTTGTTGCAATTGTCGGTCAGGCTGATGAAAAAACCGAAAACAGAGGTCTTAACAGAGCTGCAAATTCCTATCGTCAGCCCGGTTCAACAATCAAGCCTCTTGCCACCTATGCACCGTCAATAGAAAGCAATATTCTGAATTATTCCAGCAAGGTGAAGGACTATGCAATCGCTCTCAACGGCGAATTCTGGCCTCATAATGTTGATAAATCACTCGGCTCAAACAGCAATGTAACGGTTCAGTATGCCATTCAGGAATCGCTCAACACCGTTCCTGCAAGAGTTATAAATTATGACCTCGGAATTGAAAACTCCTTTAATTATCTCAAGGATAAATTCCATCTGAAAAAGCTGGATGATACCAACGACAAGGCTCTTGCACCTCTTGCAACAGGTGCATTGACCAACGGGGCAACAACGGTTGAAATGGCTGCTGCTTATGCCACCTTCGGCAATGGAGGCTTATATTATAAACCGTATTCTTACTATAAGGTCACAAACAGCAAAGGAACAAAGGTTGTTCTTTCAAACGAAAACCCTCAATTTGAGAGAGCAATTTCAGAAGAAACATCTTATATTATGAATAAGCTTCTTCAGACGGTTAACACAAGCTACTACGGAACTGCTTCAACAGTCAGAGAGTTTCCGATTTTTGCAAAAACAGGAACAACAACAAGCGAAAAAGACCGTTGGTTCTGTGCAGGAACACCTTACTATGTTGCGGCTGTATGGTGTGGTTATGACCATCCCGATTCGCTTAACTATGACCTCAACCCCTGCGGAAAGATTTTCTTCAGAGTATTTGACGAGATTCACGAAGGTCTTGCGGAAAAGGAATTCCCGACTTCAACAGGTGTTGTTGAAAAGAGATATTGTACTATTTCGGGCAAGCTTGCAGGAAGCGGATGTTATTCAACGAGAACAGGTTACTATAAACTGTCAAGTATGCCGCAGACCTGCACCTACTGCTCCGGTCACCAGAGAACGGTTACTGACGGAAACAGTGCCGCTGATAGTATCGGGCAGATTATTGAAGGCTTAGGGGAATTTGCCGGTCAGGTGATTTCAGAAAAGCCAAACGGCTCAACTGATTCAGAAAACACCGGAGAAAGATAAATTATACAGCGGAGTTTGAAAACCAAACTCCGCTTTTTAAAAAAGAGGAATTTAATTGATTATTATGGGTATTGATTACGGCGATGCAAGAACAGGTATCGCCGTATGTGATAAATTTGAAATGCTTGCTTCTCCCGTCTGTTCTGTTTCCGAATGGAATAAGGATGCATTAATAAAAGAAATATGTGCTCTTGCTCTAAAATATAAGGTTCAGCAGTTCGTTGTAGGACTGCCTAAAAACATGGATTCATCGGAAGGGGAGAGAGCACAGAAATGCAAGGATTTCGCCGCAGAGCTGTCAGAAATAAGCGGAATTGAATATGTTATGAGAGATGAAAGATTAACAACTGTCACCGCTCATAATGCTCTTAATATCACAAACACAAAAGGTAAAAAAAGAAAAGAAGTTGTTGACCAGGTTGCCGCTGTTGTAATTCTTCAGGATTATATTGATTATCGTAGAATCAACAAACTGAACGGTTAATTTTTTGAATTCACCTGCATATCATTATAAAAAATATGCGGAGTGATTCTATGAAAATTATTGCATCAAAGAAATCAGAATCAAAAATTATTCTTTTTTCAATTCTTTCTGCTCTGATAATCGGCTTGTCAATCGGTATCAGATATGTTTCGCTGAACAATGTTATTAACACCGTTTCGGCAACTGACGAAATAACGGTAATAATTGACGCAGGTCACGGAGGGATTGACGGCGGAACGAGTGCGAAAGACGGAACAGTTGAAAAAGAAATCAATCTGTCCATCGCATTGAAGCTTCGAGATATACTTCAATCAATGGGAATCAAAACCGTTATGACGAGAACGGACGACAGAAGCATTCATGATGAGGGTGTAACATCAATCCGAAGTCAGAAGATTTCCGACATAAAAAACCGACTGAATATTATTCAGACAACTCCGAACGCAATTTTTGTAAGCATTCATCAGAATCATTACGAGAATTCAAAATATAACGGAACACAGGTTTTTTATTCAAAGAACAATCCCGAATCAAAAGCATTTGCTGAAATAATCAGAATTAACATTATAAATAATCTGCAAAAAGATAATAAAAGAGAAATAAAACAAACCGGAAAAGAAATTTATCTTCTTTATCATTCTCTCGTTCCGTCAATAATGGTTGAATGCGGATTTCTTTCGAATGAAGAGGATACAAAGCTTCTTAAGGACGAAAATTATCAACAGGAATTTGCTTTCTTTACGGCTCTCGGAATTTCCGAATACATAAAATCAACAAAGGAAAGATAAAAATGGCATCAAAAGCTAAATCGGTATATGTATGTAATCAATGCGGATATGAAACTCCCAAATGGTATGGCTGTTGCCCCGATTGCGGAGAATGGAACACAATGGAGGAAGAAGTCCGTTCTGCCGTATCCAACAGCAAAAAGCCGGAAATTGCCCGAAAAACAGTATTTGCGGAGCAGATAAATGAAATTTCTGCCGATGATGAAATACGCTTCAGAACGGGTATGGGCGAGCTTGACAGAGTTCTCGGCGGAGGAATTGTCAAGGGTTCTCTTGTTCTTCTCAGCGGTGACCCGGGAATAGGAAAATCAACTATCCTTCTTCAGATTTGTGAATATCTCGGAAAAAATCTTCGCATTCTCTATGTTTCGGGAGAAGAATCATCAAGGCAGATTAAGCTTCGTGCAAACAGACTCGGAGTTAAAACGGATAATCTTTATATCATGTCGCAGACGGATGCCGAAGCTATCGTTGAATACATAAAATCAACAAAACCCAACCTTGTTATTGTTGATTCAATTCAGACTATGGCAATCAGCGAAATCAGTTCTTCGCCCGGAAGCGTAACCCAGGTCAGAGAAACAACCAATCTGTTTATGCACTGTGCCAAGGGTCTCGGAATTCCGACAATAATCGTAGGCCATGTCAACAAAGACGGAAATATTGCAGGTCCGAAGGTTCTTGAACATATAGTTGACTGCGTTCTCTATTTTGAGGGTGAAAGGCATCTTTCATACAGAATTTTAAGAGCGGTCAAAAACAGATATGGCTCAACTAACGAAATAGGCGTTTTTGAAATGCTCGACAAAGGACTTGCTGAAGTTCCAAATCCATCCCTGATGCTTATTTCCGGCAAGCCGAAGAATACGGCAGGAACCTGCATTGCCTGCGTTATGGAAGGAAGCAGACCGATTCTTGCGGAGGTGCAGGGGCTTGTTGCTTCGTCAGGTTACGGAAATGCAAGAAGAACCGCAACAGGCTTTGATTATAACAGAATGTCAATGCTTCTTGCCGTCCTTGAAAAGCGTGCAGGCTTTATTTTCAGTAACTGCGATGCATATATAAATGTTGTCGGCGGATTGAAGCTTGATGAACCAGCAACTGACCTTTCGGTTGCACTTGCTCTTATTTCAAGCCTTAAGGATACGCCAATCAGAGATGATACAATCGCAATCGGCGAAATCGGTCTCGGCGGTGAATTAAGAACCGTTTCATATTGCGAGCAAAGAATAAAAGAGGCTGACAGGCTCGGGTTCAAGCGTTGTGTTATTCCGAAGCATAATCTGAAAAATATTTCTGACGGATTTAAAGGAGAAATAGAAATTGTCGGAGCATCAAATGTCGGAGAAGCATTCAGGGCTTCCGTCTGACGAAAGAATTGTTGAAAAACCGAATCTTCCCGAAAACGATGTAAAACTCGTTGCAATAAGCGAGTCGGCAGGGGAGTCAAAGAAATTTTTACATTCCCTCAGCATCAGAACATTTGATATAAAAGCAAATCCGAAGCTTCAGAAGTCAGTTGAATCCCATGCAGATATAAGATTATTACATCTCCCGAACAAATGTATTTATTCTTTTTCGGAAGAATTATCTAAATTTAAAAATTTACAGTTTTTTACAGTTCGTGGAATAAATCATGAAATTTCAGCTGATTATCCGAACGATGTTAGACTGAACTGTGCAGTTATCGGAAAGAAGATTATATGTAATAATAGAACAATTGCCAAAGAAATTCTTGAATTTGCCGAAATAAACGGTTTTCAGCTTATAAACACAAAACAAGGATATTCCAAATGCTCAATCTGCATTCTGAACGAAAATGTGATTATTACAGATGACCCGTCAATATATAAATCCGCTCAGAATTTTTTTGATGATATATTGTTCATTTCAAAAGGTTCTGTCGGCTTAAAATCAGCAAACTACGGATTCATCGGCGGATGCACGGGAAAACTCGGCAAGTATAAAATTGCATTTAACGGCAGAATAGAAAGCCATACAGACCATAATAATATAATAGATTTACTTGATAAATATAATATGACCGCTGTAGAGCTTACAGACAAGAGGCTTGAAGACATCGGCGGAATAATACCACTTACAGAGTCGACCAGTTGATAATTCAACAGGTCGAATTTTTACTTTTTTCAATAATTTGTTGTTTTCGCCTCCCCTTAATTACACAAAACTTTTATTTTGCGTAATTGTATTGACAAAACTTCGGGTATGTGTTTTAATATAGATGTAAATTTACAGAAGGTGAAGATATATGAAAAAAGAAGAAATCTATACTCTCCCATCACTTGTAGTTAAATATCTTAATTATCTTTCTGCCATAAAAAACAAATCCGAGTTGACTATTCTTGAGTACGCTTCTGACTTAAGATTATTTTTAAGATTTCTGATGGTCAGTCACAGGTTAGTGGATAGCAAAACCAAATTTGAAACGATAGATGTTTCCGGAATTCCCGAAAGTCTTATTCTTAACGCAACCCTTAATGATGCTTACGCATTTTTAACATATTGCCGCAACAACCGAAATAATGATTCAAATGCAAGAGCAAGAAAAGCCGTTTCAATCAAAAGGTTTTACAGATACCTTGAGGTAAACGGCATAATCGAAAAAAATGTTATGGCATTCATTGAATCCCCGAAAACAAAGCGTGGATTACCGAAATATCTAACCCTTGAGCAGAGCAAGGCTTTGCTTCGTTCTGTTGACGGAAAAAACAAGGAAAGAGATTTCTGCATTTTAACCTTATTTCTGAACTGCGGAATGCGTCTTTCTGAGCTTGTCAGTATTAACATTTCCGATATAAGAGACAATGGAACGCTCGTTGTTACCGGTAAAGGAAACAAAGAAAGAACAATTTATCTTAATAATTCCTGCCTTGAAGCTATCAAAAAATACATGGCCGTCAGACCGAAGGATAAGGTTATTGACCGTGATGCTTTGTTCTTAAGCAGCAGAAAAATAAGAATCAGCAAAGAGATGGTCCAGAAAACTGTTAAAAAGTTTCTTGAAAAAGCCGGAATGCAGGATGACGGTTTTTCAACTCATAAATTGAGACATACAGCCGCAACACTTATGTATCAATACGGTAATGTTGACCCGCTGCAATTGAAGGAAATTCTCGGACATGAAAATCTTTCAACAACAGAAATTTATACTCACATTAGTAATGAGCAACTGAAGAATGCCGTTGACTCAAATCCTTTAAATGATTTAAAAATAAAGCCCGATTCAGAGAGCAAAAAATCTTGAAAATAACATTGCGAAAAGTGAATCAATAACCGACGAAAAAACCGCAATTATCATGCATATAAGCTGTCTGAAAACAAAAAGCTTTGTTTCGGCATTTTCATATTGTCCCCTGCCCCTTATCGCTTTTGCAAACGCATTATATGAATATGCAGAGCTGATTTTACAGCTCATCATCAAGGAATAAACAGAAATAACTATTGACGGAAAGAATGTCAATGCTGCATATCCGATTCCCGAAAATCCGTATTCCGAATAAAGAAATCCGCATATTGCTCCCGTTCCCATTCCCCGGACAAACAAAAGGCAATAAATCATCGGCGAACCTATCAATGAAAAGCCGAGAAAAAAGCTGACAGCAATAAAAATAACATTAACCAATACTGATTTCAGAAATTGTTCGGAAAATCCGATGCTTTTTCTGAAATTCAGATACTGAATTGCTATATCTTTTATTGTTTCGGCTTTTCCCGATGAATAAGCTCCGATTATTATTCCCGAGATGAACAATAGTAAAAATAAAATATCATCCGATTCTCTTATCAGTCCTTTTATTTTCTTGCCGTTATAAACCTTATATTTTAACTTGCTCATTTTTTACCTCCGCTATATCATTGGTAAATTATATGAGCAAGTCCTTTTTTTATTACAAAAAGCAGGCACAGAAAGCTCTGCACCTGCTCGAAATTATTTCTTTTCTATCTTGGCATAGTTTGCCATTATCTTCTTTGTTCCTGCACTTACGAATGCAATTTCAAGAAGAGTATCATTGCCCATCGCCTTAGAGCTTAAAACTACGCCTTCACCGTATGCCTTATGAACAACTGTATCGCCGATATTGAATACGGTTGAGTTTTTAGCAGGTGGAGTAAATGAAGAGGTTGAAAATCCTCTTGAAGCCTGCGAAGCGGTCTTGGTCGGCGTATCGGTATATGTTCGTGAAGAAAAGCCTTCGTTTCTCGAAAAAGATGACTGATTACCGAAGCCGTATGAACCTCTGCTATCGGAAACACCCGTCTTTTTTATCAGCTTCTCAGGAATTTCATTAATGAATCTTGAAGGCTGATTAAACTTTGTTGAGCCGAAAAGCATCCTTGTTTTTGCCTTGGTGAGATATAATTGCTTCTTTGCTCTTGTAATTCCGACATATGCCAGACGGCGTTCTTCTTCAATATCGCCTTCCATGGTTGCCATTTCCGAGGGAAAGATGGTTTCCTCCATTCCTGCGAGAAAAACAACAGGAAATTCAAGTCCCTTTGCCGAATGAATCGTCATCATAACAACGGTATCAACATCGGTATTATAATTATCAATATCCGTCATTAAGGCAACCTCCTGAAGAAAATCGTTGAAGGTTGCTCCCTCGTTTTCCTGAGAAAATCTGAGAATATTATTTGAAAGCTCTTCAAGGTTGGCTTTTCTATCCTGCATGGTTTCGGGTTCAAGAGCAAGAGAAGCCGAATAACCTGTACTTATGAGCAACTCTTTAAATAAAATCGCCATATCCGTTGTTTCCGCTCCGTCAATGAATCCCTGCATCATTTCAGCAAAATCCATCATCTTTCTTGCACTTCTGCTCAATGACGGGAACTGATCTGCTGTTTTAAGAACATCAAAAATTCCTATCCCAAGACCCTGCGAAATCTCCTTTGCCTTTTCGAAAGAGGTGTCGCCTATTCCCCTCTTCGGCTCATTGATTATTCTTTGAAGTCTGACAACATCATTGGGGTTGACGATAACGCTCAAATAGGCAAGAGCATCTTTTATTTCCTTACGGTCATAGAATTTATGTCCGCCGATAATTCTGTATGGAATTCCGTTTCGGACAAAAGACTGTTCAACAAGGTTTGACTGCGAATTCATGCGATAAAGAACCGCATAATCGCTGTATTTTCTTCCTTTTCTTATTCCGTCAAGCACTTCGTTTGCAATGAAAATTCCTTCATCACGGTCGCTTTCGGATGTGTTGAGAATTATCTGCTCCCCTGCACCGTTATCAGTCCAGAGCCTTTTGCCTTTACGGTTTCTGTTGTTTGAAATAACATTATTGGCGGCATCCAAAATAGTCTGGGTTGAGCGGTAATTCTGCTCAAGACGAATCGCCTTTGCTCTTGAATACTGTTCCTCAAAGCTCAGAATGTTTTCGATTGTTGCACCCCTGAACTTATAAATACTCTGGTCATCATCGCCGACAACGCAAATGTTTTTATATCCGCCCGCAAGAAGTGCAGTCAGAAGATACTGTGCATGGTTGGTATCCTGATATTCATCAACCATTATGTATTTGAATTTATGCTGATAATAGTCACAAATGTCTTCGTTATCCTGAAGCATTTTAACTGCATTAACTATAATATCATCAAAATCCATCGCATCAGCCGCTTTAAGTTGAGACTGATAAGAACCATAAACAGTGCCTATATTTCTCCTGAGAACATCATTCTGATAAGTTTGAATATATTCCGCCGGAGAAATAAGTTGGTCTTTTGCGTTGCTTATTTCAAAAAGAACCGTTTTAGGTGCAAGAATCTTATCGCTGAAGCCATTCTGCTTGATGCAGTCCTTGATAACACGCTTACTGTCGTCTGTATCATAAATGGTAAAATTGGATGAATAGCCTATTCTATCAGCAAACTTGCGAAGCATTCTTACACACGCAGAATGAAAGGTGCTTGCCCATATGTCTCTCGCAGATTCGCCGAGCATTCTTTCAAGCCTTTCTTTAAGCTCCCCTGCCGCTTTATTGGTGAAGGTTATGGCAAGAATTTCCCAAGGCTTTGCGGCATCAACGCTCATAAGATGTTCAACATCGAATAAATCAATGGATTTATCATTAAGTGCCGCCTTCATAAGAGCTATGTCGCTTTCCTTCGGCTCATATCTGCATTCATCGCTGTAATATGCTTTTCCGTATTTAACTATATTGGCTATTCGGTTAACAAGAACAGTCGTCTTGCCGCTTCCTGCCCCTGCAAGCACCAAAAGCGGTCCCTCTGTTGAGAGAACCGCTTCTTTCTGCATATTGTTAAGAGATGAAAAATCTCTTTCAATGAGCTGTTTGCGAAGTGATAAAAATTCGTTTGAAATCATATTCATCCTCAGATCGAAATTTCATGAGCAATCTTATAAAGCTCATCGTTAACGGGCTTCTTCATGCTGAGAGCTTCATAAATATCGTAATCAATAATCTTGTCATTCTTCATAACAACAACCCTGTTGCCGATTCCCTGCATGAGAAGCTGAACGGCGTGATAGCCCATCTGACTTGCCATAACTCTGTCTCTTACAGTCGGCGAACCGCCTCTCTGAACATGGCCGAGAATAACAGCTCTTGATTCAACGCCGCATTCCTGCTCAATCTTTCTTGCAAGAGCTTCAACTCCGCCGATGCCCTCAGCGACCATAACTATAAAATGCTTCTTATCTGTTTTCTGAGTTCTGCGAATTCTTTCGATAACGTGCTTTTCAATATCAGACTGAATTTCGGGAATTACTATTGCCGTTGCACCGACAGCAATGCCGGAATTCAGAGTAAGGTCACCGCACTTATTTCCCATAACCTCAACAACGACACAACGGCTATGGGATTCAACGGTATCTCTGACTCGGTCAACCATCTGCATAACCGTATTAAGGCAGGTGTCATAACCGATTGTATAATCAGTGCTGACTATATCATTGTCAATTGTTCCGGGGATACCGATACAGGGAATGCCACGAAGTGAAAGGTCACGAGCACCTCTGAATGAGCCATCACCGCCGATAACAACCATTCCCTCAATGCCGTATTTTTTGCAGGTTTCAATAGCCTTCTGCATACCGCTTTCATCCTTGAATGCAAGACATCTTGCAGAATGAAGCATTGTTCCGCCTCTGTGGATAATATCTGAAACACTTCTGATGTTAAGTTCACGAAGGTCATCATCAATAAGTCCCTGATAACCTCTGTTTATTCCATAAACCTTCATTCCGTTTTCGCAAGCTGTTCTTACAACGGCACGGACTGCCGCATTCATTCCGGGAGCATCTCCGCCGCTTGTTAATACACCGATTGTCTTCATTTTTTACACTCCTAAAAAAAGTTCCATAACATAATACACTTTTTATTTTATAATGTCAACAAATAAAGCCTTTTTTGACAAGTTTTTAACAATTAAAAATTACATTTGATTCTCCGAGAAGCTTTTTTAGCTCTCTGAGAAGAACATTATTGACATCAATTCCCATTCCGAGAGGATTTTTCTTATATTCTTTTGTATCATCAAAGTAATAAAACAGAGGAATATTTCCGTCAAACACGGCAAGAAGCCTTCTGCAATATTCAATCTGCGGAGAAGAAGCCGTATCGAAACGAAGAAAAAGTCCCTTTATCCTTTTCTTTTCCTGCTTCGGAGCAGATAAATTATCTGATATTTCATTTTCGGAGGGACAAGGTAAAATCGTTTCGCAAACTAATTTCGTATCTTCATCCTCTCTCATGCTGACTCTGCCTGAAATGAGAACAATATTTCCTTCGCTGAACAATGACGGATGCTCTGCAAGAGCTTTCGGAAAAACTATTATTTCCATGCTTCCCGTATTATCCTCTGCGGTAACAAAAGCCATTGTGGTATCGCTTTTGGTTATCTTCTTTTTGATTGAACTTATCAAAACAAGAATTCTTATTCTGTCATTATCTTTATATTTGCCGTTGTCTTCATCAATTATATCATTGATGACTGCACATTTCAGTTTTTCAGAAAGTAGCTCATATTTTTTCATCGGATGACCCGAAAGATATATCCCGGAAACTTCTTTTTCATATCTCAGAAGCAATTCATCGGAATATTCTTCCGTTTCTGGATAAACATAGTCTTCATTTATTTCCTCTTCGGAATCATCCGCTCCGAGGTCAAAGAATCCTATCTGACCGTCAACATTCCTTCTTCTGATATTATCAAGCTCTTCAATAATCGAATCCATAACGGAGAGCATCTGCTTTCGGTTAGCTCCCAATCCGTCAAATGCTCCGCATTTAATAAGGCTTTCAACAGCTCTTCTGTTAAGCTCCTTGCCCTGCATACGCTTGCAGAATTCATAGAAATCCCTGAAATTTCCGTTTTTTCGGCGTTCTTCAATAATCCTGTTAATGAAGCTTCTGCCGAGATTTTTAACAGCAAGCAGACTATAATGAATGTTTCCGCCTGAAGCGGTGAATGAACCGTTGCTGAGGTTGATATGCGGAGGAAGCAGCTTTATGCCGATTCTTGAGCATTCGTTAATATACTGAACGATTTTACCTGTATTATCAAGAAAGCTCGTCATAATTGAAGCCATAAATTCGCATGGATAATGGCATTTAAGCCAAGCAGTTCTATAAGCAACGAAGGCATAGGCAGCGGCGTGTGCTTTGTTGAAGGCATAAGAAGCAAACGACATCATTTCATCAAAGATTTCATTTGCAATATTCTCAGGCACTCCCCTTCTGACCGCACCCTCACAGATAATATTGCCGTTTCCATCAACCGTGCCGTGAACAAAATTTTCTCTTTCCTTCAGCATAACATCATGCTTCTTTTTGCTCATCGCACGGCGGACAATATCGGCTCTTCCATAGGAATAGCCTGCAAGCTCACGGCAAATCTGCATGACCTGCTCCTGATAAACAATGCATCCGTAAGTTACATCAAGAACATTCTTAAGCTCCGGAATTTTATAAGTCACATCCTGCGGATTATGTCTGTTATGGATATAAGTCGGAATTGAATCCATGGGACCGGGTCTGTAAAGCGAAATAACCGCAATCATATCTTCTATTGATTCCGGCTTCAACTGCGTTAAAACGCTTCTCATACCTGCGGATTCGAACTGAAAAACACCCTCGCTCTGACCCGAACAAAGCATCTCAAAAACCTTTTTATCCTGCATATCAATCTTTTCAATATCAAATTCAGGATTTTTAGCTTTAATCATTTTTTCGGCTTCGCTGATAACCGTAAGAGTCCTTAAGCCGAGAAAATCCATCTTGAGAAGTCCAAGCTCTTCAAGAGTTGTCATGGTATACTGCGTTACTATCGCTTCATCATTTTTCGCAAGAGGAACATAAGATTCAACTGTATCATGAGTAATAACAACTCCGGCGGCATGAGTTGAAGCGTGGCGTGGCATACCCTCAATTTTTCGAGCCATATCAATAAGCTCTTTAGCCTCACCGCTCGAATCATAGAGAGCTTTGAATTCCGCAGAACGCTTGAGAGCCTTATCAAGGGTAATATTAAGCTCATTCGGAATTAACTTCGCTATTGTATCAACTGTATTATATGAAATTGCAAACACTCTTCCGACATCCCTGACAGCCTGCTTCGCCGCCATGGTTCCGAAGGTTACAATCTGTGCAACATGGTCTGCACCGTATTTTCGGATAACATAATCAATTACTTCGCTTCTTCTTTCGAAGCAGAAATCAACATCGAAATCGGGCATACTGACTCTTTCGGGATTCAGAAATCTTTCGAAGAGAAGGTTATATTTCATCGGGTCAATACCCGTTATGCCGATGCAATAGGCACATATGCTCGCCGCACCGGAGCCTCTGCCTGGACCAACGGGAATTCCCATTTCCTTTGCTTCTCTTATGAAGTCATGAACAATAAGATAATAGTCTGTATATCCCATTTTGGAAATAACAGACAGCTCATATTCAAGACGCTTAACATATTCTTCGGGAGGATTCTCGCCGTATCTTTCTTTCAATCCTTTCCGGCACAGCATTTCAAACCAGTCATAATGGTCCCATCCTTCGGGAACATCAAAATGAGGAAGCTTTGTTTTACCGAATTCAAATTCAACATTGCATCTGTCGGCAATTATTTGTGTATTCGTAACAGCTTCCGGACAAAGAGGAAAGGCGGAAAGCATTTCATCCTCGCTCTTTAAATAGAATTCCTCTGTTCCGAATTCAAGACCCGTTTCTTCGCCTATTGTATGGTTAGTCTGAATGCAGATTAGCACCTGCTGCATTCTGCTATCGTCTTTGTTAATGTAATGAGCATCGTTTGTTGCAACAAGCGGAATGCCAGTTTCTTTTGAAAGCTTTATAAGGTCGGAATTAATTCTTAACTGTTCATCAAGATTATGATTCTGAATTTCAAGAAAATAATTATCCTCGCCGAAAACACTCTGATACCAAAGAGCTGTTTTCTTTGCACCTTCATAGTCACCCGCAGAAAGATTTCTTGCGACCTCACCTGCAAGGCACGCAGAAAGAGCGATAATACCCTCGTGATATTTTTCAAGAATGTCCTTATCAACTCTCGGTTTTGTATAAAATCCGTTTACCCAACCCTCGGAAACAAGCTTTATAAGATTTTTATATCCATCATTATTCTTGCAAAGAAGGATAAGATGGTATCTTTCGCTGTCAATGCCGTGAACCTTGTCAAATCTTGACCTCGGAGCAACATAGACCTCGCAACCGATAATCGGCTTGATTCCTCTTGCCTTTGCCGCTTTATAAAAATCAACTGCACCGTACATAACACCATGGTCCGTTATGGCAGCAGAAGTCTGACCCATGCTCTTGATTTTATCGAGCATAGGTTCAATTCTGCAAGCACCGTCAAGCAGACTGTATTCGCTGTGTACGTGCAGATGAGTAAATGACATATTATTCTCCGTCTGATTTTAATTTTTCTGCTAATTTTACTATTCGGTCAAGCCTATGATTAACTCCGGAACGGCTGATAGGCTCGTCCATCATGTTTCCTAAATCCTTCAGACTTGCCTCGGGATTTTCAAGGCGAAGCCTTGCAATTGACTGAAGATTATCGGGAAGATTCTTTATTCCGATTTTCTTTTCGATAAATTCAATGGATTCAAGCTGAATATTTGCAGCTTCAACTGTTTTGCTGATGTTTGACATTTCAAAATTAATGATTCGGTTAACCTTGTTTTTAACATCCTTTTCTATCTTGACATTCATAAGATAAAGCGAAGCGTCCTGTGCCCCGATAACCGCAAGAATATCTTCAATGCTTTCGCTAATCTTGAAATAAACAACATGATTTCCTTTGCGAACTATATATTTGGGGAAAAGTTCAATTTCATCAAAGAATTTTATGAGGTCGTTGCTTAACTTCTTATACGGAACAACAAATTCAAGATGATAGCCTCTTTCGGGGTCAGTAACCGTTCCGCACGAAAGAAAAACACCCCTCAAGAACGAGGACAGACAGCATTCATTCTGAATATTTGCCCGATTAATACGCAACGAGGTTTCTTTTAATGTATGGCCGAATTTCTCAAACACTTTTTCTTTTTCAGCATCCGATTTTATGTATGCGGTATGCTTTTTTGTTCCTGTTTTGCTGATAACAGGCTCAACTCCGCAATAGTCACGCAGAGCGGAAACATACATATTGAAAACATCTTCATTTTCGGTTGTGATTGAAAAATTATACTTCGAGAAATGTGCAAAAAGCACAAGCCCGTAGACTTGTGCATGAAGACAGCACGGAGAAAGATCTTCAATCTTTGTCAATTCACTTTTTATATCTGACGAGAAAGACAAAATATCCCCTCCTTATTCAACATAAATAACCTCGGGTTCAAGAGTAACACCCGTGCTTTCGAAAACGGTTTTTCTGCAATGGTCAATTACGCCGAGAACATCCTTGCAGGTTGCATTATTGAAATTGATAATAAAACCTGCGTGCTTTTCGCTGACTCTTGCACCGCCAACGGAATAGCCCTTCAAGCCGTTCTGCTCAATGAGTGCACCTGCAAAATATCCCTCAGGGCGTTTGAAGGTGCTTCCTGCACTCGGAAATTCAAGAGGTTGTTTCTCTTTTCTCTTCGAAAGAAGAATATCCATCTGTGCCTTTATATCAGCCTGCTCACCTTTTTCAAGCTTCATTGTTACCGAAGAAATAACAAGATTCCTGCCTGAATAAACGCTGTGACGATAGCCGTAATCAAGCTCTTCGCCCGAAAATGTTTCCGATTTGCCGTCGGGAGTAATGTG
Source organism: Ruminococcaceae bacterium UBA1730 (assembly GCA_002315935.1). Classification (GTDB taxonomy): domain Bacteria; phylum Bacillota; class Clostridia; order Oscillospirales; family Acutalibacteraceae; genus CAG-177. The sequence goes on from DCII01000027.1 coordinate 26,576, forward strand.
GTCGCAGGAAACAACAACATTCTTCATTTCGCCGCCGTAAGCTCCCGCATTCATGAACGCCGCTCCGCCAACACATCCCGGAATACCGTATGCAAACTCAAGACCGGTTAAGGAATTATCAAACGCAAAGCGGCATAATTTCGCAAGCGATACGCCGCTCTGACATCTGATTGTTGTTTCGTCAATAAGCTCAATCCCGTCAAGGTCAACAAGATTGATTATAACTCCTTTAAATCCTTCATCGCTGAAAAGAAGATTGCTCCCCTTTCCGATTGTCATATAACGGATTGAATGTTCGTTGATATATCTGATTGCGGAGGAGAGCTTTTCAACATTATCGGGAAAAATCATTACATCTGCTTTTCCGCCGATATGAAATGTTGTAAAATTTGACAGCAATGCAAAATTTGAATATCTGCACGAAATACCGTCACAAAAGCTGAAAAATTCATCGTAAGCCTTCATAGCTTCCTCCACTAAAATCAATTATTCATCAAGAAGAGCCGCACCGAATATGCCTGCATCATTGCCAAGCTCTGCACCGACAATCATTGTCTGCTTCTTTGCATAAACGCTGTATCTCTGAGCTTCAACCTCTGCTCTGAGGGGTGCAAGAATTGTTTCACCCTCGTGACCGATACCACCGCCAACGCAGACGATTTCAGGCTGGAGAGCATTAATTATATTACATACACCTGCCGCAAGATAATGAATATATTTATCAACAACGGCTTTTGCTGTTGCATCGCCGTTTCTCATTGCATCAAAAGCAGTTCTGCCGCTGACCGCTTCGATATTGCCGTTGACAAGCTGCCACATACCGCTTTCCTTATCGGCTTCCATTGCGGCCTTTGTCTGCGATATAAGAGCTGTTGCGGAAGAATATCTTTCCCAGCAACCTTTTCTGCCGCAGTTGCACTGTTCGCCGTCAACAACGATTACCATATGACCCATTTCGCCGGCAGCATAGTTAACACCGCCGACAATTTTTCCGTCAAGAATAATGCCGCTTCCTACGCCTGTGCCGAGAGTGATTGCAACAAAATTCTTAACGCCCTTGCCGACACCTGCTACTGCTTCGCCGAGAGCGGCACAGTTGGCATCATTATCAAGATAAACAGGCTTACCTATTCTTGCTTCAAGAAGCTCCTTTGCGGGAACCTGATTGAAATCAAGATTATTTGCAAATTCAATATATCCGTTTGCCTTATTGACCGAACCGGGAGTACCGACACCGACAGAAACGACATCATCAATCGAAACACCTGCATCATTGAGAGCCACGTCAATTGCAACCTTAATATCATCAAATATTTCTTCTGCGGGTCTCGGGCATTTGGTTTTAACCTTACCTCTGCCGACAATTTTAAGCTCTTCCGAAACAACGCCGACTGCGATATTTGTTCCGCCTAAATCAACACCTATTCTATACATTCTTATTACCTCCGTAATATTATTTATTCCTTTTATCTTAATATTTTTTCGCCGTCAAAAACAATGAAGCCATATCCGTTGCCGCCCTTGTGACCTGAAATGAGCCACTGTGCATAAGCCTTTCGAAGAGCAGTATCCTGCGGAAGCTGGTCATAAGGAAGGTCCGAATACTTATCAAAAACTCTCCAGCCATTGCTGAAGCCTTCGTCATTCTCGTCTGATTCAATGATTTCAAAATCATCCATGAATCGAAGAATGTTAAGATTTTTCGGAAGGAATTCTCTGTGCTTCGGATAAAGAAGCCACGAATGGCAGCCGAAAACAACAAGTCCGTCAGGGAAAAGATGCTTATAATTCTCATATGCCTTTTTATATGAATCGAGTCTTACTTCATCGGAAAGAGGGACACCTGATGACGGAATATGAAAATTGATATAAGTATCACCGGGTTTAAGAACCTTGCCGCATTTAAGCTTATATTCGTCTCTTTCGAATTCACTTTCTTCATACTGAAATCTGCCGAAGGTAAAGCGTTCCATCTTGAACAGACCGTCATTCCAGCCGGCAACAAAGGTTCCCGGAACCTCTTCACATTTGATGCACTCAATGAGCTTATACTTGAAATCGCTTGCCGACTCCCAGAAAAGCTTTTCGCCGATTCCTTTTTCGATATATCTTTCTCTGAGTATCGGAGCACAGAGAAGAAGGAAAACAAATTCCATTGTGCATTCATTTTCCTCATATTTTATTCCGAGAGCATCAACGCCCTCAAGTGCTTCACGAAGGCCGTCTGCCTCCGGGTACATATAGCCGTTTACAAATATATCAAATTCGTTTCCGAATTTTTCTTCATCATCAAGTCTCTGAAGAAGTCTTGTAAACTCCTTTATTGCTTCCTCCGGATAATCATAATGCTTCATGAAATCCTGAATAAACTGTGTGTTATGTTTCATATATTTCCCTCACTTTATTAAAAATCATGCCATGATTCAAGCTCTTTCTGCTCAGGAGCAATATCATCCGTCATTCCGAGCGAATGAAGAAGCTCTCTTGCCGCATTATAGCCCATCTTTTTCTGCCTGTTATTCATTGCGGCAGCTTCAATGATAATAGAAAGGTTTCTGCCGGGCTTGACGGGAACAACCGACACGGGAACGCTTATTCCGAGAATATCGGTATATTCATTTTCAAGTCCGAGACGGTCATAAACCTTATCCTGGTCCCAAAGCTCAAGCTGAATAACCATATCGATTTTTTCGGTCAGCTTAACCGCACCCATGCCAAAAAGCCTTCTGGCGTTCAGAATTCCGACACCACGAAGCTCAATGAAATGCCTGATATTATCAGGAGCGGAACCGACAAGCGTTTTATTCGAAACCCTTCTTATTTCAACGGCATCATCGGCAATCAGTCTGTGACCTCTGTTGATAAGCTCCAGAGCTGTTTCACTCTTGCCGACACCGCTGTCACCGAGAATAAGCACACCTTCGCCGTAAACCTCAACGAAAACGCCGTGACGGGTGATTCTCTGTGCAAGCTCAACGCCGAGATATGAGATTGTTGCCGACATACAGCCTGATGTTGATTCGGGAGTTGAAAGAACGGGGACCTCATATTTCCGGGCAATTTCAACGAACGAAGGCTTCAGCTCAAGTCCTCTTGTGATAAGCAATGCGGCAGGTTTCTTTGAAAGAAGTCTGTCCATGCTTTCTTTGGCAATTTCTTCTTCAAGACTGTTTACATATTCAATCTCCGTAAGTCCGAGAAACTGAATTCTGGCAGGGTCAAAATGCTCCTCAAAGCCCGATAAAATCAGACCCGGTCTGTTTACATCCTGCGAAGTGACAAAAATATCCTTCAATTCATGCGGAGTATAAACAACCGAAAACGAAAGGTCATTAACAACCTTTTCAAGCGAAACGGAATAGTTACTCATAAGTTACTCCTTTGCAAAAGCACACCTTTCCATAGTTACAGTTATTATAAAACATTTTAAGGTTTTTTCCAACCCTTTTTATAAAATATTTTAAATAAAATGCAAAAAAATCCCCCATCCGTGAGGATGAGGGAAAAAGAAAATCAAATTATTTAACCATGCTTGCAACTTCTGCTGCGAAGTCGTCCGCTTTCTTTTCAAGACCTTCGCCCTTTGCGAAACGGATGAAGCTCTTAACCTTAATGTGAGCATCAAGTGTCTTGGCTACATTTGCAACATAGCCGGCAACATTGCCTTCAAAGAGGTCTGTGCGGACAAATGCCTGCTCAAGAAGGCAAACTTCCTTAATCTGCTTTGCAACACGACCTTCAGTTGCACCTGCGAAAATCTTGTTGGCAACAATTTCTTCTTTGTTTGCAACTGCAACCTCAGCGAGAGCTGCAACAGCTTCATCTGAAAGGAAGTTGAAGAGGAACTTGTTGTTCTTCTGCTCTTCATATGCAGCCTTGTCTGCATCGCTGAACTTTCCTGCCGCAATAGCCTTATCAAATGTGCTTGTAAGGATGGGCTTGGGAAGAGTTTCGGGCTTATTGAGTGAGCTTTCAACGATGATGTTTCTCATCTTTGCAAGCTCTTCTGCCGAAATATCATCCTTGCCGAGATATTCGGGGCTCATAGCTGCAACCTGCATTGCAACATTCTTACCCATTGCAACAAATTCGTCCTTAGCGGCTGTTACATCGTCTGTTTCAAACTCAACAAGAACACCAACTGTTCCGCCGGCATGAATATAGGTAACTGCTTTGCCTTCGACGAGAGCGAAACGGCGAAGTTTCATATTTTCACGAATCTTAAGGAAAAGCTCCTGAACTGAATCGGCAACCGAAAGATTACCGCCGACAAGTGTTGCTGCGTTAAGAGCATCAAGGTCAGCAGGCTTAACTGTTGCAACTGTCTTTGCAATGTCATTTGCAAGAGCAACAAATTCGGGATTCTTACCAACGAAGTCTGTTTCGCAGTTGATTTCAACAAGAGCTGCGGCATCAGCTGTGCTGAATGCTGCAACGGTGCCTTCTGCTGCTGCACGGCTTGCCTTCTTAGCCGCTGATGCAAGACCCTTCTCACGAAGGAATTCCATTGCCTTATCTATATCGCCTTCAGATTCCACAAGAGCCTTTTTGCAGTCCATCATGCCTGCGCCGGTCTTTTCTCTGAGAGCCTGAACGTCTTTAGCTGTAAATGCTGCCATGAATTATTCCTCCTCTTTAGCCTCTTCAGCAGCTTCGGGAGCTGTCTGCTCACCCTGTCTGCCTTCGATAACTGCATCTGCCATTGCACCTGCAATAAGCTTAACGGCACGGATAGCGTCGTCATTGCCGGGGATAACATAATCAACCTCATCGGGGTCACAGTTTGTGTCAACTATTGCAACGATGGGGATACCGAGTTTCTTTGCTTCGAGAACAGCAATTCTTTCCTTGCGGGGGTCAACGATGAACATAGCAGCAGGCTGCTTCTTCATTTCTGTGATACCGCCCATGAACTTCTCAAGCTTTTCGATTTCAAGAGCAAGCTTTGCAACTTCCTTCTTGGGGAGAAGGTCGAATGTTCCGTCTGCTTCCATAGCCTTGAGCTGAGCAAGTCTTCTGATTCTCTTCTGGATTGTGTTGAAGTTGGTGAGCATACCGCCGAGCCAACGAGCGTTAACGAAAGGCATTCCGCAACGGATAGCTTCTTCCTTAACTGACTCCTGAGCCTGCTTCTTTGTTCCTACAAAGAGAACTTCTCCACCCTCAGCTGCGATTTCACGGATGAACATATAAGCATCTTCGAGCTTCTTTACTGTTTTCTGAAGGTCGATGATGTAGATGCCGTTTCTCTCCGTGAAGATGTACTCAGCCATCTTGGGGTTCCATCTTCTGGTCTGATGACCGAAGTGAACACCCGCTTCAAGTAACTGTTTCATTGATACTACTGACATGATTTTTTCCTCCTAAGTTAAATTTTGTATCTTGTCAGATACGAACCGCCGCAAAGTCTGATATTACCACGAAATCGCTTCCGCACTCATAATAAAAATAACTCTGCGTGTGATTTGCTTTGGCATTATATCACATTGCTTTTGCAATTTCAAGCAAATTTTTAAATTTATCTAAAATATATGAAGAAAAGAACATTATACCTGCGTTTATTTACTGACAAAGCAAAAATTTTATTCTCTATGCCACTTAACGCCCTGAGCTGTATCCTCAAGAACAATGCCCATTGCCTTAAGCTCGTCTCTGATTCTGTCTGCTTCTGCCCAATTCTTATCTTTTCTCGCCTGAGCTCTTGCGGCAATCATAGCATCAATGTCTTCATCAAGGACTTCATTGTTTCTATTATAAACCAGACCGAGAACGCCCGTAAGCTCATCGAAAAGCTTTGTTGCATATTCAACCGTTTCCTTGCTCTGATTCTGACCGATAACAAGAGTATTGATGTCTCTGACAAGCTCAAAAACTGTTGATATTCCGTCTGCGGTGTTGAGGTCATCATCCATAGCTTCAATGAACTGCTCAACCCTCTTATCAAGCTGTGACTTAACATCGGCATCAAGCTCACCTTCGGAAGCATTTTTAAGCTCAAAATCAAGGCTGTCACGGCAGGTGTAAAGTCTGACAAGAGAAGCCTTGCATTGCTCGATAATATCAACGCTGTAATTAATCGGGCTTCTGTATGACGAAGAAATCATGAGATAACGGATAGGCTCATAGCCGTATTTTTCCGCAACATCCCTGACGGTAAAGAAATTGCCGAGCGACTTTGACATCTTGACATTATCAACATTGATATAACCGTTGTGCATCCAGTATTTTGCAAACTGCTTATCCGTGAAGCATTCGCTCTGTGCGATTTCATTTTCATGATGCGGAAAAATAAGGTCCTGACCGCCGCAATGAATATCAATGCTTTCGCCGAGATAACGGATATTCATAGCTGAGCATTCAATATGCCAACCGGGTCTGCCATTGCCCCAGGGTGAATCCCAATAAGGTTCGCCGGGTTTGGCAGATTTCCAGAGAGCGAAATCCATTGGGTCTCTCTTGATGTCGCCGACCATGATTCTTGCACCGGCTTCGAGGTCTTCAAGAGGCTGATGGGAAAGCTTGCCGTATTCATTGAATGTCTTTGTGCTGAAATAAACATCGCCGTCAACCTCATAAGCGTGACCTTTTTCAATAAGTCCGCTTACTATTTCAATAATCTTATCAATATTTTCGGTTGCCTTCGGATGAACTGTTGCAGGTCTGAAATTCAGTCCCTTGGCATCCTTCCAGAATTCCTCGATATATTTTTCGGAAACAGTCTGATAATCCGTTCCTTCCTCATTTGCTCTCTTGATGATTTTATCATCAATATCGGTGAAATTCTGAACAAACGTGACATTATATCCTCTGTATTCAAGGTATCTTCTAAGAACATCAAAAACACATATAGGTCTTGCATTGCCGATATGAATATAATTATAAACTGTCGGTCCGCAGGCATAAATTTTGACTTCGCCTTCCTTGATGGGAACAAGCTCTTCTTTTCTTCTTGTCAATGTGTTGAAAACCTTCATTTATTTTTCCTCCTTGTTGAGTTCTTTTCTTAATTTATCAATTTCGTTTTCGAGCCTTGCAATCTCCTGTGCTACAGGGTCGGAAATATGAATCTGGTCAAGGTCGGCAACTCTCACGCCGTCAATCTTGACAACCTTTGCGGGAACACCGACTGCCGTTGAATTTGCGGGAATATTGTTAAGAACAACCGCACCTGCCGCAATTCTGCTGTTATCTCCGATAAAAACCGGTCCGAGAACCTTTGCACCGGAACCAATCATAACATTATTTCCGACTGTCGGATGGCGTTTGCCGGTATCCTTGCCCGTACCGCCGAGGGTTACTCCCTGATAAAGAGTAACATCATCGCCGATTTCGGCAGTTTCGCCGATAACAACACCGGTTCCGTGGTCAATGAAAAATCTTTTGCCGATTGTTGCCGCAGGATGAATCTCTATGCCCGTTTTTCTTGATGCACGCTGTGAAACCCATCTTGCCAAAAAATAAAGCTTATGGCGATAAAAATAATTCGCTCTTCTGTGAAGCCTTATCGCTTTAAATCCGGGATAAAGAAACATTATTTCAATTGCCGAACGGGCAGCCGGATCTCTTGCCCATACGCATTCAATATCTTCTCTTAACTGTCTGAACAAATCAATTCCTCCATAAAAAATCCTCCGAAGCCAAAAGACTCCGGAGGCGTTGATACGCGGTTCCACTCCTGTTTATAACTCAAGGTATAATCCCGGCTTTAACGCAGCCATACGCACAGAGATACTCAATTCCCCCTGCGTGCCGCAAGGTGCACTTCGCCGTATTTTCTCAAAAGGTCTTTCCAGCTTCCGACCTTCTCTCTGTTGAGCATCATTGCGGTTACTCTACCCTGCCATTGCATTGATATATTAATTAGATTATATTATATATCTGAAAAATTGTCAACGAAAATAATGTATAAAAATGAGGTACGATGAAAATTATTTTGAAAAATCAATGACTTTAAGTCCGTCAACAATATATTTTATGCCCGAAAACGCCGTAAGGAACGCAGTTATTCCGAGAAGAATATTTGAAACAAGCGAAAGAGAAGCAAAATTCAAGCCTAATGAATCAACTGCAAACAGTGCAAGCATGATGAAAATCGAAAAAACCATCTGGCTGACCGTTTTAAGCTTTCCCCATATTCCGGCAGCAATAACAACTCCCTGCGAAGCGGCAACAAGGCGGAATGAAGTTACAAGAAACTCCCTTGTAAGAATTACCATAACAATCCATATGTTGCAATAACCCTGTTGCATAAAGGCAAGCAAAGCCGCAGTCGTGAGCATTTTATCTGCAAGAGGGTCACACAGCTTTCCGAAATCCGTAACGAGATTATGCTTTCTTGCAATTTTTCCGTCAAGAAAGTCTGTTACCGATGCAACCGCAAAAATAAGGCAGGCAACAAGATAATGATAAGGAAAAGCAATAAGCATTGCCGCAAGATAAAATGGGGTAAGAATAATTCTGATTAAGGTCAATTTATTCGGTAAATTCATTTCAGCCTATATCCTTTCCGATAAGGTCATAATCATTCACGCCGATTACTTCAACTTTTGCAAAATCGCCGTTATTATAGTTCTTGTTTGTTGTGAAAATTATTTTACCATCAATTTCAGGGGCATCCATATATGTTCTGCCGCTGTAGCTGTCGGAATAAGCATCGTAATCCTCAACTATAACACTGTATATATTTCCGATTCTTTCATTATTTTTAAGAAGAACTATTTCAAGCTGATCCTGCATGATGATTTCTCCTCTGCGGAGTTTAACATCCTCATCAACCTGTTCATCCATATCATATGCCGGAGTACCCTCCTGAGGCGAAAATTCAAAGCAACCGAGACGGTCAAATTCCATTTCATTGACAAATTCCGAAAGATTTTCGAATTCTTCTTCGCCCTCGCCGGGAAAGCCTACAATAAATGTTGTTCTGATAACTGCATCGGGCAATGCCGTTCTTATTTTATTGATTGTATTGCGAAGAAATTCAGAATTTCCTCTGCGGTTCATCCTTGCAAGAATTTTATCATCAGCGTGCTGAAGAGGCAAATCAATATAATGAAGAACCTTCGGCTGGCGTGCCATTGTTTCAAGAAGCTCATCCGTAATTTTATCGGGATAGCAATAAAGCATTCTTATCCACTCAATGCCGTCAATTTCGCAAAGAGCATCAAGAAGCTCAGGAAGTCTTGATTTTCCGTAAAGGTCCGCACCGTAGTTGGTTGTGTCCTGAGCAATGAGAATAAGCTCCTTTGTTCCGGCGGCGGCAAGCTCCTTTGCTTCCTGAACAAGCGTTTCGAATTCAACGCTCCTGTAATTTCCTCTGATTGACGGAATTGCACAATAGGTGCATCTGTTAGAACAGCCGTCTGCAATTTTAAGATATGACCAGTATTCCGGAGTTGTCAGAAGCCTTTCGCCGGTAAGCGGAAGAAGACTGTTATCCGGCATAGCATATTTCTTATCTCCCTCAATAGCTTCCCTGACAAGCTCTGCTATTTCGCCGTCTGCACCGATGCCGATAACAGCATCAACCTCGGGAATACTTTCAAAAATTGCATCCTTCTGCCTTTCGGCAAGACAACCTGTAACTATTATTTTACCGACAGTTCCCTCTTCCTTGAGCTGAGCCATTTCGAGGATATTTTCAATTGCCTCCTGCGTTGCGGCATCAATAAATCCGCAGGTGTTGATTATAACTGCATCAACGCCCTCATAGCAATCGGCAATCTCAAAGCCGTTTTTATCGAGCTGAGCAAGCATTCTTTCGGCATCCACCTGATTTTTCGGACATCCTAGTGAAATCATACCTATTTTATACATCGTCAAAATCCTCCGTTTCAAGCTCAATATTTCTGAATGCAGAGTAAATATCAGACCAGCCATAGCCGAGCCGTTGAAGAGCGGCTATGGTCTTTTTTTTACCCTTTTCATCAAACAGAAAGCGGTTATATTTCGTGTTAAGTAATTCTATAATACGCAAAACAGGGTCAAAGTCAAGTGTTTCACAAACATTTTCGGCAATTTCACGGGGAATCCCCTTCAAAATCATCTCATTGCGTATGCCACGGACACTCATGCCCTTTCGTTCGGAAAGCTTTCTTGCAAGGTTTTCGGCATATCTTTCATCATCAACATAGCCAAGCTCTTCAAGGCGGTCAATCGCAGGGATAACATATTCTTTTTTGTGACCCTTCTGAACGAGCTTTGAAATCATTTCTCTCCTGCTGTGGTCGCTGTAAGAGAGCAATCGAAGCCCTGCAAGGAACGCAGAGCGGGAGCCGACGGAAAGAAAGAACTCCGCCAACTCCTGCTCATCATCAATATTCCGCTTCATGCAGTAAGGGCTGCTGAACCAGAATTCCGAATCAACCGTAAATCTGTATTCATCATCGCACGAAACATGAATCTTATTCTGTTTGCCGACACTGTAAGAAATTTTCATTTATCAGTCTTCATCATCGTCAACAACAATATCAAGCTTTGCTCTTGCCTTTGCCTTGGTTGTAGGCTCAGAGGCAGGAACGGGAGGCATAATAACAGGCTGACGGACTCTCTTTGCCTTTGCTTCCTCATTTTTGGCTTTTATGGCAACAACAATTTTTTCTTCAATCTCTTTCGAAAGCTCGGGATTATCAGCCAAAAGCTCTTTGACCTTATCTCTGCCCTGACCGAGACGCATATCACCATAAGAGAACCATGCACCGCTCTTCTGAACAATACCGAATTCAACACCCAGGTCAATAAGCTCGCCTTCCTTTGAAATTCCGCTGCCGAACATAATATCAAATTCAGCAATTTTAAACGGAGGAGCAACCTTGTTTTTGACAACCTTGCATTTAGTTCTGTTACCTACGAACTCGCTGTTTGCTCCTTTTAATTGCTCACCCTTGCGGACCTCAACACGGATTGAAGCATAGAATTTAAGAGCACGACCGCCTGTTGTTACTTCGGGATTGCCGTAAGAAACTCCGACCTTTTCACGAAGCTGATTAATGAAAATAATTATTGTACCTGTTTTTGCAACTGCACCGGCAATTTTACGAAGAGCCTGCGACATAAGTCTTGCATGAGAGCCAACATGAGCATCGCCCATATCACCCTCAATTTCCGCTCTGGGAACAAGAGCGGCAACCGAGTCAATAACAACAACATCAAGTGCACCGGAGCGGACAAGAGCTTCTGCAATTTCAAGAGCCTGTTCGCCGTTATCGGGCTGTGAAACCAGAAGAGAATCAACATCAACTCCGAGGTTTTCTGCATAGGTCGGGTCAAGGGCGTGCTCGGCATCAATAAACGCAGCTTCGCCGCCGTTTTTCTGTGCCTCTGCAACAACAGAAAGAGCAAGTGTCGTTTTTCCCGAAGATTCAGGACCGTAAACCTCGATTATTCTGCCTTTGGGAAATCCTCCTATGCCTGTTGCAACATCGAGAGAAACAGAACCGGTTGAAATTGATTCAACGTTCATTCCGCTGTTTTCGCCAAGACGCATAATTGTTCCTCTGCCGTAAGTCTTTTCTATCTGGGCAAGTGCCGTTTCAAGAGCTTTCTGCTTATCTGCCATATCTATACCTCCGAAATATTAATCAAACAAATGTTCTGTATGTATTATATAACATAGTTTGGAAAAATGCAATAGCAAATTTTAAAATTTTCAAAAAAGATTTTAATAAAAAATTGAAAAAAACACTTGCAATTTTGATAAAAGTCTGTTAATATATCATCTGTTAATTACTAACAAGGAGGTGTGACACATGGCAAAATGTGAATTCTGCGGTAAAAATGTGTCCTTCGGCATCAAGGTTTCCCATTCACACAGACGTTCAAACAGAACATGGAAGCCCAACGTCAGAAGAGTTAAGGCTGTTGTAAACGGAACTCCCAAGAGAGTTTACGCTTGCACCCGTTGCCTTCGCTCCGGTAAGGTTACAAGAGCCGTTTGATTTAACGAACGCATGATTAAGAGACTGCTTCAGGCGGTCTCTTTTTCTTTTGTCTATTTTCACAACTGAATTGTGCTTGAACATTTTCTCAAATACTACTTATTGTGATATATTACATTTATATATAGAAGATTCTCCGAATATCAAAATTATGTTTCCTTTTTCCGCTCAATTGTGTATAATATGAGTCTATATTGTAAACTGGAGAATAATGTATGTTTTATTCCTTTGACCCGGAAAAAATGAAATCAACTTTTTCAGTGCCGACAGATATTGTTGACAAGCTTCTGAAATTTACGGACTTTGAGCGTCTTAAGGTTTTGTTATATCTTCTTCGCTTCAACGGAAAAGAAATTGACATTGAAGCAATGAGCAAAGCAATCAACATTGAAATTGAAGCAATAAACAATTGCATTCAATATTATGAATATAACGGCTTTTTCAAAGAGGTTAACTCTGCCGAACCGATTAAATTTGTTCCTGCTACCACAGAGAAGGTTAAACTGGAAGAACCACCCGCTGTCATTTCAAAGCCTTCAAGCGAAGAGATAGCACAAAGGATTGAAGAATCTCCCGAAATCGGTCATCTGATGGTTGAAGCACAGAGAAAGCTCGGCAAAACAATCGGTTATGACGGTCAGTGCACTCTTCTTTTGCTCCATGACCACTACGGACTGCCGATTGAAGTTCTTTTCATGCTCATAGAATATTGTGTATCGGTCAACAAAACAAATTATTCTTACATAGAGGCTGTCGGAAAAGACTGGGGAATTAAAGAAATTGATACTCTCGAAAAAGCGGCAATGCAGATTTCTTCGCTGAATAACGCAAATCAATTATGGACTGAATTTGCAAAATATGCCGGTCTTAACACCCCGAGACCTACTCTGAAACAGGCTGAATTTCTTCACCGCTGGAGAGATGAATGGAAATTCAGCAACGAAATGATATTCAGAGCCTATGATGAAATGGCAACATACACAGGAAAACTCAATTTCAAATATATAGACAAGGTTCTGAACAGTTGGTATAACGAAGGCTATAAATCAACCTCGCAGGTTGATGAAGGTCAGAAGAAGCATATCGAAACAAAAAAGAACGAAGAGAAGAAATCGGCTTCATATGACATTGCCGAGTTTATTAACCGTTCAATTCACGGAGAATTGAAATATGAAAGGAAAAAGAAAGAATGAGCTACAGCAATAAAACGCTCTCAAAAGCCACTCAGATTCTTTCCGAGAGAAGAGCAAAGGCACAGAAAACGAGAGAAGAAAGACATAATGAAATAATAAATCTTATTCCCGATATTGCAAAATATGAAGCTCAGCTTTCTTCAAGCGGACTCGCCGTTATCAAAGCCTTCGGAATGGGAAACGATGCACAGAAATACATTGATGACCTTTCAAGAATGAACCTCACAATTCAGCAGGCTATAGGAAATCTTCTTGAAAAGAACGGTTATCCGAGAGATTATCTCATGACTCCTTACACCTGCAAAAAATGCGAGGATACGGGATTTATAAACGGATATTTCTGCGATTGCAGAAAGGAAATACTCAAGGAAATTTCGAAAAATGAATTGAACAATGTTTCGCCATGCAAAAGATGCAGATTCGATAATTTCAATCTTGATTACTATCCCCTTTCTGTTGACAGTAACATGGGAAAATCTCCGAGAGAAAGAATGCAAACAGTATTCAATTATTGCAGGGATTACGCAAATGATTTTAATGAAGAATCGGAAAGTCTTTATTTCTTCGGCTCAACAGGTCTCGGAAAGACACATCTTTCCCTTGCCATTGCAAACACCGTAACCGAAAAAGGATATAATGTCATTTACGATTCGGCACAGAATATTCTCTCCTCGCTTGAAAGAGAAAAATTCGGAGGTTTAAGTGCCGGAATCAGAGAAAAAGAAATCCTCGATTGCGACCTGCTCATAATTGATGACCTCGGCTCAGAATTTTCAACACAGTTTACGGTTGCCGCAATATACAATATTATTAACACCCGTATCAACACATCAAAGCCAGTTATCATAAGCACAAATCTTTCAATTAATGAGCTTGAAGCAAAATATACCGAGAGAATCGCATCAAGAATAATCGGAAATTACACTTCGATTTTCTTCCTCGGAAATGACATAAGACAGATAAAAAATAAACAATAAGGTGAATTTATGGACATTATCAGAGAATTAACAAATCAGTTCAAGCTCCAGACATGGCAGGTTGAAAACACGGTAAAGCTTCTTGACGAAGGTAACACGGTTCCGTTCATTGCCCGATACAGAAAGGAAGCTCACGGCACTCTTGACGACCAGATTATCAGAGAGCTTTCCGAAAGGCTCGAATACCTTCGCAATCTTGACAAGAGAAGAGAAGAGGTCAGAGCATTGATTACAGCTCAGGAGAAAATGACCGAAGAAATCTCCGCCGCTCTTGACAATGCCGCAACCGTAACGGAAATTGATGATATATACAGACCTTTCAGACCGAAAAGAAAAACGAGAGCATCAGTTGCAAAAGAAAAGGGTCTTGAGCCTCTTGCAGATTCAATCTTTTCGCAGGAAGCAGATTCAGCTTCTCCGATTGAGCTTGCAAACGCATACATAAATGAAGAAAAAGGCGTTTCAACAGCCGAAGAAGCCTTGCAGGGTGCACTTGATATAATAGCCGAAAATATATCTGACAATGCCGATATTCGCCGCAGACTGAGAAATCTTTTCACGGTAATAGGAATTGTTACCGTAACAGCAACTGACAAAAACGCAGAAAGCGTTTACACAAATTACTATGAATACAGCGAACCTGTCAACAAAATTGCAGGTCACAGAGTGCTTGCGATTGACAGAGGAGAAAGAGAAAAATTCCTCAAGATTGATGTTTCAATTGATGCGGTTAAAGCCAACAGCATAATTGCAACCGCAACCCTCAAGCCCGAAGGCTCTCCCTGCACGGAAGCGGTCAGAGAAGCCGGCATTGATGCTTATAACAGACTGATAGCTCCGTCAATCGAAAGAGAAATCAGAAACATGATGACGGATAACGCCGCCGCAAGTGCAATAAAGGTTTTTGCTCTCAACACAAAAGAGCTTCTTCTTCAGCCACCCGTCAAAGGAAAAATCGTTATCGGTCTTGACCCCGGTTACAGAACGGGATGTAAGGTTGCAGTTGTTGACCAAACGGGAAAGGTTCTTGACACAGGCGTTATTTATGTTACACATTCGGATGCTCAGAGAAATCAGGCAAAAGAGCTTATCAAGAGGTTGATTTCAAAGCATAACGCAAACTGCATTTCAATCGGCAACGGAACCGCTTCAAAGGAAACGGAAATGTTTGCCGCCGAGGTACTTCATGAAATAAGTGCAGATGTTTCGTATATGGTTGTCAGCGAAGCAGGAGCATCCGTTTATTCAGCTTCGAAGCTCGCCGCCGCAGAATTTCCGCAGTATGATGTTTCGCTCAGAAGTGCGGTTTCAATTGCAAGAAGACTTCAGGACCCACTCGCAGAGCTTGTTAAAATTGACCCGAAGGCAATCGGAGTTGGTCAGTATCAGCATGATATGCCGCCGAAGGAGCTTGATGCGGCACTTGACGCAGTTGTTGAGGATGCGGTTAACTCCGTAGGCGTTGACCTTAACACAGCCTCCGTTCCACTTCTTTCAAGAGTTTCGGGAATCAATTCAACAGTTGCAAAGAATATTGTTGATTTCAGAGATGAAAACGGCGAATTTTCATCCCGTTCACAGCTTAAGAAGGTGCCGAAGCTCGGTGCAAAAGCATTCGAACAGTGTGCAGGATTTTTAAGAATACCCGAAAGCAAAAATGTTTTTGACAACACCGGCGTTCACCCCGAAAGCTATGATGCGGCTAAAGCTCTGCTCAACCTTTTTTCATACACTGCAAGCGACATAGGAACAGAAAAAATCGCTTCAATCGGGGCTAATGTTGAGCTTCTCGGCGAAGAAAAGGTTGCAGAAAAGCTCGGAATAGGTGTTCCGACTCTGAAGGATATTATCAAGGAGCTTATCAGACCTGCCCGTGACCCGAGAGACGAGCTTCCTCCTCCGATGCTTCGCACGGATGTTATGGACATGAATGACCTAAAACCCGGCATGGAGCTTAAAGGAACGGTCAGAAATGTCACCGATTTCGGAGCATTCATTGATATTGGCGTTCATCAGGACGGACTTGTTCATATTTCGCAGATTACCAACAAATTTATCAAGCATCCTTCCGAGGTTCTCAAGGTCGGAAATGTTGTAACCGTATGGGTAATCGGCGTTGATGTTGCGAAAAAGAGAATTTCACTCACAATGAAACAGCCTGTTTCAAAATAATAATATACGGCGGTCCGTTAATTCGGATCGCCGATTTTTATGCTGTATTTTCTGACCATTGAAACAGGATAATATGAATGCTTCGCTTTTCGGAGATTTTCATGGCCGAGGTCCTCTTCTCTGTTAACATATTCCGCATCGGGGAATTCGTTGAGAAGCACAAGCTTATTTATTGCGGCATAAATCCCGATAAACTCTGTTTCCGCCTTTTCAAAATGAATAAAACAAGTTTTATTGTTACCTTCTGAGCCGATAGCAAAAGCCGCAATTTTTCCGTTTATTCTGATTGCACCGCCTTTGTAATCAAGATTATTATAATTTTCAATAACCCTCTTAATCATCAGATGGTCGCTTTCATCAAAATCCGTTTCATCTGCGTTCCTTGATTTGCTCCATTCATGAGAATTCTCAATACATTCATCAAAGATTTTTTCATTTATCGAAACATATTCATAATCGGGATAAGCTCTCAAAAACTGGCTGAAATGATTTCTCTTTTTTGAATATGCTTTACCCTTCAATTCACGCAGAGCTTTTCCGTCATAAAGATAATCGGAAAAATCATCGTTGAATTCTGCTTCGCCGTGCGGAATATTCAGATTTTCAAAAAGAGAAAGATATTCTTCTTCTATGCAGACAATCCGCAAGGGAAGACCTTTTCCGTCAAAATCCTTCTTAACGGAAAGAATGATTCTTTCGAGCTTTTCGGAATCATAGTCTCCGAACGGCATAATCATGAACGGATTGCTCTCATCGAAGGAAGCCTGAACAAAGCAATTTTCGATTATTTTCCATCTGACATTATAAACCTCATCCCACGCATATCTGCAACCGAATGACAAATCGGTCATTTTTGTTTTCATCATGGAATAATATTTGTTATAAAGCTCTCTGTCCCCTGCCTTAAGAATATTCCAGCCATGAGAGACCTCAATAATATCATAGTACAGTGCAGTTGAAAAATCGGATTTCGTCAGAGAAAACTCAACATTTTTCCTATCAAGAATATCCATAAGCTTTTCAACAAGATTATTGCCCGCAAGAGTTGAAAGATGAACGCTTCCCATTGCTCTCGGATTGATTTCAAGAAGCTTCGGATTTCCGTTTTCATCCTCACGGAAGCTGATGCAGGAAAGATAAGACAATCCGAGTGACGAAACAATTTTACGGCAGACATTCAGAAGATAATCGTTCCGAGCCGTTGTACTGCTTGCAGAAAGTCCTCCGAACATATCATTATTTATTCTCACTGTTGCCGAAACGATTTCACCTTCATAGGCGAGAACATCAACATCCCATTCCCTGCCCGGAAGAAACGGCATAACAATTCTTTCGCTGGGCAATGGGTCTTTATCATCAAAGCCGTCAAAGCATTCAATAGCAATTTTATGAGAATGATTTCCGCTGAATGCAGAAGGTGAAAATTCCTTCTTATCAACAAATTTCAGAAAACCTTCGGCATTTTCGCCTCTTAAAGGCTTCATGATGCAGGATATTCCATTTTCATTATAACTGCTAAATGCTTCTCTCAATGCTCCGAATGTATTCACGGTTTTATAATCGGAAATTATATTTTCAAGCCCGTCAACCTTTTTCAGAAATTCATAAAGTGAAGCTTTATTGTTGCTGATTTTAATTGCTTTTTCACATGAAGTAATAACGGTTGCATTTGTCAGCTCTTTGATTTTTTTGCTGATTTTTGCCATATACTCAAGCCCGAGAGTTGCAACAGGAAAAATATAATTGATATTTTCTTTTTTTATTACATCAATCAGAAATTCAAAATACTTTTCATCTTCTGCCGTTGGTGCAACATAGGTTTCATCAAGCATTGCCGAATGAGCACAATTTGAAGATGAACAAAATCCGATTATTCTGACCTTTTCATTCAATGACCTCAGAGAACGGATTAAACCCGTGAATTCTCCGTCTGTCAGCAGAAAAACTTTCATTTCTATCCTCGATTTTTACTTTATAATCAGCTCTTCAAGAGAACGCTTCGGAACATAATGATTACCGTTTTCGTCACGGTAATATGCGGTGCTTCCGCTTTCGGGAAGATTGACAAGTTTTATTTCTTCATTGGGTTTTCCGAGAGCAAGAACAAGGTCAATTGAATATTTTTCGGTATCAATGCAAAGATTTTCCGCAAGCCTTTCTCTGTTTATTGCTCCGAGAATACATCCGCCTAAGCCCTTTTCAACCGCCGAAAGCATGATTGTCTGTGCGGCAATTCCGTCATCAAACATCTTGTTTTTGCCTATTGCAAGGTCACAGAGAATTATTATATATGCAGACGGTTTCTCCCCTTCCTGCGGACCCTTCCACTCCTTGAGAAGACCTGCCCACGAAAGAGCTTCAAATACCCTTGAGCATTTTTCCTTTTCATTGACTATCATAAATTTCAATGCCTGCGAATTAACGGTTGACGGCGTAAATCTTGCCGTGTCAATCATTTCAATCAAATCATTTTCGGAAATTATAAAGTTTTCATCAAATCTTCTGTAAGAACGGTTTTTTATTACAAGTTCCTTTAACATAATCTTCCACTCCTTCGAGGATATTATAAATCATAATCCTGAATTTTACAACAAGTTGCAGGTTAATTTCGTTAATATATTTAAATTTTTACGGAAATGTTGTATATTTTTAAATAATTTTGAACATTTTTTTGCTTCGTATTGCATTATTTTAAAGTGGTTTTATAATGAAATTATACCGACTGCGGAGTTGATAAAATGAAGCGTATTATTTGCGTTATTCTTTCTGCTGTTCTGGCGTTTTCGGTATTCTTCAACATGAACTTATGCGTAAACGGTGTTTCTGCGGAAGAAAAAGATGCTTGCGAATTTGCGGAAGAAATCGGCGAAATGATTGAAAAAGCCTCTTTGGATTTTGATTCAGCCGACGAAGCCAACACGGTCAATAATGAATTTAAAACCTGCAGACTTATTGTGAAAACTGCGGGCAAGCTTAATACGCTTAATGCCGTTTCGTTTGTAAACGGCTATAATAACATCTGGATTTTACAATTTAACAGTATCGAAAGCACCTGCTCGGCATTTGAATTCTATTCAAAACAGACCAATATTGATTTTGTTGAAGCTGACAAAGTCATTTCCGTCTCCGATGCGGGTGATTCTTTTACCCTATACGGCGAACCCGACAAAGGTCACCTTTCATGGGGACCGGATTTTCTGGGAATTGATAAATTCAACAATTCACTTATCAGCTCCGGAAAACAGCTCGCAAATATCACGGTTGCCGTTATTGATTCGGGAATTGAAAGCAAGCATGAATTCCTTGACGGAAGAGTTATTCCGACAAATGTCAACACAAGCGGGAGCGGCGAAAGAAATTCAAGCGAAGATGATTTCGGTCACGGAACGCAGGTTGCCGGTGTTATTGCGGATTCAACGCTTGAAAATGTTTTGATAAAGCCATACAAGGTTCTTGATAATTTCGGCCAAGGAACACTTGTTTCTGTTGCCGCAGGAATAAACTGTGCAATAAACGATAATGTTGATATTATTAACCTGAGTCTCGGTTTTTACGAGGATTCGGTTTTCTTTGAAGAAACAATAAAAAAAGCAATTGCAAAAGATATTACCGTTGTCGGTGCGGCAGGAAACAGCTCAACCGATGAGCCGTATTTCCCTTCTTCATACAGCGGCGTTATCAGAGTTTCCGCAATTAACAGCTCCGGCGTTATTGCCAATTTCAGCAACTACGGTGATATTACATTTTCAGCTCCCGGAGTAAACATTAATTCGTCAACCATCGGTAATAATTATACAGTCTGCAAAGGAACATCATTTGCCGCTCCGTTCTGCTCTGCAATTGCTGCAGCAGTTAAATCCGTTATGCCGCTTGCCCCATCGGAGGATGTTATTGATGTTTTAAAAACATATTCCGTTCTCCCTGTATATAATGATTCCGAGAAGGAAATGGGCTTCGGAATTATCTACGCTCCCCAGGATTTTGAAAATAAATTATCCGGAAAAACGGAAGCTCCAGGATTTATAACGCAAGCACCTTCAATCGCTCTTGAGCCTTTCAAACTTGACATAAAATGCAAAACTCCAAACTCCGTTATTTATTACACGACGGACGGTTCAATTCCGTTATGCAGTAACCCAAAAGCAGTTATTTATGACGGAAATCCGATAACAATTTCTGAATCCTGCTGTGTTTATGCAGTTGCTTATTCCGAAGGAAGGTTCCGTTCGGCGGTTACCGGATATAACGCTGTTATCGCTCCGAATATTCCTCAGGATGAGCTTTCAATAAACGCCGACGGAATAATAACTGAATACAGAGGAAATGCTGCGAGCGTTTCAATTCCGAAAACGGTCAATTCAATAACCGTCAAGGGTATTGGCGATAATACTTTTAACGGTAAGAATTTAAAGATTATTGTTGCTCCGAATGAGGTTGTTTCGTTCGGAAACGGAACATTTGAGGATTGCCGATTTCTTGAATTCGTTATCGCAGAAGGTGTTACGGCCGTTGGCGACAGATGCTTCAGAAACTGCGTTCTGGCAGATACCTTCAATCTCGGAGAATTAACAACAATCGGTGCTTCGGCGTTTGAAAATGTTTGCAGCGGAAGCAATGCTGTTTTCGGAAAAACTTTTTCAATTGATGCAGAAAATCTTGCCTATGTTCCCGAGAACGCATTCAGAAGCTCTGCAATATCCGAAATTAAATGCAAAAATATTTCTTCGATTTCAAAAAACTCATTCTCTGAATGTGATTCACTTGTTAATGTCGATTTGAAAACAGGCTCAAATATTCCGGAAGGCTGTTTCAAGGGTTGTAATTTTCTTGAAAATGTTTCTATTTCAGGATTAAAAGCAATATCGTCAAGCTGTTTTGCAGACTGTCCAATGTTAACAAATGTTAATTTGCCCGATGCTGAATTGCTTCTTCCTTATTCATTTGCAAGATGTATCAGTCTCAAAAAAATATCTCTGCCGAATGTAATTTCAATGTTTTCAAACGCATTTGCCGATTGCTGTCAGCTCAGAGAAATTGAACTTTCATCCTTGGAATATTTTGAAGATACTCCGGCTTCCGCCCCGGAATTTCCCGAAAATCTGAAAAGCTTTATCGCTCCGAGGATGAAGAAAACATTAAGTGATATGTTCGGCAATTCAAAAGAAATTTCAGAAATTTATCTCAACAGTGTAACCGATATTGCCGAATACACCTTCAGAGGCTGCAACGGAATATACTACCTGAATCTCGAAAGCGTTACAAATCTTAAAAAAAATTCACTTGCCGAATGTTCAGCCGAATTCATTGATTTAAGTCGACTGATTACTGCCGACAGCTTGCCCGATAACAGCGGAATAATGCTTTCCAACAGTTTTATTGAAACAACCTGCACTGCCGATAACCTCACGCTATATGGTTCGCCAAGCTCGTTTGTTGAAAGATACGCACAATATAAAGGCTATGGCTTTATTCCACTTCCGATTATTTCAAATGAAATTCCGCAAAATATAATTTCTTCGTCAGAATTAATCAGTGTTTCGGCAATCGGATATAATCTTGAATATCAATGGTTCAGCAACACCGAAAATTCAAACGAAAACGGAATACCCATTGCCGGTGCAACTCAGGCATCATATCTTTTTACAGAGAAAGATACCGCTCCATTCTACTATTGTGTTGTAACACAGAATGATTCGGGAACCGTTTCGAAGGCAAAAACAAGCGTTATTGTCAATGACACAACTCCTGCGGACTACACCGAATATGAGAAAGCCGTTGAAAAGGCACAAAAAATTGACAGAACTCTTTATATTGACACCTCCGCTCTTGACCACGCACTTTCGAAAAATGTTTACGGCAGATATAAATGTGAACAGAATATCGTTGATGAACAAACGAAGATTATTCTTGATGCAATCAACAATCTTGAAATGAATGTTGTTAAAAAAATATATCTTTTCTCGTCAAAAACAGACCTCTATCTTTTCAGCGGAATTCAGGCAATTATAATGATTCTGCCGGAAGGAGCGATATACGATAACATAGAATGGTCGTCAAGTAACAGCAGTGCATTTACGGTTAATAAATCCGGCTATGTAAGATGTGTCGGAAACGGAAAAGCAACAATAACCGCAACAGTTTATAATCCTGACGGCTCAACAGCTTGTGCTTCATTGGAATTTGAAAAAAAGCTTCTCGGAATCGAAAAAATATTCAGCTTCTTTTTCAAGTGGATTTTTATTCTCATTTCTGACATTAACGGTTAGAGTGACGATAATCCTGCCGCTGAAATCCGAATAACCCCACATTACAATGCCCGGCAACGATTAATCGCTGTCGGGCTTAAGCGTTTCCTACGCAGGATTATTTCGGGATTACGAACAAATTTCCCTGCCTTGCTTTCGCAAGGCAG
>DCII01000025.1 GCA_002315935.1 Ruminococcaceae bacterium UBA1730
ACTTCCGCACTCCTGTCAACCCCTTTTTTTGAACATAATTCATTATAACAATTCTGATATGAAATGTCAAGGGCTGAAGAATATTTAAAATTAGGAACAATAATTATTTTATCAAAAATCAGATTTTCATTGCAACATCATATGCACGCCAGATAACCGAGCGAAGGTTGCCGATTGCAAGGCAGTCACCGACAAGGTAAACATTCTTTGATGGCTCCTTAACGAGCGGATTGGGTCTGTAACCAACGCAGCTGATAACTGAATCGCAGGCGATTTCAAACTTCTTTCCGTCTTTATCTGCACAGACAATTGCACCGTCTTTAACTTCCTTGAGAGCGGTTTCAAGATAAACGGGAACCTTGTTGAGATCAAACCATTCTCTGAGGTATGAGGAGTTTGCAAGGCAGACACCCTTCTGGCTTACAAGGTCATCCTTCATTTCAACAATGATGGGCTTCTTGCCCTGAAGAGCGATTTCATAAGCGATTTCACAGCCCGTAAGTCCACCGCCGATGATGGCAACGGTTTCACCAACCTGCTTTTCGCCGTTGAGGAATTCGCAGCCCTCAACCGTCTTATCAAATCCGGGAAGCTTGCCGAGCTTAACGGGATTTGAACCTGTTGCTATGATAACGGGAGCACCGTTGAATGCGGCAATATCCTTAACCTCATCATTGAGCTTAACTTCAACTTTGAGCTTCTTCATCTGAAGACGATACCACTCAAGAAGCTCACGGAGCTTGCCCTTATATGATTCTGCACTTGCGGGAATGAATGTTCCGCCGAGAACTCCGCTCTTTTCGTGAATAACCGGGTTATGACCTCTGAGCTTGAGAACTCTTGCAGCTTCCATGCCGCCTACGCCGCCGCCGATGATATGAACGGTCTTGGGAGAATTGGTTTTAACAATCTGATGCTTCTTCCACTGCATCGTTTCTGCATTGACTGCACAGCGTGCAAGGTTGAGCGAATCGGAAAGCTCCTGGTCATTGGGAACGCCCTTATAATGGCACATATTGAAGCATCCGTTATGGCAGAGAATGCAGGGACGAATGTCTTCCTCTTTACCGTTCATGAGCTTTGTTACCCATTCCTGGTCAGCAAGGAAGGGACGGGCAAAGCCTGCACCGTCAAGCTTGCCTTCTGCTATTGAATCAGCGGCAACTCTCGGGTCAAGACGACCTGCACATACAACAGGCTTATCTGTGAAATTCTTGATATGCTCAACATCTGCAAGGTTGCAGTTTTCCGGCATATATACGGGAGGATGTGCCCAGTACCATGCATCATATGTTCCGTTATCGCAGTTAAACATATCGTAACCTGCATCCGAAAGATACTTGATAGCCCATTCGGATTCTTCCATGTCTCTGCCGGCTTCAACATAATCTTCACCGGGAAGAGCACCCTGACGGAAGCCCTTTGTTTTTGAAAGAACACTGTAACGGAGCGAAACAGGGAAATCCTTTCCGCATTCCTTTTTGATAGCCTTAACAATATCGACTGCAAAGCGGTATCTGTTTTCTCTTGAACCGCCGTATTCATCGGTACGCTTATTAACATATTTAAGAGTAAACTGGTCAAGAAGATAGCCTTCATGAACTGCGTGAACCTCAACGCCGTCAACGCCTGCATCCTTGAGAAGCTTTGCACTCTTTGCGAATGATTCAACAAATCTGTCTATTTCTGCCTTGGTCATTTCTCTTGAGGGAAGCTTATCGCTCCAACGGTTGGGAGAAGGAGATGCGGAAGCAGTAATCTTATCAAGATTCATGAACGGCTTTGAAAGCTTATTGACAACGGGAGTGTTATAGAGCATTTCCATCATACTGCTGACCGTAAATGAGCGTCCGAAGCCGGCAGTAAGCTGAACGAAAAGCTTTGCACCTGTTTTGTGGAATTCGGGCATCCACTTTGCAAGGTCCTTGAACATCTTTTTGTTGTTCTCAAGCCACTGACCGAACATAGGGTTATAAACAGGCTGACAACCGGGAAGAACAAGTCCGCAGTTATTTTTTGCAACTTCCATGATGAACTTTGCACCTGCTTTATCGAAATGGTTGACTTCCATCCATCCGAAAAGGTCGGTTCCGCCCATACTTGTGAGAACGATACGGTTCTTGATTTCGCAGTTACCGATTTTCCAAGGGGTAAACAAAGGTTGCAGTTTCTGATCCATAAATATGCCTCCAAAATTCTTTTATCAAGGCGCAACACGCCAAAATTCAATTCATTATAGCATAGTAGTAAAAAAAATAAAAGTCTTTTTTCAAAAAAATAACAGAGTCTGAAACAGACTCTGCAAAAATCATCCCACTCCGAGCAATCCGAGAAGTCCGTATGAAAATACAGACATAATCAGATTTGCAATGAATACTCCGAGAGCAATAATCGGAAAAGATGTTTTTATCCTTATATCAAGAAGCGAAGCAATCAGTGCACCCGTCCAGCCGCCGGTTCCGGGCAGAGGAGTTGCAACGAATGCAAGAAGACCGAGATTTCTTCCGTGCCTGACCTTTTCACTTTTACGCATGGAGCGAAGCTCGATTTTGTTGACAAGCTTCTCCGTTGCTCTGAATTTTTTCAGAAACTTGAAAATTCTGCGGATAAAAAGAAGGATAAACGGAATGGGCAGAATATTTCCGATATAGCAAATTATAAACGCTTTCCAGAGCTGAACTCCAAGCAATTTTGCCGCAATCATTCCCCCTCTTAATTCCAGAATAGGGAACATCGAAATTATAAAAACAATAAGCTCCTTGGGAATACTTCCCTGAAACAGAGCAACAAAATAATCGGTAATCGCCTCAGTCATCTATTTCTTCCTCTTTCAGATTATTTTTTGCTTGAGCAGAAAATCATGAGCACTTTGAAGAATATTTCTGTCATTGATGAATCTTAAGGTGTCCATTGCCTTTTCAAAATTGAGCCAGATATAGTCTTCGATTTCTTCACGCTGAATGGTGGTCTGCGTATCTGCGGTTTTTGCAAGGTAAATGGTAACCGTTTTTTCAACCTTGCCCTGAATTGTATATTCCGATTTCGAAGCAAACTGCGGAAGAATCTGAATGTGAATTCCCGTTTCCTCAAGAACCTCTCTCATGGCAGTCTGTTCAAATGATTCGCCCTTTTCAACATGACCCTTCGGAAATCCCCAGTGAGTGCTTCTTCTGTTCTTGATAAGCAAATATCTGATTTCTCCGTTGATATTGCGATAAACAACCGCTCCGCATGAGCGTTCATAAAGGCATTCAAGCTTATAGCTTCTGTCTTTTTCCGCAAATGCAATTGCATCCTCAATCTGATAGCTGATAAATCTCATGCTTTTGGGAGCTACAACATAAACAGCAGGACTGCCGTCATCTCTTTTTATGACTGCGATTACTCTGCCGTCGAAGGTTCTGACGGGGTGATTGATACCCATTATGTATGCACCTGATGACACACTGTCATATCTCTTTTTTCCTTCAACTGCACCGAAATTGAGCTGGTAGGTGAAACCGAACTGTCTGTTTACGGAGCGGATAGGGTTGGTAACCCTGACTCTGACATATTTGCCGAGCATATTAACCACGCCTTTCGAAAGGTCATACGACCCAGTATAAATACCGTTTTATTATACTAAATTTGAAACATTAAAACAATAGTTTTTTAACAAAAATTTTTTTGTTTTCCATTTTTCAGCGTTTCAAGGCGTTTTTTCTTCACTTTCTGCAATGACGATTCATTTTTCTCTTGATTTAATGATAACGGTTGTGCTATTATATATAAATAAAATTAAACCGGAGATGTGTGCTGATGAAAAAGATACTTATTGCAGATGACGAAGCAAGAATCAGAAGACTGGTTTGTGATTTTCTGCGTAATTCAGAATATGAAACAATCGAAGCCGCAGACGGCACAGAGGCAATAGCCAGATTCAAGGCCGAAGACAATATTGACCTTGTTATCTGTGACATTATGATGCCCGGAGTCGATGGCTGGGAGGTCTGCAAAACCATCCGTGAAACAAGCTCCGTTCCTATTCTTATGCTGACAGCAAGAAGCCAGGAATTTGATGAACTAATGTCCTTTGAAAGCGGTGCAGATGATTTTGTCACAAAGCCCTTCAGTCCGACCGTTCTTGTTAAAAGAGTTGAAGCTCTTCTCAAGAGGTCTGACAGAAAAAGCAGTGCTTCCTCCGGCGACCTAATCAATATAAGCGGTCTGACAATCGACATTCCCGGCCATGTTGTTACCAACAACGGAGAGCAGGTTGATTTAACCATCAAGGAACACAACATCCTTGTTAAGCTCGCTTCAAACACCGGCAGAATTTTTTCCAGAGAACAGCTTCTTGACGACATATGGGGATTTGATTTCACCGGCGACCCACGCACCGTTGATTCTCATGTTGCAAGGCTCAGAACAAAGCTCGGTTCATGGGGTGAGCTTCATCTGAAAACGGTTTACGGTGTCGGCTATAAAATTGAGGTGTCATCAAATTGAAAAAGCCAACCATTCTGAGACTCCACAGATTCAGAATAAAAATGCTTGCGGCAGTTGTTGCAGTGTTCATGGTCTTCTTTCTGATGCTCGCTCTTTTCAGCTCATCACTTCTTTTCAGAGCATTTTCCAATCAGACCTACAACACTTCAGCCGATGTTGCCGATGCAGTTGACCAATGCGACCCCGCTTCGCCGATGTATCATTTCAATCTATCGTCTATTTCATCAAACAACAATGTCAGCTTTGAGATAATCTCAACCGACGGCTTTTTGTCATATTCATCGGGCGGCGGCTCTGCACAGAGCAGTTCTCATTTCATAACCTCAGGCTCGACCACGGCTCTTTATCCGTATATGCTGACAACGAATTATCCGAATTTCAGCTCCAGCAGTCCGAATTTTGAAATCAAGAATAAAATCGGCTCAAACATAAAATACTTCATCTACACCCGCAATCTTTCCTCCGGCGAAACTCTTCATGTCTATACGCCTGTTGCAGATATTGAAACGGTTGTTGATGTTGCGGACAAGGTTTATTCGGCGATATGCGTTCCCCTGCTGATTTTGATGTCCGGAATTCTCTGCCTTCTTGTTGCAAGATTCACGGAGCCTCTCGTTGAAATGAGCGATATAACAAGAGATATGGCGGCTCTGAATTTCGAAAGAAAATGCGGCAACTACGGCAAGGATGAAATCGGCGACCTCGGCAGAAGCATCAACACTCTTTCAAATTCTCTTGATGCGGCATTGATGGACTTGAAGGATAAAAACATCCGTTTGGAAAAGGATATTGAACGCAGATTTGCTCTTGATAATGCAAGAAAATCATTCATCAGCAATGTTTCGCATGAGCTGAAAACTCCGATTGCAATTATATCGGGCTATGCTGAGGGACTTTGCGAGGGCATAAGCTCCGACCCCGAAATCATCAAGGAATACTATCAGATTATTTATGACGAAAGCCAGAAAATGAATGCACTTGTTGTTGAGCTTCTTGAGCTTTCAAAGCTTGACAGCGACACACAGATTTTCACGCCCGAGCAGTTTGACATAGGTCACAGAATTAATCTTCTTTTAAGCCACCTTTCACTTCAATTTGAAAACAACGGAATTGATGTTATCAACCTTGTTCCCGAGCATCTGAGCGTTTACGGCCACGGTGACAAGCTTGAAATCGTTCTGAAAAACTATATCACCAACGCAATGGCTCATTGCTCAGGAGATAAACAGATTATTGTTGACTGCGAGGATGCAGGAAGCTGTTGGCGTTTCAAGGTGTTCAACACGGGAAGCCATATCAGCAACGAGGATATGAACGAAATATGGGACAGCTTCTATCGAGCGGATAAATCCCACGAAAGAAGCGAAAACCGATTCGGTCTCGGTCTTTCGATAGTCAAAAGTATCATGAATAACCACCGATGTGCATACAGTGCAAAGAATGTTGACAACGGTGTTGAATTTATGTTTGAGGTTGCCAAGGAACAGAAATACTATGAGGAAATCAAAGATTAAAAATTCAATAATGCGTGTTCTGATAATGCTGATTATCACGGCAATGCTTTTATCCGCCTGTTCGGGCAAGGAAGAAAGCGGAGTGCGGACAGTTAAAGGAGTTACAAGCAGAAACACAATATCAACCGAATGCGAAAGCCCCACCGCCCTTCACTATGCCGAAGGTGCGGAAGCGTTCACGGAAAAAGCAGCTGCTTCCGGACTTATTGAGCTTTATGTTGATAAGAAGACAAACAGCTTCTGCGTTGTTGACAGCGGCAAAAAGCAGATATGGAGTGCTCTCCCCCTTCTTGATTCTCTTTCGCAGAACGAAGCTCCTGTTTCCGACCCGAGCATGGCGGCTCTGAGAATAATAGGAGGAACAGATGTCTATTCACTCAATACGCAGGATAATTCTCTCGGCTTCGGCAAAGCTTCCTATGTGCCGATTGAAAACGGCGTTGAATTCAGCTACGATATTTTTGTTGATTCCGAAACTGCAAAAAAGACAAGTCTTTCAACAGCCGATATTGCATTCAATCTGAAAATGGATGTTACTCTTGCAGACGGAAGCATGAATGTAAACTGCACTTATTCCAACATTTCGAAAAATCCGAACGCATACATTGAAAGCATTGAGCTTCTCAATTATTTCGGTGCATACAATGATTCGGCAGAAAACGATTATCTTTTTGTTCCCGACGGTTGCGGAGCAATAATACGCACCTCCGTTTATGATGAATCCTTCGAAAAGCTTTCTTTTGCGGTTTACGGAAGCGACCCTTCATGCGAAAAAGAATATTCCGGCAGTGCTCTTGTTCCTGCATTCGGAATAAAACACGGCGAAAGTGCATTTGTTTCTCTCATTCAGAAGGGTGACACGGTTGCCGCAATTCACGCAGACAAGGCTTCGGGATTGAGCGACTATAACATAGTTTACTCATCATTCGATATTACTCCCTCTTCATATGAGGATGAAACATTGAGCATTTCAAAATCTTCATCTGTTCAGGAAATTTCGCTGTGCTACCGCTTCCTCTATGACAAAAACGCAACATATTCCGGTCTTGCATCCGCTTGCAGAGAACAGCTTATCAGAGACTCGGTTCTTTCTTCGCAGTCAGTTGACGAAACAACATATCTTCCGTTCTTTCTCACTCTGACGGGTGCAGTCAGCAAGGACCTCGGACCATTCAGATTTCTCTCAAGGCTCACAACCTTTGAGCAGGCACAGGATATGCTTGTCAGAATGAAGAGCAAGGGAATTAATAACATTGCATTGAGATACACAGGAGTTTTCGGCGGAGGAACAGATTCGACTGACGCCGCACGACTTCGGCTCCTTTCAAGGCTCGGAGGTTCATCAAAGCTCAAAGAGCTGTATAATTACGCTTCGGGTCAGAAAATGAGTCTCTATCTTGATATTGATGTTTTTTCATCTGCTTCGGGCTTCAGCGGCAACGCCGCATTGAATATCATGAAGAACATTTCCGAAACCGAAATCAGCAATAAGCTCGTTGAATATCTCGGAAGCAAACCCGCTTCAAGAGAGCTTCGCAGAATAAACAAGCTTTCCAAGGTCATAAGCACCGTTCTGACGGACACAAAATATTATGATTTTTCAGGCTTCTGCATAAACGATGCAGGCTCGGTTCTTTATTCCGATTTCTCATATAACGGAATGCTCCGTGATTCAGCCGCAAATGAAATCCGCAAAGCGATTTCTCCCCTTTCAACAAGCAGACCGACAATGGCTGTCAAGGGCAACATCTATATGCTCAAGAATATTGATTCGGTCATTAATGTTCCGCTTGACACAACCGTTTCCGAAAGCGGAGCTTATCATCCTGTTCCGTTCATCCAGCTCATTTTCCACGGAGCGGTTGATTATGCAGGTGACCCTATAAATGTTCTCACAGACGGAGAAGAAACCATGCTCCATTGCATTGAATTCGGTGCCTGCCCACATTATGAATGGAATTATGATTCTTCGATTGATGAATCAGAAAACGACATATATTATTACGACAACACAATCAATTCCGCTGCGGAATTTTATAAAAAAGCTGATGAAGCTCTCAACGACCTTCGAAGTGCAAGAATGACTGACCATTACGAGGTTCAGGACGGTGTTTTCTGCACGGAATATGACACGGGTTCAAAGATTTATGTCAACTATACCGACAGCGAATGCACGGTTATGGGTGCGGTTGTCGAAGCAAGAAGCTTTTTAAGAATAAATTAATCATGCAAGGAGAAAAGAAAATGCCATACATCAGAACAACAGTCAGTAAGGAACTCACAGACGAAAAAAAAGAAAGCATCAAGGCAAAGCTCGGCCAGGCTATTGCACTCATCCCCGGCAAAAGTGAATCATGGCTCATGCTTGCTTTTGAGGATAACATGAATATGTATTTCAGAGGCGAAGGGAATGAGGATTATGCCTACCTTGAGGTCAGCCTTTTCGGCAAAACCTCCGATGCGGCATATGACCGTCTTACCGCCGCTCTTTCGGAAATAATCAACGAGGAGCTTGGAATTAACAGGGAAAATATTTACATCAAATATGAAGAAGCCGACCACTGGGGCTGGAACGGCAACAACTTCTGATGAAAAACAGAATTCTTATCTGCCTTTCAGCTTTGGTGATATGCGTTATAATTATTTTTCTGAATATTTCGGATTTGCCCAAATATCAGCAAAATGAATTTCCGTCAGCTTCACCAACGCAGAAATTGAATGAAGAAGGCAAAATAAATATAAACACGGCAACGGCAGAGGAGCTTACGGCTCTTTACGGAATCGGAGAGGTCAGAGCAAAAGAAATAATCAGATACCGTGAAGAAAACGGAAAAATCCTTTCAGCCGAAGAATTGCAAGCCATTGACGGAATTAATCAGTCGGTTATTGACAAAAATTCGGATATTATAACTTTTTAAGTTATCAAATAAATTATCGGTCAGAGTACCGTTCAGATTGCGGAGGTTTTTAAAATGGAAAGAATCGAAATCAAAAAGCTTTTTGATTCAGCAGAAGCATACGCCGGCAAAAGCGTAACCGTTTGCGGCTGGGTCAAAACACTCAGAGACTCAAAGGCTATCGGCTTCATCGAAGTCAATGACGGAAGCTGTTTCAAGGGCGTTCAGATTGTTTTTGAAGCAGAAAAGGTCGAAAATTATAAAGAGATTGCGAAGCTCAATGTCGGCTCTGCCGTCAAGGTAACAGGCAAGCTTTTGCTTACCCCCCAGGCTAACCAGCCTTTTGAAATCAATGCTGATGAAATCTCAATCGAAGCAATGTCAACTCCCGATTATCCTCTCCAGAAGAAGAGGCATTCGCTTGAGTTTCTTCGCACTATCGCCCATCTTCGTCCGAGAACCAACACATTCAACGCAGTTTTCAGAATTCGTTCAACTGCCGCATATGCAATTCACAAGTTCTTTATTGACCAAGGCTTTGTTTATGCTCACACTCCTCTTATTTCCTGCTCGGACTGCGAGGGTGCAGGCGAAATGTTCAAGGTAACAACTCTTGATTTTGATAATATTCCCAAAACCGAAGACGGAGAGGTTGATTTCAGCGAGGATTTCTTCCAAAAGCCGGCATACCTTACTGTTTCGGGTCAGCTTCAGGCTGAAACAATGGCTCTTGCGTTCGGCAAGGTTTACACCTTCGGACCGACCTTCAGAGCCGAAAAATCTTACACACAGCGTCATGCTGCGGAATTCTGGATGATTGAGCCTGAAATGGCATTCGCTGAGCTGAGCGACAACATGGATGTTGCAGAAGCTATGATTAAATATGTT
The DNA here is from genome assembly GCA_002315935.1 of Ruminococcaceae bacterium UBA1730. Lineage (GTDB taxonomy): Bacteria > Bacillota > Clostridia > Oscillospirales > Acutalibacteraceae > CAG-177. The sequence continues at coordinate 9,788 of DCII01000025.1, forward strand.
ATAAAATATGTTCTTGAAAACTGCCCACAGGACCTTGAATTCCTCAACAAGTTCGTTGATAAGGAGCTTATCGAAAGACTTACAACGGTTGCCAATTCAGATTTCGGCAGAGTTACATACACAGATGCCGTTAAAATGCTCGAAGAGCATAATGACGAATTCGAATATAAAGTCAGCTGGGGATGCGACCTTCAGACAGAGCATGAGCGTTTCCTCACCGAAAAGATTTTCAAGAAGCCTGTTTTCGTAACAGATTATCCTAAGGAAATCAAGGCTTTCTATATGCGTCTTAACGATGACGGCAAAACCGTTGCCGCCTGTGACTGTCTTGTTATGGGCATCGGAGAAATCATCGGCGGAAGCCAGAGAGAAGAAAGACTCGATGTTCTTGAAGCAAGAATCAAGGAGCTCGGTCTTAAGCCGGAAGACTATGACTGGTATCTTGACCTTCGCAGATACGGCGGCGTTAAGCACAGCGGCTACGGCCTCGGCTTCGAAAGACTTGTTATGTATCTCACAGGCATTGCAAATATCAGAGATGTTCTCCCGTTCCCCAGAACAACAGGTCAGGCAGATTTTTAAACCGTATATTCAAAAAGACCGTAACGGAATTATCCGCTACGGTCTGATTTTATTTGAATGGATATATTACTAAATACACAAGGCTCATAAAGAAATTCTTGATTGGTGCAAAGATTTTTGCAATGAAATTTGAGCTTTCCGTTTTTTCCTCATCAACCTGCTTTTCAAAATGAGCATTGTTAAATCTGACGCTTCCCTTATAGATATAAAGGTCGGTATCATAATTCTTTACATCATTTTCGTGAAGAGTAAAAATTCTGTAACCGTAGGGACCGGGCTTTGACATTTCGGCTCCGTAGGTGAAACCAAGCTCTATCCCGTCAACTACTCCCGAAAATCCTTCGTAATGCTCGTGGCCGAAGAACGCTCCGATAACATCGCCCTGTTCTTTCCATGCCGAAAATTGTGCCGAAGGCTCGCAGGGGAAATACGAAAAAACATTGTGACCGTGAGCAACATCTCTCTTCAGGCGATAGAAGCCCTCGGGAGAAGCCATTGCTCCATTATCAAACGGACTGCATTCTTCAAAAAGATTGCCGATGTCATCAACATAAATATGCTGAAAAAGAAGTGACGGAACGGGTGTGCCGCCGTTTTTCAGCGTAAGAGCGGATGAAGCTGCTTTGTACCATTCAATCTGGTCCTGTGAAACTCCACCCCTCATTGTGTCCATAATCCAAAGATTGAATGCGGTTTTTCCGCTTGAATCCTCAATTTCAAGATTGCAGTCAAGTGCACCGCCTTCATCATCGCTCATGTCAGTCAGAAGGCAATTCGAATACTTACTGTAAATCTCAAGCCATTCCTCGTTTGTGACACTGCATTTATGGTCATTATTTCCCTGAGCAATAACGAACGGAACGCCGGATTCCTGAAAAATGCTCAATACCGCATCGGCGGCAACAGTCAGATTTGCGAGAGTTGCTTCATGGTCAACCTCTCCGTTTTTCTTAACAACAACGCCTTCACGGAAGCTCTCATCATCAATTCCAATATCGCCTATCATGCTGTCTTCAACAAGGTCACCCGTAAAAACAATCAGGTCAGGGTCAGATTCCTTGATTGCAAGCCTTACAAGATTAAGCATATCATCGGCAGGATTCTGATCATCCTGAGTATCGGAAAGCTGAAGAATTCTGAAGGTTCCGTTTTCCGAAAATTTAAGTGATTTTTTATCCTCCGCTCCGGCAAAAACCGTCACGCTCATGAGCATAACCAAAGCAAGAGCAATGCTGATTATTCTTTTCATGTTATCTCTCCTTGAACGGTCTGAATGAAACCGCAAAATCAATCGGGTCAAAATTCCATATTCTTTCAGGCTCAACCTTTTCATAATATCCCCTGCCGCCTCTTATATCCATCTTATAATCAAGATAAACATAGGTGTTTTCCGATGGAGCAAGCTCATCATTATGAGCTGTCTTTTCGAGCATATCGGGAGTAAAATGAGAAGCGTTGAACATGAAGCTTTCGCCAACAGGAACAAACCTTATTCCGTTTTCGCCGTCTGAAACCTCGCCGTATCTCGTCATGAAATGTGCTCCGTTTTCAATCGGTCTGATATACGGAACAAAGTTTTCGGAAACGGTTGTTTCAAATCTGCCCATCCGCTGACCTCTGTGGCGTTCGGGATAGCTCTCTCCGGGACCTTTTCCGAAGAAGGTCATATTCTCAAAGCCTTCAACAAGTGCAAATCTGAATCCGAATCTCGGAAGACGCATATTCATTTCCTTGAGAAGCTCTCTGAATTCGCCGTTGAAGCCGAGCTTAACGGTTCCGTCAGCGAAGAATTCATAATTCATCCTGCCCTTAAGAATGGGCACAACCGCAGGTCCGCCTATCGCAACATCGCAGGAAACCGAAAGACTGTTTTCTGTTTCGGAAACAACGGTTGAATAAGTTTTCTGAACCGCCGCCTGCATTGCGGCACTTCTTCTGTCGTCTGCCGTGCCGAACTGATTATATCCGTGAGCCATCCAGATTTCAACCTTGGCAGGCTCTGCAAGCATTTCCTTTCCGTTGAAAACAAGGGATGAAATTCTGCCGTATGGCTTATCGAATTTATAAACGCTCTCCCCTGCCGTAACGGTTATATACCGTTCATCCTCAACAAACGCAGGCTTTCCTTCGATTTTTTCAACAGCGGAATTTTTAACAGAAAGGTCAAACTGCTCAAATCCAAGCTCTGTATCCGCCTTTGCCCAGAGGCAGTCCTCCTTTGTTCTGAAAAACACCGTCAGATAGCATAAATCATTTTCAGAAATTTTATCGAAAAGTCTGAATTTCTTTGCACTTCTTGCAGGAATATCTGTTTCATCAATTCTGCCGCCGATAAGCTTCTTTCCGTTGACTTCAACGCTCCATTCGGCATAAAGGTCATCAAGAGAAGCAAAATATCTGCGGTTGAAAATTTCAATTTCTCCGTTTTCATAGCTGACTTCAAACTGCTGATAACCCTTTTTCATATCGGCAAAGCCCGGACGAAGATTTCTGCTTGGGAAAATTACGCCGTCAACACAGCAGACATCGTTATTCGGGAAATCGCCGAAATCGCCGCCGTAGCGGTATTTTCCGCCGCCGATGTCAACTCCGTGGTCGGTAAGCTCCCAATAGCAACCGCCGAAAATCTGCGGATATTTTCTGAAAAGGTCGCAATGAGCGTGAATATCGCCCGTGCTCATTGAACAGCTGAATTCGCAAAAATAGAACGGCTTCTTTGCGTTCTTGTTTTTGCAGTATTCCTCCGTATAGTCAAGACCTGCATACATACGGCTCTCAACATCGGAAATATCGGTGTAATTTTCACCGATTGGAACCGCTTTAAATTCGAGATGTGAATTTTCATAATGAACAATTGCCGAAGCATCACGGCTCTTGATATAGTTTCTCATTGCTCTGTGATTTTTTCCGCAACCCGATTCATTGCCGAGCGACCACATGATTACGCAGGCATGGTTTTTATCTCTTTCAAAGAGCCTTGCCGCACGGTCAACATAAGCCGGCTCCCATTCATCATCGGTTGAGAGCTTCGACCAACGCATCCAGTCCCATGTGTCACGGTATTCGAAGCCCATTCCGTGAGTTTCAATGTCGGCTTCATCAATAATCATCAGTCCGTATTTATCACAAAGCTCGAGAAATCTCGGGTCATTGGGATAATGCGAGGTTCTGACTGCATTGCAGTTGCCGGACTTGATGATTTCAATATCTCTAATCATAAAATCCATGTCGCAGTAATAGCCTGTTTCGGGGTTTGAATCATGGCGGTTGATACCGTAAAGCTTAATGGGTTCATTGTTGAAATAAGCAATATTGCCCTTGATTTCAACTCTTTTAAAGCCTATTCTGAAAGGAATATATTCTCCGTCACACTCAACTATAAGCGTATACAATTGCGGAATTTCCGCACTCCAGAGAACTGGATTTTCAATTTTTTCAACGGAAACCTCTTTTCCGTCAGGTGCAAGAAGTCTGCAATTGATTTTCGCATCAGCTTCAATTCTGATTTCTGCCGTGTCAAGATTTTCCGAAAGAAATGTTCTGATAAAAATATCTCTGATGCTCTTCTCGCTTCTTTCAAGGATATAAACCTCTCTGAATATTCCGGAAAGTCTGAACATATCCTGGTCCTCAAGATAAGTTCCGTCACACCATTTCACAACAAGTACATCAACCGTGTTTTCTCCGTTCACAAGATAATCGGTTATGTCAATTTCGCTTGTGCAATGGCTGACTTGGCTGTAAGCGGCAAAGCTGCCGTTGACAAAAAGATAGAAGCAGGATGAAACACCCTCAAAATTGATGAAATATTTCTTGCCGTTCTTCTTTTCAAGATTGAATTTTCTGTTATAATGACCGGTCGGATTTTCATCGGGAACAAACGGAGGATCAAGCGGAAACGGATAAAAAAGATTGCTGTAAAGCGGAACATCATATCCCTTGCCGAGAACGGTCTGCCAGCAACAGGGAACTTTAATCTCGTCCTCAAAAGCTTTTTCGAGGAAATCTTCTTCAACATCCTCAAATGAATTATAAAATCTGAAATTCCATGCTCCGCAAAGGTCGGTATAAAAAGCCGATTTATTCCTTTCTCCTCTGATTGCAGATGCTTCATCCTCAAAGGGAATATAATAAGCTCTCGGATTTTCGCATCCGATATGAAGGCTCTCAAGCTCTTTATGGTAGGTTCTGAATTTCATAATAAACTCCCGTAAATATTATTGTAATTAATTTATAACATAAGTTTCCGTTTTTTTCAATGGTCTTTGCCTTATATTTTTGATATGTACTTGAAAATATATAATTATTGATTATAATATATCTGTGATAAATTCGGAAAAGATGATAAAAATGAAACTGAAAAAAATAAATAATCTTGTAATGGCGGCACTTTTTTCAGCTCTTATCTGCCTTGCAACGCTTTTAATTACAGTCGGTTCGCCGATTGCGGGAGGCTACATCAATCTCGGAGACTGCTTTGTTTTCTCAACAATCATCGTTCTGCCGATGGGATACTCGATGCTTGCCGCAGGAATCGGCTCCGCTCTTGCGGATTTAATCAGCGGTCACGCAATTTACTCTCCCGCATCCTTTGTTATTAAGGCTTTGATGGCTCTTGTTGCATGGTTGATTTATTCTGATACAAAAAAGAAATTTGCTCTTCCTGAAAAATCTTACTCTGTTTCGGATAAAAAGAAAAAAGCAAATTCAAGAAAAATGCTGCTTTTAAAAATAATCTCTTCATTCACGGCTGAAATAATAATGTGTGCAGGATATTTTGCATATGAAGCGTTGATTCTCGGCTACGGAATGGGAGCTGTCACAAATATACCCATGAACGCAATTCAGGCAATAGCAGGAATGATTTTTTCCGTTATTCTTTCAACTGCGTTTGAAAAATCAAAAATAATTTCAAAATTCAGATAAAGCGGAGGACATAAAATGGATATTCTTTTTGAGCAGGCACAAGCCGCCGCAAAGGAGCTTGTTGAAAAATCGGGAATAAAGAAAGGCAATGTTGTTGTTATAGGTTGCTCAACGAGCGAGGTCATAGGCAAAAAAATCGGCACAAGCGGAAGCGTTGAGCCTGCAAAATCCGTTTATGACGGGCTTATGAGCGTATTTTCCGAAAAAGGAATATATCTTGCCGCTCAATGCTGTGAACATCTCAACAGAGCATTGATTATCGAGCGTGAAAAAGCGGAAGCAATGGGGCTGGAAGAGGTCTGCGTTGTTCCTCACCCCCATGCAGGTGGTTCGTTTGCCACTACTGCATATCATTCCATGAAAGACCCGATTGCGGTTGAGGAAATAAAAGCTGATGCAGGAATCGACATCGGCAACACCCTTATCGGAATGCATCTCAGAAGAGTTGCCGTCCCCCTTCGCCTTGAAAACAACACCATCGGCGAAGCGAAGCTCAATGCCGCCCGAACAAGACCCAAGCTTATCGGCGGAGAAAGAGCCAAATATGAATAAGGGGAACTGCCATGAATCTGTGGACTGATGTTTTTTTAGGGAAAGCGGCAAATTTTCTGACCGCCTTTGTCAATGTGTTTCTGATGATATTCAACACTTCTCACATGGAAGCAAAGCCGGTTTCCCTTTCGCTTGATGATTACAGGCTTGTTTTTTCAGAGGAATTTGACGGCAATTCTCTTGACAGAAGCGTATGGAGACCTCATAACAAGGAAGGTCTGCGAAAGGGCGGATACTGGAGCTTTGACCAAGCAAGCGTTAAAGACGGTTTTCTGACGATAAGAACTGAATACCTCGATAACGGAAAATTCGGAAGCGGCTGGTATACGGCAGGAATTTCAACCAAAGGTCTTTACGAAAGAAAATACGGATATTATGAATGCAGATGCAAGCTTCCGAAGGGTAAGGGAATGTGGTCTGCATTCTGGTTAACAAACAGCAATGCCAGCAAGGTTTTGAATGACGGAACCAAGGGACAGGAAATTGATGTTTTTGAATCACCTTTTTATTATCTCAATGGCGAAAGGTCATGGAAGATAACAAGCAATATCCATTATAACGGTTATGAGCTTCAGACAAAATATAAAAATGTCCGAATAACAGCTCTCGACAATGACCCATACGAAAATTTCAATACATACGGTCTTCTCTGGACTGAGAACGAATATGTTTTCTATATCAACGGTCATGAAATCGCTCGCACAAGCTACGGCGGCGTTTCTCGGGAGGATGAATTCATGATTCTTTCCTGCGAGGTTGACGGTGCGGCGGCAACACCGACCTTCGGTTGGTCGGGAAACATTAAAAGAAACGAAGCCGATTCATTCAAAGCGGATTTCATAGTTGATTATGTCAGAGTATACGAACCAAAGCAATAATTCAAGCCTGCACTCCGGAGCGGAATGCAGGCTCTTATTATTTATTCAGCAGATAAAAATCCGTATTCGAAATGCAGACAACATCATCTGCCTCGCTCATCATTTTAATCAGCTTTTCAAGCTCGTCATATTTGTCAAAGGCTTCAAGCTCATATCCGTGACCCCAGACATAGAAAAGCTTATCATCGCCGTCATCCTGAAGAAATTTCTCGGCAAGGTCAAAAAGCGAATCATCAAGAATACTGCAGGTCGGTTGCCATTTAAGAAAATCGGAAGGAAAATCAAAGCTGAAGGTCGGCGTTGTGCATCTTGCGTATTTAATCGTGGTATACCTTCTGATATTCTCAACTGATTCTTCCGTAAACTCCGTATCTCCACCTGAATACGCCATTCCAACGGGATATTTTCCCGTCATAGCTCCGAGCTTCAATGCATCTTTTTCAAGCTCAAGCCATAAGCCAAGAGGATTATTGTCATATCTTTTCAGAGATTCATGCTTATAGCCGTGAACGGCAATATCAAAGCCGTCATACGCCCCTGCCCTGATTTCTTTTTCTGTCAGCCGCAGATGAGATGTTCCGGGCTTTCCTATTGCATCGCCAACCCATTCCCAATTTGCACCGCAGAGACCGGAATTGATGTTAAAGGTTATGCCCTTGAAATTATACTTTCTGCAAATTTCAATTATTTTATAATCCTGCGTTATTCCGTCATCAAAGCTCAATGTGAAATATTTTTTTCCTTTTGTCTGAACACTCGGTTCTTCGGGAGCTTTAACAAAGCCGTTGAATAGAAATGCAACGATTGTTGCCGCAATAATGCTCAGAATTTTCAATTCAAATCACCTTAACTCACTTGATGTTTCCGAATGCTTCTTTTACCGCATAATATGACGGCTTTTCCTTTTCTTCGCAGGTAACAAGTCCCCATCTTGTTTCGGTCGGGCAGTCCTCCTGACCGCAGACATAGCAGCTTTCGTCATCACGCCAGCAATAGATAATCAGTCCGCCCATGAAATCAAGACTTTTAAGTCTCGGAATAATATCCTTATAGAATTTTGCCTGACCCTCCGAGGTGTGAGGATAACCCGGTATTACGCAGGTTTTCGGAAGCTCTTTATAGAAATGATTTGTAAATTCCGAACGGAAAATATAGTTGGCATAGTTACTGTGCTCCTGTGCACAATGCTTGACATATTCTCTCATTCTTTCGGGCATATGCTCAAGAAAAGCATCAATATTTGCACAGGCATCTTTTTTATTCTTTGCTCCGTATGATTTGATAATATCAAGCTTTTCCTGCTTTGTTTTCGGCTTTCCGCCGCTGATATATCCGAATTCGCAAAGGATAATCGGCTTACCCGTGAATTCCCATAAATAACGGAGAAGAGCTTCAAACATCCACATTGTTCCGAAGAAGAAGCATCCCATATATATATCAATTCCTACATAATCGAAATATTCCATATAGGGTTTAAGATAAATATTAAGGTCAACCTGCGGACCTGCACAGTTATAGCCAACGGGAAGGTCACCCTTGAAGGGAGCCATCGCCTTGGCACAGATTCCGATGAATTCAGCTCCCTCTTTAACCGAAAAAGGCAGGGTAAATCTCGGAATGCCGATTTCATTTGCAATCTGGAATGCTCCGCATAAATCCTTGAGGTCTTTGACAAGAAATTCCGAAATCTCGGCAATCTTCTTTTTATCCTCTTCTTTTCTAACATCTATTCCGTTCGAAAGAAAATGGTCGGGAAACGGAGTTACCGCCATAACCTTCATGCCGTTGTCACGGAAGCTCCTGACCCTCTCCTTGAAGCCTTTATATGCTTCGGTTTCGTTGCCGTTTTCGTCAAACGGAAAAGGAATATCAAATCTTGTCCATTCGATATTTGCTCCCTTGACCTGCTCAAAGTTATCTCTCGGATGGCAGATGCCTTTTATAAAGCCTGTTTTCTCAAGAAATCTCTTTGTTGCATCGTTGCTTTGCGGTTTGAAATAAGATTTGACAAGACTTTTCGGCAGGTATTTAAGTGTTGGTTTAACCTGATCAAGAATAAAATTTTCCAAAATTATCACCCCAAAAATGTAATATAGAGCATTGAACCGCTTTCGATTTTCTTCGGGAGCGGAATTTCAACCCATTCGCAGTTTTCGTTGACGGTATAACATTTGTCAACGGTGTATTCTCCTGCATCAATTTTCAGTTTTCTGTCTTTTTTCTCGGAAACATTTGAAATCAGAAGAGCCTGACCGTCTTCGCCCTTTGCGGCAACGGCATATAAATCCTTGCGGAGGTTATCTTTAATCTCAACCTGATTGCCGAGCTTATAAAGCTGACCGAATGCCCAAAAGCCGTAATAGGCAGGTGTTGGTTCGCCGCCCTCAAAGAACATTCCTGCATGGAGAGCACCTGTTGCAATTGCACAGTAATAATGAGCCAAATCAAGCTTCTGATTTTGAAACATCAAAAGCATCGAGGCTTGATTTGCACCGTATCTTCGACCTATTTTGTCATTTTCAGTCGGATTATAATTCCATTCGTTACAGATGATTTCCGCATCGCCGTAGCCTGCTTCTTCCAGCTTTTCGCCGACATATTCAATGTAACGGGAATTTCTTTCGGTTGTTGTGTAACTGTGCCACGAAAAGAAATCCATCGGAGAATTATGTTCTTTGATATATTTGAGAAAATTTTCGAAATATATAACAAAATACTGATTTCTCGAGGTTGCTCCGGTGTTGAGTGCGTTTGTTTTTGTCAATGCGTAAAATCCGCAGGAGCCGTAACCGCCGATTTTGAGGTCGGGAAACTTTTCTTTAAGGTATTTTGCCGAAACATCATAAAGGCGAAAAAACTCTTCGTCTGTTCCGATCCAGAAATGATTATCGTTTATATCATCGCTGTTTTCAGGCTCGTTCCAGATTTCCCAGTATTCAATTCCGTATTCAAATCCATCTGCCCAGCCTTCGTTATAGTGAAGAATAATATGTTCACAAATCTGTGCCCACTTTGTGTAATCGGCAGGAGGAACAAGATAATCATGTTGAAGAATCGGGTCACTGTAACTTATTCCGAGACGGAAAAAAGGCTCCATTCCGGCATCAACAATAGCCGCCAGAACCTTATCGCTTGCGGCGAAGTTATATGAGCTTTCATCATTGACATCCTTTGAAAAATCAGGAAAAACATTATGAATATCGGTGCAGTTAATATCATGAGTTCTGCACGATGTCATATTTGCATCGGTGAAATATTTATTTATTTCGCTGTCAAGCTCATATTCGGGCATTCTGCCGATATTGTGAACGGGTCTGATTTCATCAACGATATTGTCAAAATTTATTTCAATAACATTGGATGGAAAAATAAGCTGAAAAAGAGAAATAAAAAATGCGGTTACCGCCGCTATTGCCTGCTGAAACAAAACAACACCTCCGTATTTATTAACAATGTTTTTTTATTTTATCATATATGTAACGAAAAAGCAATTATCGGCAAGCAAGATTTTTGAGTATGTTTTCGGTGTGAAAAAGGCACAAA
>DCII01000070.1 GCA_002315935.1 Ruminococcaceae bacterium UBA1730
AAATAATTTTATATTTGTCATGCGAATGCTTTGCTTTTTTAAGATACGCTTTCAGCTTTTTCTTTTCTGAATAAATTCTGCCTTTTATGTTCATTTCTGTCTCCTCAATTTTTGATTTTTCTTTCTGTATTGTATCACAGATTATACCAATAATCAAGTAGGCTACGGTTTTCAATTCATAAACCGTGCAGTTATTTTTAATGAGTTGTTATACTTGCAATAATTATCCATTGAATATATAATTCGTTTGTGTATTATTTCAGCGAATGGAAGGAATGGTTAAAATGAAAAAAATTCTTATTGATGAAAATATTAAATATTACCGTGCAAATCTTCACTGCCATTCAACAATATCTGACGGGAAGAAGACTGTTGAAGAGCTTAAGAGAGATTATATGGCTCGTGGATATTCGATAATCGCCTTTACGGATCACGATATTTATGTCAATCATGATAATCTGACGGATGAGAGCTTTGTTGCACTCAATTCCTATGAGCTTGATGTGAGCGAAGCCGAAGCTCCCGAGAGAGAGGCAAAAAAGACCTGCCATCTCTGCTATATAGCGTTGGATAAGGAAAATGATATTTCCTTATGCTTCAATAACGAAAAATATATCTGGGGAAATGCCGAATCCTTCAAGGATTTTCAGCATTATATCGGCACTCCCGATTATGAGCGTGTTTATTCCGCAGAAGGAATAAACGATATGATTAGGCTGGGAATTGAAAACGGATTTTATGTTACCTATAATCATCCCATATGGTCCTGCGAAAGCTTTCCGCAGTTTTCGGAATACAGTGGCATGAACGCAATGGAAATAGTCAATTATTCCAGCATCGTTTCGGGTTGGGATGATGATAACAGCCATTTTTACGAGGAGATGCTGAACCTCGGAAACAGTGTTCACTGCATTGCAACGGATGACAACCATAACAGACATGATGACGATAATCCCATGTGCGATTCCTACGGCGGATACACAATGATAGGTGCGGAGAAGCTTGAATATTCGCTTATCACCAAGTCGCTTGTTGAAGGAAATTTCTATTGCTGTGTCGGCGATTACAAAAACGATGCTCCCGAAATAAAATCACTTGTTTATGAAGACGGCAAGGTTTATATCAGAACGAGCGATGCAAGAAAAATAACCATCAAGCATAACACACGCTGTGCCCGTTCACGCAATGCAGAGAACGGAAAAACCGTCAATGATGCGGTGTTTGAAGTTGACGAAAATGCAAAATGGTTCAGACTCACCGTAATTGACGAAAAAGGTTACAAGGCATACACAAACGCCTATTTCCTTGATGACATAAGGAGCAAATAAGTAAAGACAAAATGCAATTCTTCAACGGAGGTGTTTGCAGGTGATTTATAAAGGTGTGCTCATAGCAGTCACAGACTGTAATAAATCATTGAAATTCTATAATGATATGTTCGGTCTGTCGTTAATTCGTGATAATGACGGAAATATGGAGCTGACCGATAATATATTTTTACAGGAAATCGGATACTGGGAAAAGTTCACTCAAAAAAATGTTATTCCGAGAAACAATTCCTCTGAGCTGTATTTTGAAGAAGCGGACATTGATGCCTTTGTGAAAAAACTTGAAACGCTCTATCCCGAAACCGAATATGTAAATCGGCTGATGACACATAGCTGGGGACAGCGTGTGGTCAGATTCTATGACCCTGACGGAAACCTTATTGAGGTCGGAACGCCGGTTTGAAAAACAGAATTTCATGGGTGATACTCACCTAAAAGGAGAAATCTTATGCGTAAACTCAGTTCCCGTTCCGAAAGCTTTACCGATTCCGTCATCCGCAGAATGACGAGAATATCGAATGAATATGATGCAATAAATCTCTCTCAGGGATTCCCCGATTTTGACCCTCCGAAGGCGATTACCGACAGACTTGCAGAGGTTTCTGCCGAAGGTCCCCATCAATATGCGATAACATGGGGAGCAAAGAATTTCAGAGATGCGGTTGCGAAAAAATATGAGCATTTTTCGGGGATTTCAATTGACCCGCAGACCGAAATTGTTGTTACCTGCGGAAGCACGGAAGCCATGATGGCAACCATGATGAGCATAGTCAATCCCGGGGATAAGGTTATTGTTTTTTCGCCGTTTTATGAAAACTACGGTGCAGATACTATTCTTTCAGGTGCAGTTCCGATTTATGTTCCGCTGAATCCTCCGGAATTCAATTTTGACAGAAAAGTTCTTGAGGATGCTTTCAGGCAGGATGCTTCCGCTATCATTATCTGCAATCCGTCAAACCCCTGCGGCAAGGTTTTTACGCAGGAGGAGCTTGAATATATTGCTTCTCTCGCAATAAAATATGATGCTTATGTTGTTACGGACGAGGTTTATGAACATATTGTCTATAAGCCGAACAGGCATATTTATATGCAGTCACTTCCCGGAATGAGAGAGCGTACTGTCGTATGCAACTCGCTTTCGAAAACCTTCTCAATCACAGGCTGGCGTTTGGGATATGTTATAGCAAATCCCGAAATAATCGAAAGAGTCAAAAAGGTTCACGATTTTCTGACTGTCGGAGCCGCCGCACCGCTGATGGAAGCGGCAGTCACGGGTCTTGAATACGGAGACGATTACTATGAAGAGCTTGCCGCACACTATGCTCATATGAAAGAGATTTTCGTCGGAGGTCTTGACAAACTCGGACTTAAATACACAGATCCGCAGGGAGCATATTATGTGCTTGTTGATGTGAGCGAATTCGGCGTTAAGGACGACCTGAAATTCTGCGAATGGATGATAAGGAATGTCGGCGTTGCCGCCGTTCCCGGCTCAAGCTTCTTCAAAGAAAACATCAATCATCTTATCAGACTTCACTTCGCCAAAAATGACAATACCCTCAACGAAGCACTCCGAAGACTTGCAACGCTGAAGGAAAAAGCGACCAATGCGGAAAATGTTGAGTGGAGATAACGAAACAATAACAGGTCTGTTGCAAATTGATTTTCTCAATTTGCGACAGACCTGAAACTGAATTATTTATTTTTGATTGCTTCCGAAACAAATTCCGCCGTTCCGTTTCCTGCGGCACGGTTGATGTTTGCCCTGAATCTTTCATCGCCGACATACATCTCGCCCAGGCAGGAGAGCATTTCATCGGAGCAGGCATAGAAATTATCGCTGATATATTTCTGAAGCTCGGCAACAAGTGCCCTTGCTTCTGTGCAGGAAGCAGCTTTATCCTTTATCTCCCCGAAGCGGACAAATATTTCCATCAGTCCGTCGTTGATAAGCTCATTCTGCTCCTTACTTCTTCCAGCGGATTTCTTTTCGCTTTCCTTAAAGGCATCGGTATCTCCCCAACGCTCCTTCGCTTCGTCTGAAAATCTTTTAACGGGAATCCAGATTGCACTTCTGTAATCGGCATCATCCTTGTTTCCGTCGCAGGAATACCATTCGATGTTGTAGTTTCCCGACATTTCGTATTCTCTGTTGCCCGGAAGCCATTCCTTGAAAATATAGGTGTTCACCTTCTGCAATGCATCGGGCATTGCTCCGACACAGCTGAATTTTGCCCATTCTCCGCCGGGAAGCTCAAAAAGTGTCATTCCATCGGGAACCTCACCGCCCGTATATTTTCCTGCAATGATATAACGGAATTTTCCGTCTCCTATGTCATCAATGCAGACGGCGTATTCGCCGATGCAGTTGTCAATTATTGCTCTCTCTTCGGGGCAGGACGGTGCTTTGCCTGCATAGATTGTGTGAGTGCAGTATTTCTCGCAGATTTCGTCCCAGAATTCGGGGATTTCCTTATATGCGTTTTCTCCCGAAAAAATTCTTTCGAAGCCTATGAGCTTAAAGCCCCACATCGGGCTGACTGTGTAATCCATTTTTTCTCCTCCTGTTATTTCAATTCTGATTACCAGCGGAAGAAAACAGCGGATAAGGGATGAATCCTTTCGAATTGCATTCGGCGAAGAACCGTGAAATCTGCTGAACGCCTTTGTAAAGCTTTCGGGAGTTTCGTAGCCGAACCGGAAAGCAACATCAATAATCTTTTCATCGGTCTGCGAAAGAATCTTCGCCGCTTCATAAAGTCTGCGGTTGCGGATATATTCGCCGATTGAATATCCTGTTACTATTCTGAATCCCTTCTGAAGATAAAACGGCGAAATATAAATTTTCTCTGCGATACCGTTTATGTCAATGTTATTTTCGAGATTATCTTCGATAAATTTCAGCGTTTCCTTCAGACCTGCAATCCATTCCATAATTTTCTCTCCTGTTTTCATCGCTGAAATCATTATAGCCCACAGTCGGATTATTTTCCTGTCAATGAGTGGCTTATTTTGTCCTGATTTTCAGAGTGTGCGGATATTCTTTCTGTTCGGGCGTTATGCGGAAGCCTTCAATTGCTTTCTGAATGGCTTTAATCATAATGCTCTGAATGCTTCTGCACCCTCATATTTTATCCAGCGGTTGAGAATGAGAGTGACAGGCACAAAAATCAATGCAACGCACGAGAGATAAGTCCATGCAGGAATTGCTTGCAGAAAATAGTATCCGGCAATAACAGCTCCTGCAATGCCCATTCCGCCGAACATGGCAATAAAAACCGCCATGCTTTGCTTGATGGGAACAACCTCATTTGTCCAGCCGAGATTTGCCTTCTTTATGCCGAGGAAAAGCCCGAAGGCTGCATTGAAAAAGATATACACAATAACAACCGCAAGAACGGCGATAAATTCCGCAACATCAATTCCGAATGTAATTCCTAAGGCAATTGCACAGAACAGTGCAGGAACCGTGTTGAGTATTACGGGAACTCTTCTTTTTGCCCGAAGAATTCTCTCTGCTCCGACGGGAAGAACCTGAAGAATCCATATGTTTTTTCCTTCAAGAGAAACCGAAGGCGGTGCAATGATATTCATTGAAAGAACAAGGCATATTGCCGAAGCGACAATAACAGGAATTGCATTTTTGAAGAAATCTCCCTGTGCGTAATACTGCTCAAGAATGGCGGAAAGGTCATCCCTTTTGATAATTGCGGAAATGCCGATAACAGGCATAATAATTAATCCGAGACCGCCGTTGATAAGATAGGTCGGGCTTTTGACAATTCTTTTAAGCTCTTTCTTTATAAGTGCCGTATCAATGCTTGCTGTTTTAACGGATTTTTCCTTATATTCCGTTTTCTTTGCTCCTTTGTTGGTTGTGAGAATTTTGATAAATGAAGCTGAAAGAACCGCATAACAGATAACGCATAAAGCAATTGTCATTGCGGCAACGATTGCGAAAGCCCTTGCGTTTCCTGCACCTGCAAGACCGAGCTGATACATCGGATAAATCCACACTCTGATGGTTTTGCCGATTTTTTCTGCAATTTCTCCGCCGTTGACCGCAAAAAGCCGGAGAAATGAATTCAGTCTGAACTGAATAAAATAATAACCGCCCATAAATACAACCGTTATGATTGCGGTAACAATGCTCTTATTCTTGATTTTGCCTGCAATTGCGGCAATAACCCATCCGAGAATGCAGGTCAGAACGGTTACAAAAGCCGAAATAAGAATCTGAATAACAATGCAGAATATCATTCTTTCGGCGTTCATATATCCTCTCTGGGTATAAACACCAACGGCAGGAATCCAGACAAGTGCAGAATAAAGCAGACTTGAAAGATAAACCGTTATCATTCTGACCGTGAGGATGTGTCTTGCAGGAATTGGCATTGAGAGAAGAAATTCATTATCCTTTGCGAGATACAGGCTTGAATAGGTTGTGAAAACACTTCCGAAAACGCCGACGGCAATTGCCATCATGCCCATCATCGCAAAATAAAGCCATTCTATTTGTCCGTAATAAAGGGGGTCGGCAAGAGCCATGCCTATGCCGACAAATGCGAAGCCGACAGAAACGAAAATGCATAACATCAGGCAGATAAATCCGATGATAGCCTTAGGCGAACGGATTTTACCGGTTTTGTTATCCATAAAATACATTCTGTTGATTTCCATGAACTGCTTTTTAAACAGAGCCTTAAACATAATCAGTCCTCCAGTTCAAGGAATACGGACTCAAGGGATTCATCGCCCTTGACCTCTTCCATAGTGCCCGAAACGATGAGCTTACCGCCCTTGATAACGGCAACCTTGTCGCAGAGCTTTTCCGCAACCTCAAGCACATGGGTGCTGAAAAAGATTGCTCCGCCGTTGTCGCATACCTCTCTCATCATGCCCTTGAGAAGATGTGCCGCTTTCGGGTCAAGACCGACAAAGGGTTCATCCATGATGATGAGCTTCGGCTCGTGAATCCATGCCGAAATGATTGCGAGCTTCTGCTTCATTCCGTGAGAATAAGCCGAAACAGGCTGGGCAAGGTCAGAGGTCAGCTCAAATAAATCGGCATATTTTTTGATTCTTGCCTGTCTGTCCGAAGCGGATATTCCGAATATATCCGCAACAAAATTCAGATACTGAATGCCGGTCATGAAATCATATATATCCGGATTATCGGGAATATAAGCCATCATTTTTTTGCATTCAATCGGTTCATTGACTATTGATTTGCCGTTGATGAGAATTTCACCCTTGTCAAAGCGGAGAATGCCGGCAATGCTCTTGAGGGTTGTTGTTTTGCCTGCTCCGTTATGGCCGATAAAGCCGTAAATTTCGCCGGGTCTTATATGAAGAGTGAGGTCATCAACAGCCTTCTTCTCTCCGAATGATTTTGAAAGATTTGTGATTTTAAGCATATGCTTTCCTCCTTTGGATTTTCGCTGATACTATAATACCATTCATCTGCGAAAAAATAAACAGTAATTTCGGAAAATTAAGACCTTTATTTTTCTGCATCCGAAGGATAGAATACGAAAAATCCCAAATCGGAGGGGAATAAATAAAGTTTTATTCTGTTGACTTGAATAATTCGCTGTGTTATAATTCAGAATATAAAATATAAGGAGATGACCGATTTGAAAAAAACGATTATATTTTTACTCGTAGCCTGTATGCTTCTTGCATTCTGCTCATGCGGAAAAAATGCAGACACAAATACAGCAACAAAGCCCGCAGGAGAAATGACTCCTGCCGATTATACGGGAACACTTACCGTTTATTCCCCTCATGATTCAGACCCGTTGAACGCAGGAGTTGCTCTTTTTGAAGAGAAATATCCGAATGTTACGGTTGAGGTTATTGCGGACGGCACTTCAAACCTCGTTGCAAAGATTGCCGCTGAATCGGCAAATCCCGTTTGCGATGTTATCTGGGGCGGCGGTGCAGACACTCTCGCCGCATATAAGGAATATTTTCAGCCATATAAGCCCACCTGCTTTGATGTGCTTGATGCTTCTCTCTGCGACCCCGAATATTATTGGATTGGCGAATCGCCCCTGCCGATGACATTCGTTGTCAACACGCAGAAGGTTGCAAAGGAGGATATTCCGCAGAGCTGGGCAGACCTTCTCAACTGGGATGTTGCCAAATACGGCAAGATTGCAATTGCAGACCCCGCTTCGTCAGGCTCCGCATTCACACAGCTTTGCACAATGCTTTCTGTTTTCGGTTCCTCGGCTGATAACTACAAATCGGGTTGGGATTTCGTTAAGAAGCTTTATCCGAAGCTCGAGGTCAAATCCTCCTCTTCTCTTGCTCATAAGGATGTTTTTGCAGGGGAAAATGCAATGGGTATAACTCTCGAAAAGGGTTCGGTTGCTTATGCGGAGGATTGGATGGTCACAGTTTATCCTTCAGACGGAACATCTGCTGTTCCCGACGGAGTTGCCATCATCAAGGATTGCCCCAATCCGGAGCTTGCAAAGCTCTTTGAGGAATTCGTTCTGAGCAATGAGTGCCAGACAGCACAGAATAAGGATTGGGCACGCCGTCCCATGCGTTCGGATGTTGAAGCAACAGGACTTAGCCCTCTTTCCGAAATAAAGCTTATCAATTATGATTTTGATTATGTTTCGGCAAACGCTTCCGCAATCAAAGAGCAGTGGCAGGATATTGTTGTTGGATAAATGAATTCTTAAAATTTAAGGCAAGGGATGAATTTTCCCTTGCCTTCTTAACAATTTTGAAAGAGGACAGAACATGAGCAATGCAGTTAAAATAAAAGATGCAGTAAAATTATACGGAAAAAGCATGGTACTTAAGGGAGTATCTCTTGACATCAAAGAGGGTGAATTCTTCACTCTTCTCGGTCCCTCGGGTTGCGGAAAAAGCACGCTTCTTCGAATGATAGCAGGCTTCAATTCAATTGAAGGCGGCGAATTCTATTTCGGCGATACTCTTATCAACAGCGTTCCTGCACATAAGAGAGATATAGGTATGGTTTTTCAGAACTATGCAATATTTCCGCATATGACAGTTGAAGAAAATGTTGCTTACGGTCTGAAGGCACGCAAGGTTCCCAAAAAGGAGATTGAAGAGCGTGTGAAAACGGCACTGGAGCTTGTTCAGATTGAGAGATGGGCAAAAAGAAAACCGAATGAGCTTTCTGGCGGTCAGCAGCAGAGAGTTGCACTTGCAAGAGCGTTTGTTATCGAGCCTGCCGTTCTTCTCATGGATGAACCTCTGTCAAATCTTGATGCAAAGCTCCGTGTTCAGATGAGAACAATTATCAAGAAGCTTCAGCAGAGTCTCGGCATAACCACAATTTATGTTACCCATGACCAGGAGGAGGCTCTTGCGGTTTCGGACAGAATTGCCGTTATGAATTCAGGCGAGATTATGCAGGTCGGAACCCCCGAAGAAATTTATTCGAAGCCGCAGAATCCGTTTGTTGCAAACTTTATCGGAGTAAGCAATTTCATTGACTGCGATGTTGATGAAAACGGAGTTTTAAATGTCAAAAACGAACTGAAGCTTGAAATTCCGATGAAGAAGAAATATGCGGGAAAAGCAATTCTTTCAGCCAGACCCGAGCAGATTTCCTTCGGCGAAGGCGGAATGCCGGCGACTGTTAAATTTGCAACATACCTCGGAGACAGAACCGAATATGAGGTTGAGCTTTCAGACGGACAGAGCATCATTATGTCGGAATATGTCAAGGAAAACGGAAGCATCAAAAACGCCGGAGACAAGGTTTTTGTCAGCTTTGATGTTAATCGTGTGAGCCTGTATGAAAGCGAATCTCAGGAGGTACTTTCATGCTGAAAAAGAAACAGTCATCAACTCCGTTTTACATGGACTGCTGGTTCTGGGTAAAGCTGATTGTGTTTATAATCTTCGCACTTTTTCTCGTATGGCCTTTTTCGTCAATGATAACAAATGCGTTTGAAACAGGCAATGTGTCGGGCTTCACGCTGGATAATTTCAGAAAATTTTTTGAAAAGAAATATTATTATTCCGCTCTTTGGAACAGCATAATAATTTCAATTGTTCCGACCTTGTTTTCCGTCATAATCGGTGTGCCGATGGCATATTTCATGACGAGATTCAATGTTATCGGAAAGAAGCTCTGGCACGTAATAACAATTCTTTCGCTCATGAGCTCTCCGTTCCTCGGTGCGTATGCGTGGATTATGCTGTTCGGGCGTTCGGGAAGCATTACCGAATTCTTCGCAAATTACGGAATAACCATGCCGACAATTTACGGCTTCGGCGGAGTGAGCATAGTTCTTACTCTGAAGCTGTTCCCCTATGTTTATATGTATACCTCGGGAGCTATGGAGAGCATTGATGTTTCTCTTGAAGAAAATGCAGAAAACCTCGGAAGCGGCAAGCTCCGCAGATTCTTCACTATAACTCTGCCCGTTGTAACTCCCTCCGTCACCGCAGGTGCACTTGTTGTGTTCATGAGTGCACTCGCAGATTTCGGCACTCCCATGCTTTTGGGCGGTCAGGATTTCAGAACTCTGCCCGTGTTGATTTATAATGAATGGCTCGGTGAAATAGGCGGAAACGGCAACCTCGCTTCCGCAATTTCGATAATAATTGTTCTGATTACTCTTCTCGTGCTTATAATCCAGAAAAATTTTGTTTCAAAAAAGAATTATATCATGTCTTCGATGCGTCCTCCGCAGGAAAAGAAGCTGAAGGGAATAAAGAGAATTCTTGTCACCATTCCCGTTGCAATTGTTTGCCTTGTTGCATTTCTGCCGCAGGTTGTTGTTATTGTCAGCTCATTTGAGAAGACAAATTATTCAAGCTTTATCGGCGGATTTACCTTTGATAACTATTCAAAGCTCGGCTCAAGGCTCTGGACCGCATTGCAGAATACATTCGTATTCTCAACGGTTGCGATGATATTCATAGTTCTAATCGGCGTTCTGATGTCTTATGTAATAGTCCGCAGGAAAGGAAAAACAGGCGGAATTCTTGACCTTCTGCTCATGGCTCCGTATGTTATTCCCGGCTCCGTTCTCGGACTTTGCTATATCGTTACATTCAATGTCAAGCCGCTTATTCTGACCGGTACGGGTACAATCATCATCATTTCTTATGTTATCCGTAAGCTTCCGTATACAGTCCGAAGTGCAAGTGCTTTTCTTCTTCAGACAGACCCGTCGGTTGAGGAAGCGTCAATCAACCTCGGAGTTTCGCCGATTAAGTCCTTCGGCAAGATTACCGCAAGAATAATGCTTCCCGGAGTTTTTTCGGGTGCAATTCTTTCGTGGGTCACCTGCATTAACGAACTGAGCTGTTCGATTATGCTTTCCTCGGGCAAGAATAACACTCTGACCATTGCCGCATATACCGATATAGTCAGAAATTCAATCGGCTCCGGTGCGGCACTGTCAACAATTCTGACGGTCACCAGTGCAGTTATTCTTCTTATCTGCCTTAAGGTCTCAAAGGGCAAAATTAAGGTTTAAGTTATGAACGCAAAAATCCGCCGCCTTTCTTCTGAAAGACAGCGGATTTTGCAATTTCTGATTTACATGAGAGAACGATAGAGAGCTTCGATGTCTTCAACGGAGCAGTCTCTGGGGTTACCGGGACGGCAGGCATCTGCATAAGCATCAAGAGCGAGCTGATGAAGGTCTTCTTCTTTAACAACGCCCTTAAGCGATGTGACAATGCCAACATCCTGTGCAAGCTTATCAACTGCGTCAACAGCGGCCTTGCGGTATTCCTCCTGTGTCATATTGTCAACGCCTTCAACTCCCATTGCCTTTGCAATGTCACGGTATTTTTCGCCTGTGCAGGGAGCATTGAATGCCATAACGCAGGGGAGGAGAGTTGCACAAGCCTTTCCGTGCGGCATATCATAATAAGCCGAAAGAGTATGTGCCATGGAGTGGTCAACGCCGAGACCGACATTTGAGAAGCCCATGCCGGCGATATACTGACCGAGAGCCATACCGTCTCTGCCTTCTTTTTCGTTTGCAACAGCACCTCTGAGGGAGCGAGCAATAATTTCGATTGCCTTGATGTGGAACATATCCGAAAGCTCCCATGCACCCTTTGTGATGTAGCCTTCAATGGCGTGGGTGAGAGCATCCATGCCTGTTGCGGCGGTCAGACCCTTAGGCATTGATGCCATCATATCCGGGTCAACAACGGCAACAATGGGAATATCGTGAACGTCAACGCAGACGAATTTACGCTTCTTTTCAACATCTGTGATAACATAGTTGATTGTAACCTCTGCCGCAGTACCTGCTGTGGTGGGAACTGCAATGATGGGAACGCAGGGATTTTTTGTCGGAGCAACGCCCTCAAGCGAACGGACATCCTCAAATTCGGGATTTGTGATGATAATTCCGATTGCCTTTGCGGTATCCATTGATGAACCGCCGCCGATTGCTACGATGCAGTCTGCACCGCTCTCCTTGAATGCTTTAACTCCGCTCTGAACATTTTCAATTGTCGGATTTGCCTTAATATCCGAGAAAATGCTGTATGGAATACCGGCTTTGTCAAGAAGGTCTGTAACCTTTGCGGTGACGCCGAATTTAATGAGATCTGCACCAGAAGCAACGAAAGCTTTTTTGAAGCCTCTTGCCTTGATTTCTTCAGCTACTGCAGAAATTGAACCTGCTCCGTGATAAGATGTTTCATTTAAAACAAATTTGTTCATGTCGATTGCCCCTTAAAAATTAATCACATTTCTGTGTTATACTTATTATATAATTTTTCGATATTCAAATCAATAGAATTTAGAAATAATTTACAAAAGATTAATTGTGATAACATAATTAAAAAGAGCCGTGATTGCTCACAGCTCTTAATGCTTATTAAAGGATTTCGCCCATCATACCGGGAACTGCACTTGCTGCGTTTGATTCATCGGTATCAATGTGCATTGCCCATGCGTACTTGGGACTAACTCTGACAACAACATCATCAAAGATGAGCTTTCTGCCGTTCGAATCAATCTTGACCGAAACAATCTGCTTATCCTCGAGACCGAATTTCTCTGCATCCTCGGGAGTTGCATGGATGTGTCTTTTTGCTGCGATAACGCCGCATTCAAGCTCAACCTCACCCTTGGGGCCGACAAGCTTGCAGCTGCCGCTTCCTGCGATGTCGCCGCTCTCTCTTACGGGAGCGTCAACGCCGATTGAACGAGCATCTGTGAGTGAAAGCTCAACCTGGCATTCGGGGCGAACGGGTCCGAGAATTGAAACTGCGGGGAACTGGCTCTTTGAACCGACAACAGCAACCTTTTCATTGCTTGCGAACTGACCGGGCTGTGAAAGGTCCTTCTTCTTTGTAAGCTCATAGCCCTCACCGAAGAGGATTTCGAGAGCTTCCTGTGTAACATGAACGTGTCTTGCGGATGTTTCAACGAGAACTTCTTTTTTCATTGCTTTATGCTCCTAAATTAAAAATTGACTGTATAATCACTCTCGGTCGAGAACGGGATGATAACATCACTGTTGCCAAGAGGAATTTTCATTGTCCAATACATCAGATAATTTGCTGTTTTGATATTTCCTGTTGCGGCATCAACCTTAACGGTGATTGTGCTTGAGGGGAAGGCGATTGCAACCGTTCCTATGCTGAATACCTTTGCAACTGCCGAGGGAATATTATCTGCAACAGTTGAGGGAAGAACAACATTGAATGCCTTGGGATTATGATATGAACCATGCTTGACATTTGCAAGGAAATCGTCTGATTTTGTTACGATTTTAATCGTATAAACGCCGTTGCTTTCGGTGCAGGTTGCACTTTTGACATCATCGGCAGTAAGCTTTGATGCCCAGCTTTCGTTTTCAACGGGGAAATTGGTGTTCTTTAAGCTCTGAGTGTTGAGAGCAAGATTTGTTTTGCTCTTATCTGCACCTGTATTGTTGCTGATAACAGTATCTGCAAGCGAATTGAACATCTTGGGAAGTCCGCTGACATTGCCGGCAGGAGCGTGCTTCATGTAGTTATATGTAATGCTCTTTGAATCTGCTTTGGCGGCATTGGCGGCCTTATTATAAAATTCGATAATCTCTTCTGTTGTTTCGGGAACCTTTGCAGCTGCCTGAGTTGTTTCTTCTGCTGATGTTGCTTCCTCTGAAACAGCTTCAGCTGATGTTTCTTCAATTGAAGTTTCTTCAACGGGAGCCGATGTTTCTTCGGGAGCGGCAGTGGTGTCTGCAACTGTCTGAGCAGGCTCTGTGGTTTCATCGTTCTTTGCACCGCAGGCGGCAAAGGAAAGAACAAGTGCCATTGCCATGAGGATGGCGATAATCTTTTTTGTCATTGAGTTTTCCTCCTGAAATTAATTATACCATATCGGAAAGATGCCAATAAAAGTATAGTATAAATATCGGATAATTTCAAGTCCAATTGTAATTATTTTTATCCGACATAATAGAATGCGTCATCGGGAAGCTCTCCTCCGACCGATTCCGGATTCATACTATAGAAAATTTCAAAGTCCGAAGCGGCAATTTTCTTCATTTTTTCGCCCGTTATGAATGCCAGATTGCTTCCGTTGATTCCGTATGCGGCTTCATCCATTGTTCCGAAGAGCTTCGCTTCAATAACATAGTTGACCGACTGGGAAACCTCCTTGACATAATTGGTTGAAATTTCCGCAAATTCAAAGAATTCTGAAATTATTTCCGGATTTTCCGCAATAAATTCCTTTCTCGCAATATAGCATCCCATAGCAATCTCATTTTCGCAGATCTTGTTCCATTCAGCCGTAAGGTCAATGACCTTTTTCATTTTTTCGTTTTTCGTTGCAACATTTGTTGCAAAATATTCCGGCAGGATGCAGATTTCGGCTTTTCCCTCCGTTGCAAGGGCGGCAAGCTCCTCATGAGTGGACTTGAACTGAATATCAACATCCTTTTCGGGGTCAATTCCGTTTTTTTCAAGGATGTAATTTATTACATACTCCGGAGTTGAATTCTGACCTGACGCATAAACCGTTTTGCCCTTGAGGTCTGCAATGCTCTTGATTGATTCATCGGAGGAAAGCACCTTGAGCACTCCGAGAGCACCGATTGCCAGCATCTGAACTGCACCGTTTGTTTCCTTATAGAGATTTGCGGCAAGGCTGAGCGGAACAGCCGCAATATCAACATCACCTTTGGTAACAAGTGATGCAATTTCCTGAGGGTCGGCGTAGTATTCAACCTCATACGCATATGAACGGTCATCCTTGAATTTCCTGAGTGCAAGACCTGTCGGTCCGTTGAGAACGGCAACCTTTGTTTTGACTTCTCTTTCGTCTGAAACGGTTGTCTGTTCTTTATCCTCGGTCAATTCCTTTCCGCAGGATGCAAGATAAGCAAGCATCATAACGGCAAGAAGAAGAGCAATAAGCTTTTTAAAATTTTTCATATCAATTACCTCCGTATTTATTATATCCAATGCTGTTGCATTGTCAAGAAATTCAGCAGCAGAAGATTTCATCCTCAAGATGCCTTGCCAACACATCAGCCGCAACCATTCTTTTCATGAAATATCTGTTTGAATGCTTATCTTTTTCGGTAAGCATACATCCCTCATCGTCAATGCTGACCCTCATTGCAGGTGTCAGTCCATAGAACTTTCCTTCGCCCTCAGCCGCAAAATGAACGGCGGTCAGGTCCCAACTGCTTCTTTTATACGGCTCCTTGCCGACATATAATTTATAGCAGTCATAGACGGGATTGTTTTCCTTCTCCTCTTCGAAGCCTGCAACAACATCTGCACCGATTTCAAAATCGGAGAAAATAATTGCGTTTCCGAATTTTTCGAGTACCGTCTTTGCGGCAGGAATATCGCTTTCGATATTGAATTCCTTTCCCTTCGGGAATTTGCCTGCCATTGCAACAATTGCCTTGACCTTCGAGTTAAAAAGCTTCGGCTCCGCATCAAGAATTTTTGCAATATTTGAGAATGTGCCGACCGTTATAACGGTAACCGAATTTTTATCCGCCTTCAACAGCAGATTTCTGTAAAAATCAACATCATCATCGGCTCTGCAGGCATCCTTCGCATCTGCAAAATATTTTTCGGTTACTGCCTTGTTGTATCTGTCGCCGTCGGGAAGAATTTTTTCGCCAATGTGCTGACCTACATATATTTCATTGCCGCCGATGGCTCTGATAACGCCGTTAGCATATTTATTTGAGGTACAGTTTGCGGCTCCGAGAATTCTGAAATTATATTTTTCGGCATATTTCAGAAGCAATGCCCATGCTCCGGCATCGTCGCAGTCCGGACCCATATCCGTGTCAAAAATAACGGCGTTTCCGCTTTCGCAGAGAGGGATGTAAACGGGAGCCTCCTCTTTCCTTGATTTGATTATGTATCTGATAATCCACACAATCAGCATAACGGCAATTAGAATTGCCGCAACGGGAATAATCGCCTTCATCGGGATATAATCATAAATTCCGTCTCCGAGCAGAGTAAAAAGTATAACTCGAGGCATAATTCCGCCGAGAGAAACCAAAATATATGGCAGAAGCTTCATTCGGATTGCTCCGAGGAAAAGGCTCACGAGGTCAATCGGAAAAACGGGGAGAAATCTGACGGCAAAAATTGCGGAATTTTTACGGTTGCTCTGAAGTGAAAGGATTTTCGCTCCGTATTTGTTTCCTTCGAGCTTTCTTGTTACGAAATCACCGCCGAGAATGATTCCCGCAAGATATGAAACAAAAATTTCAATAAGTATACCCGCAAGGTTTATGAATATGGCGGCAACGGGTTTAAACGCCATTCCGACTGCGATATAAACAAGCGATGCAGGCACAACAAAGGTTATGCCTTTTATGAGGTAAACGCCGAGTATTGTCAGAATTGCGGCAAGGGTACTGCTTGACGCTTCGACCAATGCTCTGACATCTATATTCTGCAATTCCCTGAATTTCCATATTATCACCGCAATAATTGCCGCCGCTGCAATTATTCTTGCAAAAAGACCGATTGCGTGTCTGTATCTCTGAAATTTCTTTTTCATACTCTATTTCTCCCGAAAACACATCTTCGGATATGATGATACATTATAAATGTTAACATATCAAGAATTTTTACCCATTTTGTTAAAATTCAGTAGACACGAAACAAATTTTGTGATAGACTGTTATCCGATATTCTGAAACACGGCGAAAGGAGGAGTGCACATGATGACCGCAAAGGATAAAATTCAGCGTGCAATGGCTTCGACAACATTTGATGCAATATATAAGTACATCAAGAAGAATCCCGAAGAAAATCTTGTTAAGTTTATTAATTTTGCCCAGAAGCTCGTAGGCGGAAGCTTTCCTGAAAAGAACTTTGATGCATTCCGAAATGCTGTTCAGGATAAAGAAAACGTCTGGCACACCTTCGCCATGAATGTCATCAACAATATCGACGGCGATGTGCTTAAGAATATGCTTCTTGCATTCGGTCTCGGAGCTGGAATTAACGGCACGAAGGCTGTCAGAGAAAACAGAGAAAAATATAAGTGCAACATTCCGTTCCTTATGCTTTTTGACCCAACAAGTGCCTGCAATATGCATTGCAAGGGATGCTGGTCTGCCGAATACGGACACAAGTCAAACCTCTCTCTTGACGAAATGAGAGGCATTGTTAATCAAGGCTCGGAGCTTGGCACTCATCTTTACATG
Source organism: Ruminococcaceae bacterium UBA1730 (assembly GCA_002315935.1). Classification (GTDB taxonomy): domain Bacteria; phylum Bacillota; class Clostridia; order Oscillospirales; family Acutalibacteraceae; genus CAG-177. Next base: position 16,991 of record DCII01000070.1, read on the forward strand.
ATGACAGGCGGCGAACCTCTTATCAAAAAGAATGAGATTTTGACTCTTTGCCGTGAAAACCCCGATTGTATGTTCCTTGCATACACGAATGCAACCCTTATTGACCAACCCTTCTGTGACGAAATGAAGAAGGTCGGCAATCTTTCGCTTGCATTGAGCATTGAGGGCAATGAAGAAAGCAACGATTTCAGAAGAGGTGACGGTGCATATCAGAGAACGATAGACGCCATGGAGCTTCTTAAGAAAAACGGTCTTTTCTACGGTATATCGGTCTGTTACACGAGCAGGAATATTCCTTATGTAACAAGCGATGAATTTCTTGATTTAATGACTTCAAAGGGTGCTCTTTTCGGGCTTTATTTCAACTATATGCCCGTCGGACACAACGCTGTTATTGACCTCATTCCAACTCCCGAACAGAGAGTTGAGATGTATAAATGGCTTCGCAAAATCAGAAACGGTAAAACAGGCAAGCCCATGTTCGTTATGGATTTCCAGAATGATGCGGAATATGTCGGCGGCTGCATAGCAGGCGGAAGAAACTATTTTCACATCAATTCCGAGGGAGATATGGAGCCTTGTGTTTTCATCCATTATTCGGATTCTAATATCAGAAGCAAAACCATTCTTGAAGGTCTTCAAAGTCCGCTTTTCAAGGCTTACAGGCATGACCAACCCTTCAATGATAATCATCTGAGACCCTGCCCGATGCTCGAAAATCCCGATTGTCTGCGTAAAATGATTGCGAAGACGGGAGCAAAGTCAACCGACCTTATCGAGCCTGAAAGTGCAGAAACGCTCTGTGCAAAATGTGACCGCTTTGCGAATGCGTGGCAGCCTGTTGCAGATGAGCTTTGGAAAAATACAATTCATCCCCATCCGAAAACTCAGTTTTACCGTGACACTCCAGAGGGCAAGGCAGAGTTTGCGGATAAAGATGATTGTAAATAAAAATAACATGGGGTGCTGACAAAGAGTCGGCTGAGATTATACCCAGAACCTGATCCCGGTAATGCGGGCGTAGGAACGAGTTCTCAGTTTTAGCACCTGATTTTCAGGTGCTTTTTTGTTTCCCCAAGAAACGAAAGGTGAAAAACTATGTCAAGGAAAACAACAAAAACGCAGGTGCTTGCCGAAAGTGCAATGATGGTTGCTCTTTCAATCGCCATCTTCGCAATTTCGGATTTCATTCCGTGGCCCTTTGCCTACGGCGGCGGCTTCACGCTTTTCGGTCAGGTACCGATAGTTCTGATTTCCTACCGCCACGGAGTTAAAAACGGTCTTGCGGCGGCATTCGTGCTTGCTCTTTTTGAGCTGTTCATGGGATTTAAGAATGTGACCTATGCCGCAAACGCACTCGGAATGGCTGTCATTATTCTTGCTGATTATATAATCGCATTCGGTTGTCTCGGTCTCGGCGGAATGTTCAAGGGCAAATTCGGAAACAAACAGACGGCAGAGCTTGTTGCCGGTGGTCTTACGGTCTGCATTCTGCGTTTTCTCTGCCACTTTATAAGCGGAGTAACGGTCTGGGCAGGTTATTGCCCCGAGGGAGAAGCTGTTGCTGTTTATTCGCTTGTTTATAACGGTTCATTCATGCTTGTTGAAACCATTCTGACCGTTGTCGGTCTAATTGCTGTAAGTGCGGTTTTCAATTTAAAAAAGAAGAATATTTAAGTAAACACTGATTAAATCAGCGTTTTCTCATATTGTTTAACGGTTAAAATGTCCGTCATTCCGAAGCAATACCAAGCAAAGAAAAGATAAATTGTTCTGAAATTCGATCTTACCATGTAGTGAGCGTATCACGCTCACTACAGGAAAGAAAACGGATTGCCACGTCGCTACGCTCCTCGCAATGACGATGAGGGTAGCAGTTACGCCAAGGGTTGCGGCTTCGAAGAATGAAAAAAGTTTGTCATTTCGAACCAGTCCGCAGACTGGTGAGGTGAGCAAACACAGAGCAATACTCCCGCTCCAAGGGCGTATTGCGACAATGTTTGCGAGGGGAGATTCTGATTGATTTCGAAAGGAAACGGATTGCCACGCTTCGCTCGCAATGACAGAACCTTCTCTGTTTCTATTATTTAGCTGGTATTATTGCCATTCCCAGCTTTCGGTGAAGAACCAAAGTATTTGCTTTGCAAAATGACGACAAGGGAATAAAGACTGCTTCTATTCCGCAGGGGCGGTTACTAACCGCCCGCCACAGCTTTTGCGGAGCAACAACTATACGAAAGTGAGGGAGATTAAAAATCGCCCTACGATTTATCGTTTTACTTTAACAACTTTCCGTGAAGAGAAAAAACAAAAAACGGAGCATCCATTCGGATGCTCCGTAAAGCTTTTTATTAAATTCTTGCGCTAATTTAATCCTGCTTTATGTTAGATTATGCCTTCTTCTTTGTGCAAACATATGCAGCAGCAGCAGCCATTGAAAGAGCAGCGAAAGCAGCGATACCTGCAGTAGCTGAACCTGTGTCTGCGGGAGCTTCGGCAACAGTTGCTTCAACTGTTGTAGCTTTTTCGTTTGCATAGAATGACTTAATCTTTTCTTTGATCTTATTGATAAGACCTGAGATTTCAAGATTGTCGCCAAAGCCGAGGTCGATAACCTTTGCTTCAAGGTCTGAAAGAGCACCTGCAACTGATGGTGCTGATTTAGCATCATTGATGCCCTGCTCGATAAGAGCCCAAAGCTTCTCAACAAGATTCTTGAGCATTTCAAGAATTCCTGTGCTCTGGAAGATGTCTACAAGATTGCTGAAGAGAGTAACAACATCTGTTCCGACATACTTGTCCCAGTGATACTCAACATCACCAACATTTACGCCGCTCCGACCACTTTCACCATCGTCAAGATTGTGAGCATCTCTGAGATGATTATTATACTTGGTATTATCATAGAAGACCATTCCGCATCTTGCACAGACAAATTCTCTCTGAGTTATATGGCTGTCAACACATTTATTGTAATCATCCATTGAATTATATGACTTGCCGCATTTGCAAACATAGTAAGTCTTGCCGTTTACATCAGTAACAGTTTCAAGAGAAGTAGCAAACGCCATTAAACCACATGAGAGAGCCATAACGAGAGCAAGTATGAGAGCAATTACCTTTTTCATTGTGAACCAATCCTTTCATATTATATTGCAAGAGCAACAATTGATAACTTATATTATCATAATTAGTACGCATTGTCAACCTTTTTAATGATAAAAAATGTGTCCGAATTAATAACAATTTGTTACAAATGCCGAATGCCTGCTATTTTGCAAGGTTAATCCTTGATGGGTGAGGTTATAATTGCCTTCTAATTGGCGTATTGCTCCGCAAAACTGTTTTTTCGGAAATCAATTTCTGATAATATCAATCAGCATAAGAATATAATGGTATGCAACGGGCAGAATGATTGCCGGAAGCATATTCAGAGTTTTAAACCTTTTCTCAAGAAGAAAATTCAAGCCGATTGCCATGATGATTGCGTAGCCGACAAAGCAGACCTGTTTCATAACTTCACCCTGAAGAATTCCGCTCAATTGTGAAGCGAGAAGAGTTATTCCTCCCTGATAGATAAGAAGGGGAATGAAGCTGAAAATAACGCCGTAGCCGAGGGTTGCTCCGAAAATGATTGAGGAAGTGAAGTCAAGTGCACTCTTAATCAGAAGCGTTGTGCCGTCACCCGTCAGTCCGTCCTGAATGGAGCCGACTATCGCCATTGCACCAACGCAGAAAAGAACAGTTCCGTTGATAAATCCCGATGCGAAGCCGCCTTTTTTCAGTTTTCCTTCAATTCTGATGCAGAATTTTGAAAATCTGTCATCCACCTTCAGAAGCTCGCCTATAAAGGTTCCGAGAACGATGAATGCAACGAGCAGAAGCTCTCCGCTGCTTGAAAGAGCTCCGTTTTCGCTTTTTATCATATTGGAAATAACGCCGTTAAGCCCAACGACAAAAACTGCAAGGCCGAGCGATTTATTTATGCTTTCGGTGTAGCTTTCATTGATTCCTTTTTTGAAGAGAACCCCGATTGTTCCCCCCGCCGCAACCGCAACGCAGTTTATCAGAGTGCCTGTCATGTTTTTCCTCCGTTTTGTGCCTTTTTCACGGTAAAATATACTCGAAAATCTTGCTTGCCGATTTAATCAGTATTTTCTTAGTTTAACTCTTTTATAAATAAATGTCAACAAAATAAAGCACCGTATCCGAAGACACGGTGCTGAAAAACGGATTATTTCTTATACATGGGTCTTGCTTTATAGGTTGTGTGAAGAACCTCATGAGCAATATGACTGCCGGGCTTCTCAAAATATTCATCATAAACAGCCTTGATTGCTTCGCTTTCGTGAGACTTTCTGACGGGGAGATTCTTATCTGCCTCGTAAAGAGCCTTACCTCTGATTCCCTTAAGGTCAACAAAGTTGCGAACGCTTGCAGGCTGAACAGGCTGACCGCCGCCGTTTACGCAACCGCCGGGGCAAGCCATAATTTCAACAAAAGCATATTCGCTCTTGCCGGCTCTGATGTCTTCCATAACCTTCTGAGCATTCTTGAGTCCGCTTGCGGCACAAACCTTGATTTCCATGCCGTTAACGGTGTAGGTTGCTTCCTTGATGCCTTCGGTTCCTCTTACCTCTGTGAAGTCAAGAGCCTTGAGCTCTTCGCCCGTGAGCTTTTCAACTGCGGTACGAAGGGCAGCTTCCATAACGCCGCCTGTTGCACCGAAGATAACGCCTGCACCTGTGCCTTCGCCGAGGGGATTATCGAATGTTTCATCGGGAAGAAGATTGAAGTTGATGCCTGCTGTGTTAATCATTCTTGCAAGCTCTCTTGTTGTGAGTGCATAGTCGATATCAGCATAGCCGCTTGCCGACTGGTCATCTCTGCCGCATTCAAATTTCTTTGCCGTGCAGGGCATGATTGAAACAACAACGATGTCCTTGGGGTCAAGATTCATCTTCTTTGCGTACCATGTTTTGATTACTGCACCGAACATCTGCTGAGGAGATTTGCAGCTTGAAAGATGGTCAAGCTGATCGGGGAAATAATGCTCGCAGTATTTAACCCATCCGGGTGAGCAGGATGTAATCATCGGAAGAACGCCGCCGTTGGAAACTCTTTCGAGAAGTTCGTTTGCTTCTTCCATAATTGTAAGGTCAGCAGAGAAGTCCGTATCAAATACCTTTGTGAAGCCGAGTCTGCGAAGAGCGGCAACCATCTTGCCTGTTACATTAGTGCCGACGGGATTGCCGAATGCTTCTCCGAGAGTAACTCTGATTGAGGGAGCGGTGTTGACAACAACAAACTTTTCGGGGTCATTGATTGCGGCAAATACCTTTGCAGTGTCGTCCTTCTCATAAAGTGCACCTGTGGGGCAGTTAACAATGCACTGACCGCAGGATACGCATGAATAATCATAAAGAGGATTCTCGAAGGGAGAACCGATATGAGTGTCAAAGCCTCTTGCGTTTGCACCGATAACGCTGATAGCCTGATTGTCACAGGCGGCAACGCAACGGCGGCAGAGAACGCACTTGCTGTTATCTCTTATCATGTGAGGAGCTGAATCATCATACTGGAATGCAGGATATGCACCCTCATATTTGTTTTCATCCTCAATGCCGTATTCCTTGCAGAGCTTCTGAAGCTCGCAGTTTCCGCTTCTTACGCAGGAAAGGCATTCCTTTCTGTGAGTTGAAAGAACCAGCTCAAGAGTATGTCTGCGGCTTGTTCTGACCTTCTCTGTGTTTGTGTAAACCTCCATACCTTCGTTTACGGGGAAAACGCAGGCTGAAACGAGCGAACGTGCACCCTTGACTTCAACCATGCAGATACGGCAAGCGCCGATTTCGTTCATATCCTTGAGAAAGCAGAGAGTGGGAATTTCAATTCCTGCATATCTTGCCGCTTCAAGGATGGAGATGCCCTTGGGAACGCTCAGGGGCATATCATTTATTTTAATGTTTACCATTTCCATTGCATTATGCCTCCTATATTAGCCCTTGCTGATTGCGCCGAACTTACAGGTTTCCATGCAAGCACCGCACTTAACGCACTTGGTAGTATCAATTGAATGAGGATTCTTGACTGTGCCGCTGATTGCACCTGCGGGGCACTTTCTTGCACACATTGTGCATCCCTTACATTTTTCAGGGTCGATTGAATACTGAAGAAGTCCTTTGCATACGCCTGCGGGGCACTTCTTATCAACAACATGAGCAATATATTCCTCACGGAAGAATTTAAGAGTTGCAAGAACGGGGTTAGGAGCAGTCTGACCGAGACCGCAGAGAGAATTCTCCTTGATATAATATGCAAGCTCTTCGAGCTTATCAATATCTTCGAGAGTTCCGTTGCCCGAGGTAATCTTTTCAAGGATTTCCATCATACGCTTTGTGCCGATACGGCAGGGAGCACACTTACCGCATGATTCATCAACCGTGAAGTTAAGGAAGAACTTCGCAATATCAACCATGCAGTTATCCTCGTCCATAACGATGAGTCCGCCTGAACCCATCATGCAGCCCATAGCTGTGAGGTTATCATAGTCGATTTCGGTATCAATAAGGCTTGCAGGGATACATCCGCCTGAGGGACCGCCTGTCTGAGCCGCCTTGAACTTCTTGCCGTTGGGAACGCCGCCGCCGATGTCTTCGATGATTTCACGAAGGGTTGTGCCCATGGGGATTTCAACAAGACCTGTGTTGCGGATTTTGCCGCCGAGAGCGAATACCTTTGTGCCCTTTGACTTTTCGGTTCCCATTGATGCAAACCATTCTGCACCCTTGAGAATAATCTGAGGAATATTGGCAAAGGTTTCAACATTGTTTTCGGTTGTCGGCTTGCCGAAGAGTCCCTTTACTGCGGGATAGGGAGGACGGGGACGGGGCTCACCTCTGTTGCCCTCGATTGAGGTCATGAGAGCTGTTTCTTCGCCGCAGACGAATGCACCTGCACCGAGACGGATGTGAAGGTCAAAGTCAAAGCCCGAATCAAATATGTTTTTGCCGAGAAGGCCGTATTCTCTCGCCTTGTCAATAGCAATCTGAAGTCTTCTGACTGCGATGGGATATTCTGCACGGACATAAACATAACCTTCGGTTGCACCTGTTGCATAGCCGCAGATTGTCATAGCTTCAACGATGCAGTGGGGGTCGCCTTCAAGAACGGAACGGTCCATGAATGCACCGGGGTCACCTTCGTCAGCGTTGCAGACAACATATTTCTGGTCTGCGGAATTTGCCGCTGTGAAGCTCCATTTTTTACCGGTGGGGAATCCACCGCCGCCTCTGCCACGAAGACCTGAATCCATAACGGTCTTGATAACATCCTGCGGAGTCATTTCGGTAAGAACCTTGCCGAGAGCGGCATAGCCGTCCATAGCAATGTATTCTTCAATGCTTTCGGGGTTGATAAGACCGCAGTTACGAAGAGCAACTCTCTTCTGGGTCTTATAGAAGTTAGTGTCGTTGAGGGAAACGTGCTTTGCCGCCTCTTCCTTGACATCTTCGCCGACATCCTTATAAACAAGTCTGTCAACAAGTCTGCCCTTGAGAAGATGCTCTTCAACGATTTCCGCAACGTCTTCCTTGGCAACACGGCTGTAAAATGTGCCTTCGGGATAAACGATAACAACAGGGCCGAGTGCACACAGACCGAAGCAGCCTGTGGGAACTATTTTGACTTCCTCTTCGAGTCCCTGCTTTTTGATTTCTTCTTCAAATGTGGTCATAAGTACCTTACTGCCTGATGAAGTACAGCCGGTACCGCCACAGATCAATACCTGGGAACGAATCATATTATTTAACCTCCATTATGAGATAGCGTTGGTGATGGTGTATTCGGTAATAACCTTACCGCCCTTGAGGTGCTTTTCGATAACCTCGGCAGCCTTCTCAGCTGTCATCTTGACATAGGTAACCTTTTCTTTGTCGGATTCATAGATTTCAACAACCGGCTCAAACTGGCAAACGCCGATACAGCCTGTCTGCGAAACTGTAACCTTATCGCTAAGGCCCTCCTTGTTAACGCCTTCTACGAAAGCGTTGAGAACGGGTCTTGCACCCGCAGCGATGCCGCAGGTAGCCATTCCGACTACTACTCTGATTTCGCCTGTGCCCTCACGAAGAACAACCTTGTCCTTCATCTTGTCTCTGATTGCAGCAAGCTCAGCCAATGATTTCATAACATCTATCCTCTCTGTTATTAATTATAACCTTATTTATATTGGATTTCGGCATATCCGTCCTTGAGATATTCTTCAATCCATTTAATGACTTCGTAATTATCGAGCGGAACATCGCCGAGAACTGCTTTCAGTTCATCGGTATCAAGCTCAACACTGCCGCTCACAGTATTATGAATGAATATCCATCTTATATCCGGAGCACCCTGAATGAGCGAGGTGACGGTTGAAACAATGTCACCGATGGGAGTGAAATCAAGATGCTTCGTGAAGAAATCAGCTCTGATAACCGTTCCGTGCTCAACGGGGTTGTCCTTTTCGCTGACAGACTGAATTTCAATCCTTCCGCCTGTCTGCTCTGCGGCAAGCTTGAGAAGCGGAACGCCGAGTCCGACATTCCTTGTTGTTCTTGTTGTGAAGAACGGGTCCATAACATTTTGAACCTGCTCTGCGGTCATTCCGCAGCCGTTATCCTTTATTGTTATGGCAAGCGTTTCAGCTGTTTCATCAAGAATTATTTCGATTTTATCCGCTTTTGCTTTAACCGAATTCTGTGATATATCAAGAATATTCAGCGATAATTCCTTCATAAGCCTTTCAGCCTTTCAAAGAGTGCTTTCCGCACGGATACGGCGTTGTCTTCGCATTCAAGCTCAAAGCCGTAAAGTCTTCCGCTTATGTCCCACAGATAGTGGGCATCTGAAGAGGTAACAGTGAGCTTGTCCGAAAGATTGCCGTAGGTAGATTTATATTTTTCGATTATGTCTGGGTCGTGGAACTCGGCACAGATGAATTTCGGATAATCGGGGAAAACACCGAGAGTTGCAATTATGCCGTTTGCCTCACGGTCAACATGAGCAGGGTAGCATATGCCGTTATATTTCTCAACGGCGGCAGGAACCTCGTCAATTGTCAGCATAGTTGCATTCGGAAGAAGGTTTTCTTCGTTTCCGATAATTTCATCATTTTCGTCCATAATCAACTGTTCTCCGAAAATATCAACACGGTTTTTGATAGGAATTCTCTTTGTGTCAACAAAATCGTTGAATTTCAGTGCATCCTCAAGCTGCTCAAAAAGGCAGACTATGTGAATATCCTCGGCAGTTGTCAGCTCCATTCCGGCAACGGGAATAATCCCGTTCTGCTCTGCCGCCTTGAAGAATGCAGGGCAGTTGCGGCAGGAATTGTGGTCGGTCAGAGCCATAATATCAAGCTTTGCAACCACGCCCATTCCTGCGATATTATTCGGAGTCATGTCATCATCGCCGCATGGCGAAAGACACGAATGAATGTGCATATCGTAATAATATTTTTTCATTTTCGAAGACCGGAAAGCTCCATGGCGGCTTCATAAGCAGGAAGAGCGGTTGCGAGGATGTTGATTCCCTTTGATTTTGCGGTTTCGATAACCGATGCTTCAAGCTCAACGCCTTCCGCAAGAATTATGCACGCAACATCAACGAGGGATGCAACAGCAACAATGTTTATGTTGGACATTATCGTTATCCACGCATTGTCTGCCTGTGCTCTGCCCATAACCCAGCTGAGCAGGTCTCCGATATATATGCCGCTGATTTCTCTTTCTTCGTCTGAAACAGAAACGGCGGAGAATTTGCCCGAAGCAATGATATTACTTATTTTCATTATTATTATCAGCTCCGTAATTCTTTATATACTGCTTGAAAATATCCTTGTAGGCAATGATGCAGTCATTCTGGTCTGCACAGCCCTTGACTATATCCTCTGCGAATGCCCGACAGCTCGGTGCTCCGCAGGAACCGCAGTCGATACCGGGAAGTGACTTCCTGATAGCCTGAATTCTTGCCATTATCCTCATGGATTCCCCGATATTGTCGCTCAATCTGTTGAGTGGCTGATAATCGGGAAGGTCGTCAATGAAGCATTCCTCGGGAATGAGAATTTCGTTTGAAATTTCCGAAGCGTGTGCAACGGGCATATATCTTCTCAATGCATGAAGTCTGTTCTTGGCAACATAAGGATTTTCGATTGTGAGCACTCCGCCCACGCATCCGCTCGGGCAGGCATTCAGCTCAACAAAATCAACGGGCGGAATGTTGCCGTCTTCAATCTGGTCGAGAACGGAAATGATATTGTTTATTCCGTCTGCACAGATTATCTTGTCGTTGAAAAGTGCCGAACCTTCGCCGCCGCAGATTGCCCAGCTCAAGCCGATTCTGCCTGCCTTGGCTGAAATCTTCAACGGCTTGTCACGCTTCATGACGTTGATAAGCTGGAAATATACTTCGCTCATCGAAACAGCGAGATTAACCTGACTTTTATAGCTTCCGAAGCCGTTTCTGATGTAGCTGACCTTTGCAGGGCAGGGAGAGATGAAGCAGACACAGATTTCTTCGTCGCTTAATTCCGGATGCTCCTTTTTCGCCTTTTCTCTTGCCATTGAAGCGGCAATTTCCATCGGCGGAAGCAGGGGAACAAGGTTATCCTTGAGAAACGGAAAACGAAGACTCACAAGCCTTGCGATAACGGGGCAGGCGGTGCTGATTGCGGGCTTCCTTATTCCTTCGGTTTTAAGAAAGCTTCTTGTGTATTCGGAAACAATCTCGGCAGCCTGAGCAACCTCGAAAACATCGTCAAAGCCGATGTCGAGCAAGCCCTGAAGAACTATATCAATATCATCAAGATTATCAAACTGTGCAGAAAGCGATGGAGCGGGAAGTGCTATCTTGTATTTGAACTTTTTAATCTCATCAAAAGAGTTGTAATTGCTCTTTTTTGCATTGTTCGGGCAGTTTCTGATGCATTCGCCGCAGTCAATGCAATGGTCTGCATCAATAACCGCACAGCCGTTGCGGATTCTGATGGCTTCGGTGGGACAATGCTTCATGCAGGTGGTGCAACCGGTGCATTTTTCTGCATCAAGCGAAACAGAATGAATGTATGAACTCATATTACCGGCTCCTTTACCTGAAATTAATAATTAACCTTCATTGTTATGGTTGTGCCAACGCCAACCGTTGAATCAATGTGCATTTCGTCAGTGTAACGCTTCATGTTCGGAAGACCCATTCCTGCTCCGAATCCGAGCGAGCGGACATTATCGGGAGCGGTTGAAAAGCCTTCCTGCATTGCCTGCTCTATATTGGCAATTCCGGGACCTTCGTCTTTTAAAACGATTTCTATTCCCGAATCGTCAACATTGACCTGGGCAACGCCTCCGCCTGCGTGGATAACCATGTTTATCTCACCTTCATACATGGCGATTGACACCCTGCGGATTGTTTCGGGAGCTATACCGAGCTGGCGAAGCTCTTTTTTGACCTGAACGGATGCCTGACCCGCAGAGGCAAAGTTTTCGCCGTCAACCGTATAGCTGAAATTCAATGAATCGGACATTATTCCGCCTTTCCGCAAAGACCGCTTGAATAAAGAATTCCGCAGGCTTCATACATACGCTTTGAAGAAGTCAGAACTGCTATTCCGCTTTCACGGGCAAGCTCAATAATTTCTTCGTTAGGCTTTTTGTTTCTGATGAAAACAACGCAAATCATATCCATCATTTCAGCCGTGCGTATTACCTGAGTATTCATCAGTCCGGTGAGAAGAACTGCCTGGTCTTTAACATATGCAAGAACGTCGCTCATCATGTCACTTCCGCAGGCTGAAAAAACTTCCTTTTCAAGAAATTCTTCGCCGCAGAGAACCTCGGCGTCAAGATAGTTTTTAATGTCATTGATTGTCATATAAATTCCCCAACAGTCAGCTTATTTTATCTATCAGTTATACTTTGCAAGAATGTCCTTAACCTGGTCGGGAGTAACTCTGCCGTAAACATCATCGTTGACTGTGAAAACGGGAGCAAGTCCGCAAGCACCTATGCAGCGGCAGGCTTCGATTGAGAATTTGAGGTCGGCAGTGCATTCGCCTTCGCCGATTCCGAGAATTTTTGTGATTTCATCAAGGATTTCCTGAGAACCCTTAACATAACAGGCGGTTCCGAGGCAAACCGAAACATTGTATTTGCCCTTGGGTGAAAGAGCGAACTGAGCGTAAAAGGTTGAAACTCCGTAAACCTTCTGAAGGGGAACGCCCATTCCCTCTGCAATCATTTTCTGAACCTCGATGGGCAGGTAATCGTAGATTTCCTGTGCCTTCTGCATAACGTGCATAAGAAGGCTCTTGTCGTCTTTGCATTCCTCAATAACAGCCTTGAGCTTTGCTTCCTGCTCCGGAGTGCCGCTGAAGGGAACGTTGCTGATTTTCTTGAGCATTTGTTCATTCCTCCTGAATGAAAATATTTTAACAATAGAGTTAATGTGTTCGGCGCAGAAAACGAAATGACCGTAATTCTGCATTCTAACGGATTATAACATAAAGAAATAAAAAAATCTACAATTTTTCATATTTTGTTGACTGCAATTTAAACAAAAAAAGACAACTTCTTCTAAAATATTATATATACAGAAGCAATAATCGCCGCAGAACGCTTTTTCATTGACACGGACAGGCGTTCTGTGATATATTCTACTCATTAACTGCAATAAGAGGTAATCATGAAAACTAAAAGAAATTATCCCATTATGACCGTCACAAAAAAAGCGGAAGCATCGGTCAAGAGAGGACATCCGTGGATATATGCAGAGGAAATAACCGAGTCCTTCGGCGAAGCGGAAAACGGATGCCTTGTTGATGTGCTTTCGCAGAAGGGCTCATATCTCGGAACGGGATTTCTGAGTCTGAACAGCAAAATAAGAGTCCGCCTTCTTTCGGATAACGCAAACGATAACTTTTCTCCCACTTTCTGGGAACGCCGTGTCAGATATGCGGTTGATTACAGAAGGACTGTTATGGGCGAAGATTTTTCGTGTTGCAGGCTCATTTTCGGAGAAGCAGACCAGCTCCCAGGTCTGACGGTTGACAGGTTTTCCGATATTATCGTAACGCAGGTGCTTTCATTCGGAATGGACAAAATCAAGGATGTTATCTATTCCGCAATTGTGAAGGTGCTGAATGAATGCGGAGTTAAAATTTCGGGCATATACGAACGCAATGATGCTGCAATCCGTGAGCTTGAAGGTCTTGAGCAGTATAAAGGCTGGTACGAAGGCTATCCGCATACGGATAATGTTATTACGGAGATAACCGAAAACGGAATAAAATATTCGGTTGATGTTGAAAACGGACAGAAAACGGGATTTTTTCTTGATCAGAAATACAACAGGCTTGCAGTTTCGAAGCTTGCGAAGGGCAGAAAAGTGCTTGATTGCTTCACTCATACAGGTTCATTTGCTCTCAACGCCGCAATGGGCGGAGCGGAGAAGGTTACGGCGGTGGATATTTCCGAAAGTGCAGTTGAAATGGCAAAAGAAAATGCCAGAAGAAACAGACTTGAAGACAGAATGGAATTTGTTGCAGCCAATGTTTTTGAGCTTCTTCCCGAGCTTGAAAAGCAGGGAGGAAAGCCCTATGATTTCATCATTCTCGACCCTCCGGCATTCACGAAGAGCAGAAAAACAGTAAATTCCGCAGAGCGTGGATATAAGGAAATCAATTACAGAGCGATGAAGCTTTTGCCCAGAGGCGGATATTTCGCAACCTGCTCCTGCTCGCACTTCATGAGAAACGACCTTTTTGTTAAAATGCTTCACGAAGCTGCCGCAGATGCAGGGGTTAAGCTTCGTCAGATTGAGATGCGTCAGCAGTGCTGTGACCATCCCGTGCTGTGGAATGTTCCCGAAACGGATTATCTGAAATTCTATATTTTTCAGGTGGTTTAATAGAATTAACATTTTATCTTACAATAGTTTAAATTCAATTCACACCGAATTAATAAATGAGGATTAGTATTCAATTGTACCGAACGGGAGCCGCAACCCGAACGGTATTGCTCAAAGGAGCATAGCAATACCCCTCCTCAATTCAACCCAAAGCAGAAGAAGGTGCAGAAATGTGCCTTCTTTTGCTTTGACAAATCGAGTAGGAGGCTACCCATTA
>DCII01000028.1:0-12621 GCA_002315935.1 Ruminococcaceae bacterium UBA1730
AAGCAATCGAAAACATTCACAACGCCTTCGAAATCGGAAAATTCAGCCAAGCGGCGGCTCTCCGAAAGGGTTTTCTCAATTCCTTTCAGAAAAGCATCACTTGACTGTGTATCATTTTTAACCGTTATATCATCGTTACTGCGGCGTGCGATTCCGTGCGGCAGATATTCTTTTATCGCAACACGGCGTCTTAATCTTTCATCCCATGCCGCATATGTTATGCCGAAGCCGCCCCTGCCAAGTGCAACACCGACGGAATATCTTCCGCAGAGAACATGGTCCTCCGGAAGCTGGTCAAACCGTTCTGATGTGTTTTCTCTGTCATATCCGCAAAGCGGACAGACTGTCTGAGCAGGATCTGCCCGATGCATGCATTTCGGACACCTATCCAATCTGATTCTCTCCTCTGTTCAATTATAAAAATCAGCCTTTGCGGTTTTCATCGAGAGCATTCCCTCTCCAGACTGCAACCGCAGAAAAATTATCTGCGTTGCGTCCCTCGCCGTTTTTCACAACAATATCTCTCATCATTGTGAGCCACTCGCTGACACTTTTGCTCTCTGCAAGAGTTTTTTCCATTTCCTCCTCCGTCACATATTCCCAGAAGCCGTCACTGCAAAGAAGAAATGCGGTCTTATCGCCGCAGGGAGAATATTCGGAGCTGACATATCTCGGAGCATTCTCCTCTCCGAGTGCACGCAGAAGCTTATTGCGGTCAGGATGAAAACGGATTTCACTCTCCTCAATATCCCCTGCCTTGACAAGCATTCCGGGAACACTGTGGTCGCTCGTCATGCGGATGGCTTTCCCATTTTCGAAGCAATAAATTCTTGAATCGCCTATGTACCCCCATGAATAATTCTGCCTGTCGATGATAAGCGAAGTGACGGTTGTTTTCATCATGGCAACCGACGGATTCGATTTCTGGTATCCGTTAATGCCGTTCTGTGCATTCAGAAATGCTTTTTCGAAATACGCCGAAGGATTTCCGTCATAGCCTTCAAATGCCTTTTCGAACTCGTCAACCGCTATCCTTGACGCAATATCTCCGCCGCCGTGGCCGCCGAGACCGTCACAGACCATAAAGTTGATTTTATTTTTCGAAACAGCAATTTTAACGGAATCCTCGTTGACCTTGCGGCTTCCTTTTTCCGATATTTTACAATAAGTTATCATCGTTTCACCTCTTATACAACTAATCTGTTATAAGCTCATTCGCAATGAAAAACGAACTCTTCATCCGCAAAGGTTACAACATCGTTATTGTGAATTTCAATCTGCTTTTCCGGAACAAGCATTTTTGAATTGACAAAGCTTTTGTTTTTGGATGAGTTGTCAATAACAAAGCATCTGTTTTCCATATGAATAACAGTTGCGTGCATTCTTCCGATATATCGGTTATCTTCGATTGCAACATCACACATTTCCGGAAGCCTTCCGAAGGTTGTTGCTCCGTTTTTCAGAATAAAAATCTGCTTTGTTTTTACTCTCTCAAGCCACATTGTTATTGGCTTGGCTTTTGTTTCGCTACAGCTTCTGACATATTTATTCTCTGAAATCTCCTGAAGAAATGCGTTTCTTGTCAGCTTATATTCGTCAATAACCTGCATTGTTTTTATCTGCATTTCAATTCCGAGAGTCAAATCGGTCTGTTCAATGAATATTGCAACAACGGGCTTTCCGCTGAAAACGGCATTATTCACTGCCGAACGAACGCAATGAGAATTGAACGCATTGTTCGAAACAAACAGAAAGCAGGCACAGCAGTTTTTTATTTTTTCCGAAAGCACCTTTTCTGTGTTTTCGTTTTCTTCTCTGCTCTCGTCAAACCAGACACGTAGTCCGTCAAGCATAGGCTTTTTAAGAATGCTCTGAATTCTTTCCGAATCCTCACGGCAATTGATAACAGTTATGTATTTTCCGAATCCCTCGTAGGGTTTGCATGAAAAGCTATTCATTTTCGTCCTCCGAAATATCATAATCCGTAACAACATCCAGAATATCCGTGAAGCCCGTTTCGTTGAGCATATCCAAAACGGCTTGCGAAGGGTTGCAGATTACCATGCTTCCCTTTTCAATATTGTCAACAATATTCTGATATTTTAAGAATGTATGCAAGGCAGTGCTTGAAATATAGGTTACAAGAGATAAATCAAAGACCAATCGTCTGCAAACAACCCTGTCACAAACAGGATTGCAGCAGACCGATTTTTTTGACACTGACAGAATTGCCATGATTTCATCCTCAAAATCCTTGGCAACCTCCGTCTGAATATCTCCCTTGAGACGGATAATGAAGCTGTTGCCCGAAACACGCTCTTCCATTGAAAACAGAATTTTATCGTCGCTGTCCGCAATGCTAAGAACGCTGCCGTTAATAATTCGTCTTTTCACAAAATCATTCTCTTTCTTATTCGGAATATAAATTACTTCTTATTATTCAGCATCTGCATGAATTTTTCATAATCCGTGCCTGATGCTGCGGAAACGAGCGATAATTCCTCCTCGCTCAACTCATCGGAATATTCCTTCTGCTTTTCGATGATTCCAGAAAGTCTGTCATTGATTCCGAATTTCTGGCTTTCGGCAATAATACCGAGCGTTTTTTTATCTATTATCTTTTTCATAAGGATTCCCCTTTCAAGAATTTTTTTCCACCTCGAATGTATATACACATATCTAAGACAAGTGTTACACCTTTGCGGATAAAAAATTCATCAGACCATCTGTCTTCTTGCAAGCTGACTGAAAATGCCGCCCTTTTCGATTAATTCGGAATAGGTTCCTTCCTCGGCAATGCGACCGTTATCCATAACGATAATTCTGTTGCATTTCTCAATGGTGCTTAATCTGTGAGCAATAACAATTCGGGTGATATTCATTTCATCAAGCGATTTTGAAACCATGCTTTGGGTAACATTGTCGAGAGCCGCAGTTGCCTCGTCAAAAATCAGAATTTTCGGCGAAGAAATCAAAGCTCTTGCAATAAGAATTCTCTGCTGTTGACCGCCCGAAATAGTGTTGCAGTCCTCATTCAGATGGGTAAACAGTCCCATCGGCATCTTGTTTATATCCTCCTCAAGACCTACCGCTCTGATTACCCGAAGAACATCATCTGCGGTTGCGTTCGGTGCAGTGATGGTGATATTTTCAAATATGCTTCCGGAAATAAGCCTTCCTTCCTGAAGAACAACGCCCATTTTTCTGCGAAGCTCTCTTTTATCAAGGCTTTCAATATCCTTGTTGTCATAGTATATCTGACCCGACGAAGGCTTTTCGAAGCCGAGAAGAAGCTTCATCAGAGTCGATTTTCCACAGCCGGATTGACCGACTATTCCTACATATTCACCCGCTCCGATGTTGAGATTGATGTTTTTCAGAACAATCGGTTCGTCCTCTGCGTAAGCAAACGAAACATTATTGATTTCAATTTCTCCCGAAATATCGCCGGGTAATTCCCCGATTTCGCTGTATTCGGGTTCGGTTTCCATAATCGGTCTGAATCTCTCATAAAGAGGCTTGAGCGTTTTGAGGGTGATGAATTCCGAAAGAAGTCCGAGCATACTTGCTTCAAAGCATCCGAATATTGAAAGGAATGCAGAGAAAGTACCGACACTCATTTCCTGAACACCGTTCGTGTCGGTTATGATATTTTTAGCCGATATGTAAAATAAAACGGAAATAATCATTCCCGATGCCGAGGATAAAACGCCGTTATAAAGCTTAATTCTGCTGCATTTTTCAAGGCGTTCCCTGAGCTTAATTGTCGGCTTGAGGTATTCATATAACGCTCTGTCCTCAACGCCTGCAATTCTGATTTTCTGAATTCCGCTCAGAAACTGGAAGAGCTTCGAGCCTGCCGAGCCGTCAAGCTCTGCAACAACTGCACTGTGCTTAAGCGAAGCCCTGCTCAGGAAATAATAGCATATGCCGTAAATAATGATTATCGTTATTCCTATCGCAGAGAGCTTTGATGAATATTTCTGCATCCGAAAAAAATAAAGTATCAGATAAACAGCCGACACCGCAGAACCGATTATTATTCCGCACATCGTGCTGACAATGCTACCGATTCCGGATATTCTTTTGGCAAGGTCTGCCGATTCGAATTTTCTGAAAAAGCTTTCCGGCATACGGAAAACACGCTCATAAACTGCACTGTTTATGTCGTTCGTCACGCCGCTTGATATTCTGTAATTGAGAAGATTTTTAACAACTGAAATTAAAATATTTGCAAGCATGAACGAAATCATTATATAAAGAATTTCAAGAAGATAGCCCTTGTCGCCGAGCGGAATATATTCATCAAAAAGCTTTTGGCTTATTGTCGGAGTTATCAGCCCGATAATCGCCGTAATAACAGTCAAAGCAAGAAATGTTATCACATCCGATTTGCAAAAGCTCTTGACTCCGAACGAAAACAAATCCTTTATTTCCAGCTTCCTTGACGGAAGCGGACGATATATCATATATGCAGTTGTGCTGAATGCTTCGTTGACCTTGGATGTCAGCGGAAATGTCTGATAATTTCCCGCATCAACAAGAATATAGGAATGCGAACCGTTCAGCTTTGTTCCGTTCGGGAGGCACACCATTGGAGCTCCGTCATTCCTGAACACAATCAGAGCACCGTTATCCTGCTTTTCCCAGCCGGGTGAAAGAGTGAGCCTTCTGAATGAAAATCCCGAAATGCTTGCCATATCTTCAACCGTGAAATTTTCTCCGCAGGCTTCTTTTATCTTTTCGTACGGGGCAAGACCTACACCGCATCTGTCGCAGAGCAACGCCATGCAATCATAAAGAAGGTTGCCCGTTCTTTCGGTGTCTGCACTGACTCTGCCCTTGCGGAAGGTATCGGCAATGATGTTCAGCGTTTCCGAATAGGTTGTTGTTTTCGAATTTCTGTTTCGCTTGATTAATATATCTTCCTTGAGAAGCTGATAACGGTATTGCTCAAGCAGAGCACCGTTATAGCCCTCCTCCTCATAATTACGAAGCTGAATTTTATGAGAAAAAGTATCTCTTAACCTCTTTGTTGAACCATATTCCAATATTTCAATTTCAGCCTTTTCCAGAGCTGAAAAGCAGAAGCACCATTCATTATATTCCGAATCTCTGCAATGGAACGAAGGAATAATCTCTCCCTCGCCCGCCTCATAAAGAAATGAACGGCGTCCCGTACCGCATTGAGTTATCGGTGCAATATAAACCAAAACCGGACCCGAAACAATGCGATATGCTTCTGAATCATTTTCGCAGAAATAATTTTTACCGCCTGCGAGAGCTATTCTGTTTTCGGTTTCTGTCATAACACTTCTCCTATACGGTTTTAACAAAATTACTGTATACTCCCGACCTTGAAATCAGCTCGTCATGAGTTCCGTGTTCGATAATACGGCCATCCTGCATAACAAGAATCATGTCGCAGTCTCTTATTGCACTCAACCTGTGTGCAACAACAACGCATGAGCATCCTCTGCGTTTTATATTATCCATGATTTTCTTTTCGACTATCGGGTCAAGTGCACTTGTTGCCTCATCCATGATGAGAACTGTCGGATTTGTTGCCAACGCTCTTGCAATTTCAAGACGCTGTTTCTGTCCGCCCGAAAAATTCGAGCCGTTTTCGGCAAGAGCAAAATCATAGCCGCCCGGCTTCTGCGAAATAACATCATGAATGCAGGCATCCTTTGCGGCGGCAATCATATCCGATTCGGATATGTTTCTGTTCCACATTGTAATATTGTCTCTGATCGAACCGGAAAAAAGAGTAATCTGCTGGCTGACTGTCGAAACACTGCTCTTGATAACTTCATCGGGAATTGTGTCTGCGGAGTAGCCGTCAAAAAAGATTTCTCCGCCCCACGGCTTATATAATCCGCTGACAAGCTTTGAAACAGTCGATTTTCCGCAACCGGATGAGCCTACGAACGCAATGGACTGACCGCATTTAATTTTGAAGCTGAAATCCGAAACTATCGGAGGCTTGAGAATGCTGTAGCCGAATGAAGCGTTTCTGACCTCAATGTTACCGTCAAGCTTTCCTTTGATTGAGTCGTCTTTTTCCGCTGTGTCAAATTTTTCATCCGTTGCATAATTCATTATGTCCTCAACACGGCAAATATCCGCCTTCGTTGTCTGAATTGTTTTGACGAAGCCGACAAGCGAATTTACGGGTGCTGAGAAGGAGCCGAACAACGTTGTGAATGCAACAAGCTGACCGACTGTCATTTTACCTTCAATGACCTTGTTTCCGCCGATAAACAGAATAAGCACATTGACAAGCATCTGAAAGGTGCTCGGAACGGCACTGATTATCTGCTGAACCTTGTTAACACGATGCTCCGTGTTTATTGTTTTTGAGCTGAATCCGAGCAGTCTTCTGAGAAATTCGTTTTCCGCTCCGGATGCCTTCAGAGTATCCGTTATGCTCAGACCGGAGCAGAGAGTGCTTGCAAATTTTCCGTATTCCTGCGAAAGCTTGATGGATGAATTTGAAACAAAATCTGAGGTCAGGCGGACAATGATAATGTTGACAATAACCGAGATAACTGCTATCACCGTCAGCGAAGCATCGTAAATTATCAACAGAACAAGATAGAAAACCGCCGTGAAGATGCTCAGAACCATAGAAGCAAAATCACCAACAACGAAGTCGCTGATTTTTTCGTTATTGGAAACTCTTCCGCAAAGGTCGCCTGCACTTCTCTGATCAAAGAAGCTTATTGGCAATCTGAAAAGCTTATAGAGAAAATCTCTTCCCGAAAGAAGAGCGGTCTTCTTCTGAAGCTTCACAAAAATGCTGCCTCTGTAATAGCTCAATGCAATCTGAACAAGATATGCAACGCAGAGGAAAACCAGCAGTTGAGTAAACCATGCGGTATTTTTTGAGCCGAGAACATCATCGAGGAACACCTGCGAAATAACCGATAATACAAGCCCCGGAAATACGGATAATATTCCGAGAAAAATCAATTTTGCAATAACGCCCTTATCGGTCATCCGCTTTTTCATAAGCTCGAATACCGAGGTGTCTCTTTTGGATTTTTCAAATGAATCGGTAACATCAAACGAAAGAACAACACCAGTGAAGGATTCATCAAGCTCTTTGTATGTTATCCTTCTTCTGCCCAGTGCAGGGTCATTGATAAAAACGCTGTCGCCCGAAAAGCCTTCAAGAACAACGAAGTGATTAAACTCCCAATGAATGATGCACGGCATTTTCATTTTTCGAAGCCCATCGGGTTCTTTTCTGAACGCCTTCGCCTCAAGGCCGAATTTCTTTGCGGCCTTCAGAATATTGACTGCGTTACAGCCGTCTCTTGAAACACCTGCTTCAACACGGAGCTGTTCAAGAGGAACCCGTTTTCCGTAATACGCAAGAATCATCGCAAGGGAAGCCGCTCCGCATTCGGTAAACTCCATCTGAAAAACAGTCGGTGTTTTAACTAAATTCTTCATAAACAGCCTCCTATCCGATTAATTTATCAATCGGATGCTCGCCTGAAACTCTGATTTTTGCCGTAAAAACCGTACCGGCGGAAAAATCGCAGTCACTGCCAAGCTTGCAGATAACGGGATAGCTGACTGTTGAGCCGAAAATAGACGAAGAGCTTCCCGAAACAAAATACTGCTCTGATGTACTGCTTGCGGCATATTTACCGACAGCGATAATTTTAGCATTGGCAGTTTTTGAGGTTTCCGTGCCCGTAACCGAAGTAAGAACAATGCTTCTTCCGTCTGAAAGACTCTGCGAAATGCTTCCGACCTGCTCCGGAGAAACATAGCAAACCGCTATTTTTCCCGTTCCTCCGTCATCCGGAGTAATACGGGCAATTTCACTGCCGACTCCGATTTCTTCATTCTCTTCGAATTCAAAAAGATAAGAAACGATTCCGTCAAGTGCCGAAACAACTGCTTTCGTTTCGCCGTTCTGAAGAGTTACATTTGCAATTGTCTGACCTTCCTTAACCGATTCACCCGCCTTGACGGAAAATCCCGTGAATTTTCCGACTGTATCTGAGCAAACTGCCCATGTATTTTCCGAATTAGAAACAATTCCCGAAACGGTTACCATCTGAGGAATGTCAAATAAAAAAGCCCAGATGATTACTGCCGCAAAGATAATTGCAAGTCCGATAAGTGCCAGCCACGACATCGGCGAGGAAACAACAATCGCTCTGTCAAGCTGGTCGGGAGTTGAAATTTTTTCCAACGCATTTTTTCTGTAAATATTTGCCATTTCTACATCTCCCATTCAATATTGTTCTTTTCGAAATAGCTCCGCATTTTCTTTATTGCTCTGGATAACTGCACACGGACATTCACATCCGTCTGACCCGTCATAAATGCTATTTCTTTTGAGCTTTTGTTATTGAAGAAGCTCTCAACAACTATTTTCTGTTGCACTTCGTTAAGCTCCTCAAGAGCATCAGCTATATATTCACGCATCCTGCTCAGATATTCCGCTTCAACAATATCGTCTTCGAAGCCCTCCTCCGATGGCTCCGTATACTGCTCCGGGTCATCTATATCAACCAGAACTTTTCTATCTCTATAATAATTTTTCAGTTTATTTTTAACAATTACAAAAAGCCATGTTTCGAAGCTTGCTTTTTCGGGGTCGAACGAATCAAAACGGTTATAAACCAAGATAAACACATCCTGTGTCATATCCTCCGCCGTATGAACATTGCTTATCTTCCCGAATATATAACGATAAACCCGGTCATAGTTCTTCTTGTAGTAATACTCGAAAGTGTTTTTGACCTGCTCCACATAATCCCTCCAACACTTATTATTTCCATTTAAAATCCCGGCAGACAGTTTCCGAGTCTGCCGGGATTAATCCGATTGCCGGTTTCGTTAGAATCTTGGACCGGGTCCGCCGTTGGGACCGCCGTGGTGCGGACCATCGTGGTGTGGACCGTCGTGACGAGGACCGTCGTGGTGGGGTCTGTCAGGTTCGGGACGTGCATTGCTTTCTGACATTGCTTCTGCTGTTTCGGCAGCAGCACCGAGAGC
This sequence comes from Ruminococcaceae bacterium UBA1730, assembly GCA_002315935.1. Classification (GTDB taxonomy): domain Bacteria; phylum Bacillota; class Clostridia; order Oscillospirales; family Acutalibacteraceae; genus CAG-177. The sequence goes on from DCII01000028.1 coordinate 9,025, forward strand.
TACAACTGCTGCTGCTCCGGCAACAGCGGCTGCTCCGATAACTGCGGTTGCTCCGATTGCGGCAACTGTTCCCAAAACCTCGCCGAGGTTGCCACCGTTAACCTGTTCGAGATCCTCTTCCTTGATTTCATCGTTTGTTGCGTTTACCTCTTTTGTGTTGTCCATACAAACTTCCTCCGAAAAATATATCAAAGATACCTTGAAAATATCTTTGTAAATACTTTACCATAATATTTACTTTTGTCAATAGAAAACTCGTATATTCAGACAAAATCACATTCCCTTGAAGCACAAAAAGACCACCCTTTATTGTCTTGACTGCATCCATTGATCCAAAAACGACATTTGCTCATCAGTATGGAACCAATGCTCGCCGTTTTTCATAACGGTTACTTTTGCACCGAATTTATCGGCAAAGGCGTTTACTGTGTCAATACCTTGCAGATTGTCTTTTTCACCATACAAAATATCGGTGGGAATATTCCATTGAAACGGATTATTTCTCACCCACTCAAGATATTCCCATGAGAGCGTTTCACCGAACTCCGTGAGAATTTCTTTTTTCTCTTTCAGCTCGTTCTCCGTGACGTTTGCCCACATCATCATATCACAAATAAGTTTTTCCATATTGACAATCGGAGAGATGAAAAATGCCTTTACAATTTTCTTTTCACCGAGCGAGCAAAGAGAAAAATATGCACCAATGCTGTTGGCAATCAAATAGACTTTTTCAAACCCGACACTTACAGCATCGAAATAGTCCGAAAACTCTTTTTGAGCATCCCACGGTGTTTCGGACTTATAATCAAAACCGATAACCGTATCATTCGGAAAAAGCGTTTTATAATGCTCTGCCTCGGCGGCACTTCCGCCTTTACCGTGAATATAAATAAAAAGATTATTCATTTTCCCACTCTTTTTTGAGTATCGCATACTGGTAAGTGTTTTCATATCTCGGTGTGCCATCGGGATTGTTTACAAATGAGATAAATTCCTTGAACAAGCCCTCCTGCCTCATTCCGAGCTTTTCGCAAAGGTGCTGACTCGATTTGTTGTAATCCTCGGTATAGGCATAAATTCGCCGTGCACCTTTCTCCTTGAAAAGATAATCAAAGAATCATGACATCTTCTTCATACTTTGGATTTAATGAGCCTTTGTGTCTGTTTTTATTAAACGCAACCAGATTTCCCGTTTGGAGAAATCCCTGCTTCATTTCTTTTCCACATTCAGGACAGCTCATAGTATTTTCCTCGTTTCCATAATTATCATTCCGGTTGTTTATTTGCGTTTTATCTTTTTCGTAACATACAGATTTGCAAACTGTGCTAAAACAGTGATGCCAAGTCCGGCAGGCAGATACCGGTTATAATTATCCGGGGTGTTTCTCACGCCGACGGAAATCACGATCAATCCCAGTGCAACAAACTGAAAAGCAAGAAAGATACATCCTGCGATACTTGGATTCTTCATTTTCGGCATACAGAAAACGAGAATAGTATATATTGCATAGAAGCCATAGAGAGTATAACTGACCCAGTTTGGCCATGGGAATGATAATTGCGGATTTGTCAGAGCAAAGGCAATAAATGCCAATCCCAATACCGAAAGAATTATCCCGAAAACCGTATATTTGTTTTTCATTTCCAAGAACCCCTTAATTAATTATTCTTTATATCAAAGCATTCCGAGCAAAGTCATCTCGGAAACCGTTTGTGCCGTGTTGTCATCGGTGAAATTGTTGTTTTCGTATACTGAAAGGAAATGCTCGATATGTGCTTTGATTTTTTGGATGATTTCCGTTTCCCTTTGTGGCTCACGGTCTGCAAGGTGGATAAGCATGGTTATCGGTGCAGTGTAGCCGAGAACGAGAAGTGATAAATTGTCTGTTTTAACTTTCCCGTTCTTTATTAGATGCTCAAAAATATCCGTGTAAATAACTTCAATATCACCACTGAAATGCTTTGTTGCAAGTGCAGACATTCTATCATTGCGGAACTGTTCAATCGTCAATAATTTACGGACTTTTCTCACCATTTTGTCATTAAGCGTAAAATTCACCTGATGAAGAGTTAATTTTCTCAATTCATCAAGTGTATCGGGAAGTGAAATATTCTTTGCCCTGCCGAAATGTTCTCCGTAATAAACCTCGACTTTATCTATCAAGGCATTCCAGAGCGATTCTTTACTCTCATAATGCTTGAACAATGCTCCCTTAGTAACATTCAGGCAATCGGCAATATCCTGCAGGCTTGTGCCGTCATATCCATTCTGTGAGAATAAAGACAGAGAAACATTTAATATTTCATCGTTTGAAATTGCCATAGCTCACCTCAAAAATGTAGTAACCAATCGGTTACTACATTATAGCTTCCCTTCGCTTACTTGTCAAGAAAAAATTAAATCGGCAGATATATAATAATAGAATTTATAGAGAATTACATTAAACTAAGCGAGTTCCAAATAAGCTATAAGGAAGCCTTTGATTTTGTTCGTTCTATTTCACCGAACAAGGTTGTTCACAAATGGATTGCTCCAACTGTAAGCATCTATATCCGATTCAGGATATAGCAATAGCCCCCAACCATTGAATCAACAATGATTGAGGGCCTTCCGCTTTAGGTTTAATTAATAATCTCTCGATTATTTATTGCTGCCTTCCGCAATAGCTGCCTGTGCTGCTGCAAGGCGAGCGATGGGAACACGGAAGGGTGAGCATGAAACATAGTCAAGGCCGATCTTGTGGCAGAACTCAACTGATGTGGGATCACCGCCGTGCTCGCCGCAGATACCGCAATGAAGAGCGGGATTAACGGGCTTACCGAGCTTGAGTGACATCTCCATGAGCTTGCCAACGCCGTTCTGGTCAAGCTTTGCAAACGGATCATTTTCGAAAATCTTGCTGTCATAGTAAGCATTGAGGAACTTACCAGCGTCATCACGGCTGAAGCCGAATGTCATCTGAGTAAGGTCATTTGTGCCGAAGCAGAAGAAATCAGCTTCCTTAGCGATTTCGTCAGCTGTAAGAGCAGCTCTGGGGATTTCGATCATTGTACCAACCTCGTACTTGAGGTCAACGCCTGCGGCTGCGATTTCAGCATCAGCAGTAGCAACAACAACATTCTTAACGAACTTAAGCTCCTTGATTTCGCAAACAAGGGGAATCATGATTTCGGGCTTAACATTCCAATCGGGATGAGCCTTCTGAGTGTTGATAGCCGCACGGATAACAGCCTTTGTCTGCATTGCAGCGATTTCGGGATAGGTAACTGCAAGACGGCATCCTCTGTGACCCATCATGGGGTTGAATTCGTGGAGAGAAGCGATGAGAGCCTTGATGTCATCAACGCTCTTGCCCTGTGACTTAGCAAGAAGCTCAATGTCAGCTTCTTCTGTGGGAACGAACTCATGAAGAGGAGGATCGAGGAATCTGATGGTAACGGGGCAGCCTTCAAGAGCCTCATAGAGAGCTTCGAAGTCACTCTGCTGATAGGGAAGAATCTTCTCAAGAGCAGCTTCTCTTTCTTCAACAGTGTCAGCACAGATCATTTCACGGAATGCTGCAATTCTGTCAGCTTCGAAGAACATATGCTCTGTAC
>DCII01000028.1:12660-12891 GCA_002315935.1 Ruminococcaceae bacterium UBA1730
CAAGCTCACGAGCCTTCTTTGCATCTCTGGGAGTATCAGCATTTGTGCGAACCTTGAGCTTTCTGTACTTATCAGCAAGAGCCATGATTCTGCCGAATGTGCCTGCAATCTGAGCGTCAACGGTTGCAATGATACCATCATAGATGTTACCGGTTGAACCGTCAATTGAAATATAGTCACCTTCAACGAAGGTCTTACCTGCGAGTGTGAACTTCTTATTTTCTTCATCCA
>DCII01000028.1:12939-13382 GCA_002315935.1 Ruminococcaceae bacterium UBA1730
AGCAGGTACCCATACCACGTGCAACAACTGCTGCGTGAGAGGTCATACCGCCACGAACTGTGAGGATACCCTGAGCAGCCTTCATGCCTGTGATGTCTTCAGGAGAAGTCTCAAGACGAACAAGAACAACCTTTTCGCCTCTTGCGTTCCAGTTTTCAGCATCTTCAGCTGTGAAAACAACCTTACCGCAAGCAGCTCCGGGCGATGCACCGAGACCCTTGCCGAGAGGAGTAGCAGCCTTGAGAGCTTTTGCATCGAACTGAGGATGAAGAAGAGTGTCAAGGTTTCTGGGGTCAATCATCATAACAGCTTCTTCTTCGGTCTTGTGGCCTTCATCAATGAGGTCGCAAGCTATCTGGAGAGCAGCAGGAGCTGTTCTCTTGCCGTTACGGCACTGGAGCATATAGAGCTTCTTGTTTTCAACTGTGAACTCCATATCCTGC
>DCII01000028.1:13409-13649 GCA_002315935.1 Ruminococcaceae bacterium UBA1730
CCTGCATATCATGATAATGGTTCTCAAGGATTTCGCAAACCTCGATGAACTGCTTATAAGCTTCGGGGAACTCCTGTTCCATCTGAGCGATGGGCATCGGAGTACGAACGCCTGCAACAACGTCTTCGCCCTGAGCGTTCTTGAGGAACTCACCCATGAGCTTCTTTTCGCCTGTTGCGGGGTCTCTTGTGAATGCAACGCCTGTGCCGGATTCGTTGTTGAGGTTACCGAATACCATGG
>DCII01000028.1:13692-13940 GCA_002315935.1 Ruminococcaceae bacterium UBA1730
TATCGTTGTCTCTTCTGTAAACGTTTGCACGGGGGTTGTCCCATGAACGGAAAACAGCTTCGATAGCGAGCTTGAGCTGAACAACGGGATCTGAGGGGAAATCCTCGCCGAGCTGATTCTTATATTCAGCCTTGAACTGATTTGCAAGCTCCTTAAGGTCAGCAGCGGTAAGGTCGATATCGAACTTAACGCCCTTTTCAGCCTTCATCTTGTCGATGAGCTGCTCAAAATACTTCTTGCCGACTTCC
>DCII01000028.1:13982-49523 GCA_002315935.1 Ruminococcaceae bacterium UBA1730
TCTGGATGAATCTTCTGTATGAGTCGTAAACGAATCTCTCGAAAGCGGGATCATCGTTACCTGCAATCATAGCAGCAACAACTTCGTCATTAAGACCGAGGTTGAGGATAGTGTCCATCATACCGGGCATTGAAGCACGGGCACCTGAACGGACTGAAACAAGAAGAGGATTCTTGAGATCGCCGAACTTCTTGCCGTTCTTTTCTTCCATCTTAGCAACGCCTGCCATAGCCTGAGCCATGATCTCGTCGTTGATCTTTCTGCCGTCTTCATAATACTGTGTGCAAGCTTCTGTTGTAATTGTGAAACCATAGGGAACAGGAAGACCGATTTCGGTCATTTCTGCAAGGTTAGCACCCTTACCGCCGAGAAGGTTACGCATTGACATATTACCTTCATCGAACATATAAACCCATTTGTTTGCCATGTTTTTACCTCCAAAGTAGAATTATAATTGGATTTAGCCATCTGTTATTATAGCAGATGCAATACGAAAATTCTATATTTTTTTCTTAAAAACTATGAAAAATTTACCGATAATTTTTAGTTACTATATACATAAAATTGAGAAATATTCGTTTCATCCGCCGAAAAGTCTAATCGGCATGGCCGAAACCACGCCGATTAATTGATTATGCCATTCTGAAAAGCTTCAGAATATAGTGCATGAAAAAGCTAAGATACAGAGAAATTCTTTCAAAGAAGCTTGTGACCTTCTCAATAACATTATTAAGCTTTGCGTTCTCTGCTCCGTAGCCCTCAAGTGTTCCGTGATTATCGTTCACGCCGTCATCGTCATTCGCAAAAACATGAAGAATAGGAGAAGCAATTGCAAGAAGAAGATATTCTCCCGCCGTAACAGGTCCGAACACCTTTGTGCAAAAAGCGGTAAACTCAGCAGAAATGCCGTCAATTCCGATTTTCTCAAGAATTTTGTTGGCCGCTCCGAGGAAAACCTTATCATTTACGCCCGAAAGGTCGCTCAGAAGAATGAGGTCAACCATACGCAGAAGAATTGTCACCTCCGTGCCGTAGATGTCGAAATCCTCTTCGCCCTCATAGTGGGCGGCAACAAGATCCGTTGCAAGGTCCCAACCGTTTTCATAATTGCTATCGGGAATATCAATATTGAATTTCTTTGCGTATTCCTGAACTCCGCCTTCGCCGTAAAGCGGCATTTCAAGAAGGTCGGTAAGTCCGGTTACGGCTGTATTTACAAGGTCATAGAACGCCTCGCCCTCTGCAATTCCTATTTTCTCCATCGAAAGCGAAAGTGCAAGTCTGTATTCAACGCCCTTCTTGAGGAAGCCCTCTGCGTAAGCGTTCAGACCCTCATTCATGAGCTTCAACTGCTTTTCCGAATATCCGCTGACAGCCTGTGAAAGAGCAGTTGTATCAATGGAATCGACTGTTTTTGCTTCATAAGAAATCTCGTTCTCGGTGAAATTGAACACTCTGTACTGCAAGGGATACATGGTAAGAGATGTCGTTGCAAAGTCATAAATTCTGTTACCCATGAGGCTGATATGGCTTGCTCCGTCACTGCAATGCTCGTGACCCGTAAAAACAACCTTTATTCCTGCATCGGCAAATCTGTCTGCCGTTGTGAAATGAGTTCTGATAATGAAATTACGGCTGAAAATTCTCTGCAAAGGCATATGGTCAAGCAGATTATGATGCATCATAAGAATCGGGTATCTGCCGTCTTCATAAGCCTTATCGGCCTGTTCAAGTGCCCAGTTAACTCTGTCGGCTGTCAGACCATCCTCCGTTGACTTTGTGTATTCGCAGGAATCGAGAGCTATAAGTCTGTATTTTGAACCGAGATTTGCGGTGTATGAACAGGTTCCGTCAACCTTTTCGAGAGCTTTATCATAGCCGAAATCGGCATAAATCTCAACAAAATCCTCAACGCCCGTGCATTCGTTTCCGTCACCGAAATCATGGTTTCCGTTGATAACAAAAACATCCTTGCCGGTGTCTTTCTCAAATTTACGGAGCTTTTCCGCAACGGCATAATGTTCTTCGATTATCGCTCTTCCGTTATCAACAAGGTCGCCCGAAATGAGCACATATTCAATGCTGTTATCCTCGGCACACTGCCTTAAAAATTCATCAATGATAAATCCGCTTTCATCCTCCATAGCGGCTCTTCTGTTTGCATACCAATAGATTTCATCATCAATCGGACCTTCAAGCTCTTCACGGGGAAGATTATAATGAAGGTCGGATGCAACAGCAATTTTAAGGCTGTCATCCTTTGCAAAAGCTGTCATCGCAACCGAAAGCGTTGCCACAAGCAAAACTGTTGTAAGAAAAACCGAGATAACTTTCTTCATAACGATACTCCTATTAACTTCTGAATTTATTTTATTATACCATACACTTTCGAAAAAGCAATTATTTTTTCAGTGCCGCCGTGCGGCTGAGAATTCTGAAAAACACAATCGAAAAAGTCAGCTTTCCGACTGCGTTCTGAGAGATGAATTTATATTCGCCGACAGTCTCCTCACCTATCAGAAATTTTGCCGTTCCGAGAATCTGACCCTTTTCAACCGGTGCACACACATCGGCGGCGAGGTCGATAACACAGTTTATTTCATTCTCAGTTCCCTTTTTTATCAAGATAGGTTTTATCTCCGGAATAACGGGCGTTATGCTCTCTTCAATTCCACCCGTAACCTTCACATCTGGAACAAGCTCACGGGAAATATTCGGAGTGTAAACGCAGTAATTTGCAAACCCCCAGTTAAGCATCGCCTTTGCGGTTTCAAACCGTTCATTGCTGTTTGAGCTTCCGAGCACAACCGCAACAAGATGAGTTCCGTTACGCATTGCACTTGCAGAAATGCAACAGCCTGCCTTTGACGTTGTGCCGGTTTTAAGACCTGTTGCACCCTCATAAAATCGAATCAGTTTATTTGTGTTGACAAGCTCCGTTGCACCATTCCGAAGAGAATCCATCCAGATGGTTGTATATTTTGTTATCAGCTCATGGTGAAGAAGCTCAACAGACATCTTCGCAACATCTGCGGCGGTTGTCAGATGGTCTGTTGTTGTGTCGTCAAGACCCGTGCAGTTTTCAAAATGAGTGTTGGTCATGCCAAGCTCCTTTGCCCTTGCATTCATCATATCAACGAACGCTTCGTCACTGCCTGCAACAAGCTCTCCGAGAGCGGTGCAGGCATCATTTGCGGAATACACAGCGGTTGCCTTGAGAAGCTCGTCAACGGTCATCTGTTCCCCTTCCTTTAGCCATATCTGCGAACCGCCTTTCCCTGCCGCAGTTGAGCTGACGGTCACTGTATCGGTCAGCTTAATCTTGCCGCCGTCAATCGCTTCCACAACAAGCAGAAGCGACATTATTTTAGTTACGGAAGCAGGGTAAAGTCTTTCGTTTTCGTTATGCTTCATCAATACCTTTCCCGTTGAAACATCAACAAGAATTGCCGCCTTTGCCTTTATTTCAACAGGAAGAGCTTCCGATTTTTCGGCATATACCGTCAATAAATTCAATGCCGCAACAGTAACCGCCATAACAACGGCAATTATTCTTTTGGTCAGTTTATTCATATCCTTATCTCCTTTCAAAAGAATATATGTTGTTATGCTCATTGATTATAACAATTTTTTCTGTTATAATTATCAAAGCTTCTCCGAAAGGGGGAATTTTTATGAAGGCGGCATTCTATACCCTCGGCTGTAAGGTCAACCAATATGAATCGCAGGCTATGGCTCAAAGCCTTGAAAAGCACGGATTTTCAATTGTTGACTGCAACGAGTATGCCGATATTTATGTTATCAACTCCTGCACGGTTACCGCCGAAAGCGACAGAAAAACAAGGCAGACCGTCAGACATTTCAAAAAGCTTCATCCGCAGAGCATTATTGTTCTTACGGGATGTATGACACAGGCAACTCCCGAATCCGGCAATTCTCTTGAAGAGGCGGATATTGTTATCGGCAACAAAACAAACGATTTGCTTTATGACCATATTAATTCTTTTATCAACGGTTCGGGAAGAATTTTTGCCGTTGAAGAACATAAGAGCAAAGAACCGTTCAGAGGCGACTGTATAACGGATTTTTACGAAAGAACAAGAGCAAGCATCAAAATTGAAGACGGCTGCAACCGCTTCTGCTCATACTGCATAATTCCCTATGCAAGAGGAAGAGTGCGTTCAAAGCCGATTGAAGAGCTGAAAAATGAAGTTGTTGCACTTGCACGCAACGGCTTTTGCGAAATAGTGCTTGTCGGAATCAATCTTTCCGCTTACGGAACGGACTTTGATTATACGATTGTTGATGCGGTAAGAGAAGTGGCTTCGGTTGAGGGGATTGAAAGAGTGCGTCTCGGCTCTCTTGAGCCGGATCATATCACGGATGAAGTAATAAAAGGTCTTTCGGAAATAAAAGAATTCTGTCCGCAGTTTCATATTTCACTTCAGAGCGGATGCGACAAAACGCTGAAAAGAATGAACAGGCACTATAACAGTGCAGAATACTTTGAGCTTTGTCAAAAGCTCCGCAACAGCTTTGAGGACTGCTCTCTGACCACCGACCTGATGGTTGGCTTTCCGGGAGAAACCGAGGAGGATTTCAACGATTCTCTTGAATTCATGAAAAAAGTCGGCTTTGAAAAGGTTCATGTTTTCCCGTATTCACGCAGACCCGGAACACCCGCAGACAGAATGCCGGAGCAGGTTGAAAACAGTGAAAAGAACAGAAGAGCCGCAATAATGATTGAAGAGGCAGAAAAAATCCGTTTTGCCTTTTTTGAAAAGCAAAACGGTAAAATTGTTGAAATTCTTCCCGAAGAGCATCATGACGGATGCGTTCAGGGCTACACGGCAAACTATACGCCTGTAAAAATAATCAATTGCAATGATATTCCCAAAGGAATGATAAAAGCCAAAATCATCGGATGCGAAAATGATTTCTGCATAGCAGAACAAATATAAACCTGACACATTGAAAAAGGAGCTGTGATTTCTCACAGCTCCATAATTTTTAGCCTTCATAACCTACGAAGCACTCATGATAAATTGTTGACCAGAGTACCCATACGTCTGCACCGCTCTGATAGTAGGTATCATCAGCGAGCGAGCTTGCACCGCCGGCTCTGCCGAATCCGCAGATTCCGAGACCGTTAACGAAGAGGTTAGCCATTTCAGTGCTCTTGAATGTAATTCTGCCCTTAACCTTAAGCTCGGTTCTGGGTCTTGTATACTTGGTAAGCTGACCTTTAACGAAGCCTGTGGGCCACCAATACTTTGCATAAGGTCTTGTGAAGATCTTAACATAGTGACCATCGCCGTTCTGGTCAAAATAGCAATCAAGCTGCATATAAAGCCAATCGGACTGATCAGCACAGTTATAGTGGTTAACGCTACCGATTTGACCTGTGTATGTTCCTGCGGGAGCTGTGTAAAGACCGATTTCAGCACCGACAAGAAGATAGCCGTACTGACCCTTCCAGAACTGAACCATCCAGTCCTTATCGCCGTATGTGAAGCGGATACGAACCTGGTCAATATACATACCAACGCCTGCGGCAGAATTATCGTAAACCTCGTTGTAGCCTGCACCACTCTGCCAGCAGTCTTTATCGTCAGTGTAATAATAGCCGTCTGCAGACTTTCTGTAGCCGAGGAACTGATCGCCGTCTTCGCCGATAAGCTCGTCAACCATGCCGGTTCCGACTTCAACCTTCTTGCTGGAGTCTTTTGTTGTTGAAACAGCCTTGGCATCCTTCTTTGTTGTTGTAACCTTGCTGCTTGCAACCTTCTTGGTTACATTTGCAACATCAACAATCGAGCCGACAACATTTGAAGCATCGGCAACCGAAACATTCTCATCAACGGGAGCTCCGTCTTCATATGTGGGAATTTCATAAACATATGCCGATGATGTTGATTCCTCAACGGGTTTGTTTTCATCCTTCTTTGCAGTGAAACGCTTTGCGATGGGAACTGCTGCGATAGCGGCACCTGCAACAACAACTGCACTGACAGCAATAATTGCAATATTCTTTTTTGTCATTTTGTCTCCTCCTTACAGGATTTTACTGAATCATTATACTCTTGTTTTTCTTTATTGTCAACTACCTTTTCAGGAAGTTTTGACCGAATTTACTGCCAGATGTATATTACATCCTTGCCCTCACGCCTGAAAGTGTTCGGAACAGACGGGTTGAATTTCTCCGTTTTTGCAAATCCGTTACTTACGAGAGCATTTTCAAAGCCGATTGCCTGTTCTTCATCCTTAAAGGTTATGTGGCTTAAAAGGCGAAGCGGAGTTGAATCCTTGATGTTCGCAAGCTGACCGTCAACATAACCTGTTTCCCACCAATGGCGATCATAGTTTCTTGTCAACTGGGGAAGATAGTTTCCGTCTCCGGCTTCATCCCAGAATATAGTAAGCTCCATATAAAGCTCATCGTCCGTGCCTGCACAATCATAGCGGCTGTTGGCGGCTGACTTTCCCTCTGCCCTTGTGTAGATACCGACTTCACCGCCGACAGTTCCGATTTCGCCGGAAATATACTGACCCTTCCATATCTGAATCATGTAATCCTTGCCGTCATAATTGAATTTCATTCTCTTGGTGTCGATGCTGAAATCAATGAGCTGTGCACCCCAGTCATAAAACTTGCTGTATCCGAGCTTTCTCTGAGTGCAGTTCGGGTCCATATCGTTATTATATATGTATTCTTTAAGACCTACAACATTATATCCGCTTCTGCTCAGCCCGGCAAGCGACATATCATCCGGCAGGTCCGTATTGGCAACCGCAACGGATTTTGTTTTGCCCTTTTCGAGGTCTTCCTCTTCAAGAGCCGGAACAGTTGCCTCCTCAAGCATCTCGGAAACCTCAACAGATGCCGGCTTCGTCTGCTGAACGGTCTTTTTGGTTGACCTTACAGACTGAACGGAATTGCTGAGGGCTTCGGTTATCAGCTCGGTTGTTGAACTGACAACGCTTTCAAAAACGGAGCTTGGTTCCTCATATGAATATCCAGTTGCCTGTGCTTCAACAGCCGTATTTTCTTTGTTTTTTTTGTTGATTACTACGGCGGTAACGGCAGCAATAACAGCAACTGCAACAACCGCAATAATAATCACAATCAAATTCGTCTTTTTTTCTTTATTCATTTTAATCCTCTCTTTTCTGAGGCAGGTCAGCGTATCGGAAATGACACGCTGACTCATGGTGGAGATGGCGGTAATCGAAACCGCGTCCGAAAAATCTCTGCAGGGACTTTCTACGAGTGTATTCAGTCTTTTAACATTCCCTTGCACGAGCGCCGACAGACAGGCTCGGGTGCTTGGTAGACAGATTATTCATGACAGGTTATCAGCCGTTACCTGTTCACGTTCACTACTTATCGACGCCTCTTATGCGGCCGTAGTCCTCCGCACAGAGACGGCTGCTATTTAAGCAGCTAAAGATTTAACGTTATTGTCGTTTAATTTTAAAAGTGGAGAGTTTATAGCGGTTCCCCGCCGCTACTCGCTTATCCGGGCTCGGATTCCCCGTCGAAATCCTTTCATCCCCATATATCATCTACGCATATTGCGTTCGATGTCTCTTTGTGCATCCTTCTTGGCGGCAACCTCACGCTTATCGTAAAGCTTTTTACCTTTACAGAGTCCAACCTCAACCTTTGCTCTGCCCTTCGTAAAATATATGCTTAAAGGCACAAGCGAAAGACCATCCTGCTTAACGAGAGCGAAAAGCCTTCTGATTTCCTTCTTGTGCATGAGAAGCTTTTTTTCTCTCATCGGGTCACGGTTGAAGATGTTACCCTGCTCATAAGGACTGATGTGCATTCCGTTTGCGAAAATCTCTCCGTCTTTTATCTGACACCATGAATCCTTTAAATTCACCTTGCCCTGTCTGATGGATTTGACTTCCGTTCCGAAAAGCTCAATACCTGCTTCGATTTTTTCGATAACGAAATAATCGTGATATGCTTTTTTATTCTGTGCAACAAGCTTTATTCCGGTATCTTTGTTCATGGTACTCCTCTCTCAACAGGTATAAAACGCCATTCAATCTATATGTGTTGAATATTCCTGATTTTGTTGCATTAAAATGGAAATTTTTTAAAAAGATTTTTTGAAAGGCTTTGAAGCCTTTTTATCTGCTCCACGCTCGGAGGAAAATCTCTTCTTCGCATAGAAATTTCTTTTTTCTTTCTTTTCTTCCGCCTCACGCTTTGCGGCGGCGGCCTTCTTAGCCTTGACCTTTGAAAGAGGTTTGCCCTTCTTGGCAGGCTTCTTTTTCTTTTCTTTTCCGAGGTCGGGATTTGCTTTATAAAGAACAATGCTTCCGCCGACAACCTGAATAACCTCGCTTCCCGTTGCAGCTGAAAGCTTGTCCGCAAATTCTCTCGGCGTTTCGGGTGCACTGTCAAGAAGCACCTTGAGCTTTATAAGCTCCTTTGTTTTGAAAGCATCAAGAGTCTGTGCAACAAGTCCGTCTGACATTCCGCCCTTGCCTATCTGAAAAAGCGGCTCAAGGGTGTTTGCCATTGCTCTGAAGGATGCTCTTTCCTTGCTCGTCATTTATTTAATCTCTCCAATCTTCTTTGCAATGTCACGGACCGCTTTTCCTCTGTGGCTGATGGCATCCTTTTCGTCTGCGGTCAGCTGAGCCATAGTCTTTTCCATATTATATTCAACCGGAAAAAACAGAGGGTCATAGCCGAATCCGCCGTTGCCGATACGCTCGTGACCGATTATTCCTCTGCATTCGCCCCTTGCCATGAGCTTTCTGCCATCGGGGTAAACACAACAGACAACGCTGACATACGCCGCACCTCTCTTTTCAGGTTCAACCCCCTCAAGAGCCGCAAGAAGCTTATCGTTATTTGCCTCATCATCGCCGTGAACGCCAGAATATCTTGCGGAATAAACTCCGGGTGCACCGTCAAGAAAATCAACGGCGAGCCCCGAATCATCCGCTATGCACGGCATTCCGCTTTCTTTGCAACCGCTTTCAGCCTTAAGAAGAGCATTTTCTTCAAAGGTTGTGCCTGTTTCTTCAACATCCGTAAGCTCTATTCCGGCTTCCTCAGCAAGAAGAACTCTTACTCCGATAGGTTCGAGAATACGCTGAAGCTCATCCCTTTTTTTCATATTATGAGTTGCGATTATATAATCCATAGTTTATTATTCTCCGTCTTTTTCTTCTTCAAACAGTGCCTCGGCAAAATCCTCTGCGTTGAACGGGCGAAGGTCATCAATTCCCTCACCTACGCCGATAAATTTAACGGGAACCTTGAGGTCGTTTTTGATTGCAAGCACAACGCCGCCCTTTGCAGTCCCGTCAAGCTTGGTAAGGATAATGCCCGTAATTTCGGCAATTTCCTTGAATTCCTTCGCCTGATTGACTGCATTCTGACCCGTTGTTGCGTCGAGAACAAGAAGAATTTCACGGTCGGCATAGGGAAGCTGACGGTCAATAACACGGTAAATCTTCGCAAGCTCCTCCATAAGATTTTTCTTGTTATGAAGTCTGCCCGCCGTGTCGCAGATAATTATATCCGCATTTCTCGCCTTGCCTGCACTGATTGTGTCAAAAACGACTGCGGCAGGGTCTGCACCCTCCTTATGCTTTACTATATCAACGCCGGCACGCTCTGCCCAGATTTCAAGCTGGTCAATAGCGGCTGCTCTGAATGTGTCCGCTGCACCGAGAATAACTTTTTTCCCTTCATCCTTGAACATTGCCGCCATCTTACCGATTGAAGTGGTTTTGCCGACTCCGTTGACACCGATAACAAGAATAATCGAGGGAATTGTTATCATATCAACCTCTTCGCCGCCCTTTAAAATATCGGCAACGATAGCTTTTATTTCTTTTTTTACATCCTTCGCTCTGTGAAGATTCTTTTTAAAAACAACATCCTTGAGCTTTAAAACGATTTCTTCGGCAGTGTTAACACCAACATCCGCCATAACAAGAATTTCTTCAAGATCCTCATAAAATTCATCGTCAATTTCATTTTTTCCGTAAAGAGCCGCATTGATAGCTCCCGACATATTATCCCTTGTCTTTTTAAGACCGAGATTAAGCTTTTTAAAAAGTCCCATTTGTTTCCCCTAATTTATAATGTAATATGTTATTGCTCACGGGCATTCTTAATGATATTATCTATTGTCTTCTTGAGTGAGGAATCCCTCTTGATGTCCTCGGAAACGGAATCAACGGAATAGAGAATGGTTGTTCTGTCTCTTCCTCCGAAAAATTCGCTTATCTGCTTCTGCGTAAGGTCTGTTATTTCTCTGACAATATAGATGGCAACCTGCCTTGCCTTTGCGGTTTTTGCATCTTTCTTTTTTGAAATAATATCGCTCTGTGTTACGCCGAAGGTTCTCGAGGTTTCATTGATAATCTTATCAACAACAACCGATACCGGTCTTGAATCATTTATTATATCCTTAATTGCTCTCTGTGCCATGGCAACATTGATTGCCGAGCCTTCAAGAGTGACAAGAGCATTGATTTTCTTGACCGCACCCTCAAGCTGACGGATATTCGTTTTAACATTTTCCGCAACGAACTGAACAACATCATCGGGAAGAGCAATGCCGAGAACATTCGCCTTGCGTTGAATAATCGCCATTCTCGTTTCAAGGTCGGGAGCCTGAATGTCGGCAATAAGACCCCATTCAAATCTCGTTCTGAGCCTTTCATCAAGAACCTCAATGTCCTTCGCCGCACGGTCAGAGGTAAGAACAATCTGCTTTCCCTCGCTTGCAAGTGCATCAAAGGTATGGAAGAATTCCTCCTGCGTTGAAGGCTTGCCCGCAATGAACTGAATATCGTCAACAAGGAGAATATCGCAGTTCCTGTATTTCTCATGAATGGCATTCATGTTGTTTGTGTTGATGCCGGTGATAATTGTGTTGACGAAATCCTCTCCACGGGTGAAGATGATTTTAACATCCGGATTCCATGTCTTTATCTCGTTGCAGATTGCGCAGAGAAGATGCGTTTTTCCGAGACCTGAATCGCCGTATATAAACAGAGGGTTATATCTTTCGGCAGGCTTATCCGCATTCGGGTCCGGCTTTACGGCAACCGAATGAGCCGCCGCATAAGCGAATTTGTTGGAATTACCGACAACAAAGGTGTCGAATGTGTTTTCCTCAAGGCTGACGGAATCCATTCCGACCTCTGCCCTCTGAACGGGTTTCTGAACGGGAGCTTCCTTCGGAACAGGTTTTTCGGAAACAATTCTGACTTCAACATCAAACCCGATAACCGACTTGAAAGCATCCTTCAAGGTCGAAAAGAACTGCTGTTCAATAACCTTCTTCATAAACTCGCTTGCTTCAATTTCAACTGCGGTGCCGTCAAAGCTGATGAGCCTGAGCGGCTTGAACCATATGTCGTATATAACCTGCCCGACATTTTCGTTTATTTTCGTGCAGACAAGCGTCCACATTTCTTCCATTGAATTCATCAATACATCTTCCTCGTTTGATTTTTCGTGCATTGCCGCATTTTATAGATAAGAATACATCATAGAGTATATCATAGAATTTCGGAGTTTTCAAGACAAAAACACATAAAAACAAATATATTTTTGTCATGATGAAAAAAGTTGTTGACATAGGCGGTCAAGCTGTTATATAATGTTAACTCCGAGGGGTTTATCAACCCTTGGTTAGTTATGCAAATAATCGTGACCTGCCGACTTCCTATCATCCCTAATGCAGGAACGGTTGTTTCCGATCGGGTGTCGGTCTGAAAATAAAAATTTTGAACGGAGGTAAGAAACATGAAAAGAACTTATCAGCCCAAAAAGCGTCATCGCAAGATGGAGCACGGTTTCCGCAAGAGAATGGCTGACAGAAACGGCCGCAAGGTACTTGCTCGCCGCAGAGCAAAGGGCAGAAAGCAGCTCACTTACTAATTCCCGTAAGGACTGATTAAGAATGTCCAAAGCAATCACCCTGAAACAAAACACGGATTTCCACAGAGCATATGGCAGGGGCAAGTTCAGAGCTGCTCCGGCTGTTATCACCTATGCCGTGCGAAACAGAGGTTTCGGATGTCGCATAGGCATTACCACATCAAAAAAATTAGGTAATGCGGTTGAGAGAAACAGATGCCGCCGTATCATCAGGGCGGCATTCTCCTCAATCTCCTTGCAATGCTCCGGCAATTGGGACATCGTTTTTGTTGCCAGGCACAAAACCAAATCGCTCAAAACAGGCGATATTGCTCCGGTTATGCAGCGTCAGCTCACGGAGCTGGGAGTGATCAGAAACAAAGACGGGAGCTGATCCTCATTGAAAAAGATATTGATTTCCATTATCCGATTCTATCAAAGGTTTATTTCACCTTTGTTCCCGCCGACCTGCAGGTATATTCCGACCTGCTCTCAATATGCCGTTGAGGCAATCAGAATTCACGGGGCTCTCAAAGGGAGCTTTATGGCTTTTTACAGGATTTTAAGATGCAATCCCTTTTCTTCGGGAGGCTATGACCCTGTGCCGCCAAAGAAACATTCTCATTCGGAGGAAAAGAAATGACAGGACTTTATGAAGTTTTAGGCGTTCCTTTCGGCTTTCTTCTTAAGCTGATTTACCAGATTGTGCCGAACTATGCCGCCGCAATCGTTCTGCTTACTCTCGTAACAAGAATTCTTCTTGTTCCTTCAACAATCAGTCAGCAGAAAAACACGGCAAAAACTCAGCGTATGCAGAGCAAAATCCGCAAGATTCAGGCAAAGTATGCAGGCAATCAGCAGAAGATTCAGGAGGAAACCAACGCTCTCTATCAGCGTGAAGGCTATAACCCAATGAACATGGGTTGCGGTCCGCTTATCTTCCAGTTCGTTCTTCTTTTCGGTCTTATCGGTGCAATCTATTATCCCCTTAAGAACTTCCTCGGAATTGATGCCGGCGAAATTGAAATTCTCAAGAATGCTCTTGCAAAAATTCCCGATTTCAAATTCAATGCCAAATCAATTCAGAATGAGCTTTATGTTGTTGCGAAGCTCGATGAAATTCTCAAGCTCAATGCCGCTGACCCTTCAATTCTCAAGGGCGTTTCGCAGGCTACGCTTGATTCAATCGCAAGTATCAACTTCAGACTCTTCGGCGGTCTTACCCTCGGCGATATTCCGAAGGGCAGTCCGTTCCCGAGTCTTATCTGGATTGTTCCCGTGCTTTCATTCATTTCGTCTCTTGCAACAGGCATTTACTCATTTATCAAACAGAAAAAAACAAATCCCACCATGGGCAATAACAGCTCAATGGGATGCATGATGCTCGGTATGCCGCTCCTTTCTCTTGTGTTTGTTGTTCAATATCCTATCGGTATCGGCGTATACTGGATTGCTTCCAGCGTTTTCGGATTTATAACAACTGTTATTATCGGTCAGATTTATACTCCCGGCAAAACTCTTGCAAGGGTTATGGTCGATGAAACCGTTGAACGCCGTTCAAGAGAAAATAATGTTAAGCTTGTAGCAGAAAAAAGAGCGGATAAAAACAACTAATTGATTATTGGTGGTGACTTTTTTGATTAAAGAAGCTCTCGGAACGGGTGCAACAATAGATGAAGCAAAAAATGATGCACTCAAGGCTCTTGCCGCTGACGAGGATGCAGATATTAAATTTGAGGTTCTCGCTCAGCCCAAAGCAAAGGTGCTCGGTCTCTTCGGCGGTTCTCCCGCAAAGGTCAGAGCATTTATTGAAATTGAAGATGATCCTTTCGGGAAGGCAAAATCCTATCTCGGAAATATTCTTAAAAATCTCGGCGTAAGCGATGCCGAAATGTCCTTCGAAGCAGATGACGAAGAGGTTCGCATTTCAATCACCTACGGTGATGATTACGGCTCGGTTATCGGCAGAAGAGGCGAAACCCTCGATGCTATTCAGTATCTTACAAGACTTGTTATCAACAGAGGCTCTGAGGATTACAAGCGTGTTTCAATCAATGTCGGTGATTACCGTGAAAAGAGAGAAAACACTCTTCGTGCTCTTGCCCGTAAGAATGCCGCAAAGGTCAGAAAATACGGCAGAAATGTTGTTCTTGACCCGATGAATCCCTATGAACGCCGCATTATTCACACAACCGTTCAGGAGATTGAAGGCGTAACTTCTCATTCCGTAGGCAACGATGATGACCGCAAGGTTGTTATCACTCTTGAAGAAGGCGTTGAGCCGACCTCGCCTTACAAGGATAACGGCAGAGGCAGAGGCAGATACAATAAGGGCGGTTACAACAAAGGCGGATATAACAAGGGTGGCTATAATAAGGGCAGAGGAAACGGCGGCAAGCATTATAATAACGATGCTCCCAAGTCAGATGCTCCCGCAAGAGCTCCCCGTTCAGATTCGGAAGGAATCCGCTACGGCAAGGTTGAAATCAACAAAGACTGATTTTTTAGGCAGGTTGAAAAATCTGCCTTTTCTTTTTTATATTTCACTTGAAAAAAGCACTAAATACTGATATACTGAACAAAAAAGAATTGAGGAGAATATCATGCTTAATTTTATTTATTCACTTCTCGGCTGGACCTTCGGTCAGATAAACTCATTTGAGCAGTTTCTTGAAACAATAAAGAAACTGCTGACCTTTCAGGTTCCTTTCAAAAGAGTCGGTGCGGCTTTTCTTGCGGTTGTTGAGCTTTTCTTTTCAGCCTGCTTCAAAACTCCGGTTCATCCCCTCGGCGAAGAGCTTGACCTCGCAGGTTACAGCTTGGTTTTCGAGGATGAATTTGACGGCACGGAGCTTGACACGGATGCATGGTATCACCGTGGCGTAGGCACAAGAAGAGGAGGCTTCAATGCCGATTCGCAGGCGGTAGTTAAGAACGGAAATCTCGTTATCACGGGCGAATATCTTGAAAACGGCGAATACGGTGCAGGCTGGTACACGGGTGCGGTTGCTCTCAAGGAACACTACACAAGAGGATATTTTGAAATCCGTTGCATATGCAACAAGGATAAAGGCTTCTGGAGTGCATTCTGGCTTCAGGCAACAGGTGCACCTTATGACCATTACCGTTCAAACGGCGGAATAGATGCGGCTGAAATCGACATTTTCGAAGCAATGAGTGCAGATGAAAAAACTGAAGCAATGCGTAACACGATTGATTCAACCATTCACTGCAACGGCGTTGATGATGATATTGAAAATATTGATTCACAGAAGGTTTGCAAGGTTTATCTTGATAACGATATTTACAGCGAATACAATACATATGGTCTTAAGTGGACAGAAGATGAATATATCTTCTATGTCAACGGAATTGAAACCGGCAGAAGCTCATTCGGCAAGGGTGTATGCGTAACACCCGAAGAGGTTATCGCTTCTCTTGAAATCCCCGAAAATCTGCCCGAAAGCATCACATCAAACAAGGATTATAAAACGCAGATGATAATCGACTATGTAAAGATTTATCAGATTGCACAGCCGAAATAACAGCTCACCGATAATAACAATGACCGTTGCAGAAATCAAACTGCAACGGTCCGTTTTTATGTTTTTATTCTTCATCCAATGTATCTCTGAAAACAACAAATTTATCAAACAGGAATTCTGTTATCATGTTGCAGAGCATCGTAACAGCAAGAACAATATACTCAATTGCCGCAAAATCAGCAAATTTAGCCGTGAAATAGTTTCCGAGTAAAACCGTAACAGGCGTAAACACGGCATAGAAACCGAGCACCTTAAGCATTGCAACCGGAATATTATTAGCCGATTTGAATGTAAATTTCCTGTTGAATGTGAAATTCCATATAACGGAAAGGAGCAACGCAATGAGATACATCGGACCATATTCATTCGACATAACCCTTGCAAAGGTTTCATTATTTGCCATGGCATTCTGAATCAAATCGGTCTTGACAATAACTTCATTCATCAGCGTAAAGCTTAGTGCCTGAATGACACCTGCCGATGCCGAAAAAAGAACAAATTTGATTGCCTGAATAATATTTTCTTTTTTTGAAATTTCTTGTTCCATAACGAATCCTCCACATCGGTTTTCTTCATTATACTTTTTAAAAATCCGTTAGTCAAGTGTTGTTTACTTCTCGTTCCATTCTGATGCAATTGCTATACAGTCTTTCGTGATACTGTTTATTGACACGATGGGACAAATGTTATAAAATGTCAATAAAATCAATTGCGAAAGGATTATTTTATGGAGACAATTCTGAATTTTGACCTCTCGGTTTTCAAATTTGTTGAGGATTTTCTTTGGACAGACTGGTTCGACAAAATTGTTCCCTATGTCACATGGCTCGGAGACGGTGTTTTCTGGGTTATCGTTGCCGTTATTCTCTGCGTTCCCCAAAAAACACGCAAAATCGGCGTAGTAATGCTTCTTGCTCAGGGAATTATGCTGATAACGAACGATATTGCTCTCAAAACGCTTTTTTCAAGAACAAGACCCTTTGCCCTCTTCAACCCCACCGTTGCGGAGAAATGCGTCAACGGATACACTCACAAGGGAAAATTCCTTGAGGGTTGGATGAAGGAAGGCTATATTACGCAGGTTGCCGATGAGCTGAAAACATATTCTCAGGAATTCATCAGCAGGTGGCTTTCGACATATCATTATCCTGAACATATCGGTTATCCATACGCTCACGGATATTCATTTCCGTCAGGTCACACCTCATCAAGCTTTGCCGCCGCTTGCGGAATGTTCGCCACAGCAACAAAGAAGCAGAAAATATTTGGCATAATCGCAATTATTCTTGCCGCTCTTATCGGCTACACAAGAATTTATCTCCATGTGCATTACTGCACGGACGTTCTTGCCGGCACAATTGTCGGAATACTCTGTGCAGTCTGCGGTTATTTTGCCGGAAAAGCAATAATCAAAGCTGTTGAAAAGAAACTCGGCAAGAAAATCACAGAATAATCAAACAGCAAAGGCTCACCTTTCAAAAAGCGGTGAGCCGAATTTTTTATTCCATAAACGCCATTGAAAGAGCAAGAAGAGCCTGTGCAGGATAATAGGTTGAAAGCTCGAGAGTGACAAAAAGATTCTTTTTCTTTATGGGAGTAAAATAGAGAAGTCCGAGGCAGGTATCGCTGAAAACGAACAGCAACGAGCCGATAAACGCAATTATGTTGGCTGTTTCAAAATCGGTAACAAGCAGATAAAGAGCCGCGGCGGCTTTATAAATCAGAATCGTATAATAAACCGTAAGCAGGGCTTTCAGCTTCGGCTCGGCATTCACCTTCATCGGTTTCATCAGCAAAAGAATAACAATTCCGACAGCAACGCTGAACAGAAGCGGAATTATGTTGAAGCCGCTCCTTAAAACAAAAGCAATCAAGAAAAACACATGACCGATAAGAAAAGAAAACGTTCCGAGCGGAATGAGCCTTCCTCTGAATTTCGGTGCAATTTCCTTTATGCCGAGAATAACATCTCCGCACCAACCGAACATCAAAGCAAAGCAGACAAGGCAGAAATATGTAACATTCCGGGGATTATGGCAATAGCCGAGAATAGCCGCCGAAACAAAGCCGAAGCTTGCCATGAACTTGCATATCATTCCCTCAAAGGATTTTCCTTTTCTTCTGAAAAGAATGCACATCAGAGCAACCGCCAAAGTCAGAGCCACAATAATGAACACCAATACCGGCATATTTATTCCTCCTTGACAAAACCTTCTTATTTCAGATTTGCCCATCTGCCGCAGATTTCAAATCCGCATTTTCTATAAAAATCTGCAAGAGCATCATTTCTGCAAAATAGAAAAACCTCTCCCCTGCTCATTTCGGTAAGATAGCGTACAAGCCTTTCCGCATAGCCTCTGCCACGCTTCGACTCTTTCGTTGCAACCGCTCCGAGAAGAACGCTTTTTCTTCCGCAGAAAAGTGCAGATGCACTTGCACACAGCCCGTCATCATCGGCAATTGCAGAAAGAAAAGCCGTATTTTTATTGAGCCTTGAGCAGAAATCCGCAAGAAATGCACCGTAGTCGCCCATTGAAAATCCGCAGGAGCAAAGCAGAGAATAAACCTCTTTTTTATCGTAATCTGTCAGAATTCCGCTTGCATCAATCGGTCTGTCATCCGTGTATTTAACTATGAATGACGAATCATTGATTGAAAAATTCAGCTTTTCGGCAACTGCTCCAGAGCAGACTATATCCGAATATCCGATAACCTTCAGAAACTCCGAAAGCTCTTCAAAATCGGCATTTTCGCCTGCAAAAACAGTTACTGCACCGTCAATTCTGCTGACCGCCGCCCTGCACTCATCCTGAACCCAAAAAAGTGCAAAATCGGTTGCACCATAGGTATCAAAAAGAGCCGTTATCCTTGCACAGAAGGGGTCTGCCGGAAGATTATCGAAAATTTCTCCGCTCGAAACAAGCTTTATCATTTCGCCAAATCCTCTGCAAGAGCACTGATAAGCTCATAACTGCTTTCAACATCTTTATACTTAATTACACACGCAGGCGAGTGAAGGTATCTGCATGGAACTGAAACCGCAAGCGTTTTAACTCCGCCCCTGCTTTGATGAATTGCACCTGCGTTGTTGCCGCCGGCAACCATCATTTTGGTCTGGCACGGAATATTCTTTTCTCTCGCAATTTCAAAAGCACGGTCAAAAAGCTCTTTATTATAGATAGTACTTCTGTCCATAAATGAAACAGCTCCGCCGTTGCCGAGAATGCACACTCTCTTATCATCCTTAACCCCAGAAATATCTGCGGCAGTAGTTGTTTCAACTGCAATTGCATATTCCGGGTCAATGGTGAAGGTCGCAGTTTTTGCACCCTTCAGACCTGTTTCCTCCTGAACGCTGAACGAAAACCATAAATCGTATTCGGGTTCATTCTGAATCATTTTGATGAGAATTGCACAGCCTGCTCTGTCGTCAAGAGCCTTTGCCTTGAGAAAACCATCGCCGAATTCAACTGTTTCGGAGCTGAACCATGCAGAATCACCCGGCTGAACATATTTCAGAGCCTCGTCCCTGCTTGAAGCACCTATATCAATATATAAATCATCATCTGACGGGAGCTTTGTTTCGTTCTCTCTGTCAACAAGGTGAATAGGCTTTATTCCGAAAACACCGTTAACCTCTTTTTCGCCGACCTTAACTCTTCTGCCTGCGAGAACTGCGGTGTTAATTCCGCCAACCTTGACGAAATGAAGAAATCCATCGGAGGTTATGTCGGAAATAATGAATCCGACCTCATCCATATGAGCATCTATCATAACCTTATGGTTTGACGGCTTTTTTCCTTTTCTGAAAACAATCAGGTTTCCGAGAGGGTCAATTCTATATTCAGCGTAATCCTTTATCTGCTCTGTTATAAATTCACAGACCTTGTTTTCTCTGCCCGAAATGCCCGGAACGGCACTCAATTCTTTGATAAGCTCAAGCATTTGTGCCACTCCTTTCGGTGATATATGCGGCTATGAGCTTTGCAGTTTCTTCAATATCCGAAAGGTCACAAAGCTCAACTGCGGTGTGCATATTTCTGATGGGGATTGAAAGCAGAGCCGTTTTGCATCCTCTGCCCGAAATCTGAATTTCATCACAGTTTGTGCCTGTTCTGCCGCCCATAACCTCATTCTGATACTGTATTTCATTTTCTTCGGCAAGTCTCTTCAAGCTTTTGCTCATTTCAAAATCGAGAGACGGCGAATAGCCAATCATTGTTCCCATGCCGAGAGAAGCATATTTTTCGCTACTTATATTCGGAGCTGATGCAAAGCTGACATCAACTGCAATTGCTTCGTCAGCCTGTGCAGAGAATGCACCGGTCAAAGCACCGCTTCCACCTGTTTCTTCCTGAGAAGAAAACATAACGGTAATCTTCGCATTTCCTGTTTTGCCTTCAAGAAGCTCCAATGCACGCAAAATGGCGGCAACCCCTGCCCTGTCATCAATGCACGCAGAAGCAACCCTGTTGCCCAGAAGCTCATCAAACGAGCTGTTGAAGGTTATTCTGTCACCGGGTTCGACGATTTTCTCGGCATTCTCCCTCGAAAGACCGATGTCAATTGAAACATCGTCAAAGCCCTTCGCCTTGCCTTCATCATCCTTCGAAGCAAGGTGAGGAGGAGTTGAGGTCACAACTCCGAAAACATCTTTTTTTCCGTGAACGGTAACATCCGAAGCCGCAAGCACTCTGGCATCTGAGCCTCCGCACTTGGCAACCTTGAGAAATCCCGTTTCGTCAATTGCGGTAACAACAAGACCGATTTGGTCGATATGGGCATCAAGAAGAATGTGAATTCCGTTTCCGTCAAGCCTTCCGATAACACTTCCGAGGGGGCTGATTTCAACATCCATATATTTTTTCAGCATTCCTGCGGCAATCTCCGCCGCTTCCGCTTCATCGCCCGAAGTGCCGTTTGCGGCACAAAGAGCCTTCAGAAGCAACGAAACATTCTGATATTCACTCATTCAAAACACTTCCGATTATGCTATCATAGCTCCGCCTATGGGACGGATATTGAGAACATAGCATGATTTTTCGCCGAAAACGGCACAGATTTTTTTCTTGAATTCATCAAGAAGCTCAAGTGGAACAAAAGCCTGAATCGTTCCTGCGAAGCCGCCACCGTGAACTCTCCACGCACCCTTGCCTTTGAGGATGTCGTTGCAGAGAGCAAGAGCAACGCTCACTGCCTGACTTGAGGGATTCTTGCAGGTATACACATTCTGATTATACATATACGATGAAAAACCGCTTTCAATAACAAGCGACTTGAATGCTTCAAAATCACCCTTTTTAAGGGCATCTGCCTGCTTTGCAACTCGGTCATTCTCGTTGAAGAAGTGCATTGCTCGAAGAACGGCTCTGTCCCCTGCCGAATCACGAAGAATGCTTATATTCTTTTCAAATTCTTCTCTGTCAACCTCACGGAGAACCTTTTTGCCGAGCTTTGAAGCAACAAGCTCCATTTCTCCCCTTACTGCGGCATATTCATCGGTTAAATCCGAATGGTCTGCTCCCGTGTCAACAATGCAGAGAGCATGGTTACATGATGAAAATTCAAAATCAACCTTGTTGATAATCGGCTTTGAAGGGTCATTGAAATCAATTGCAACGAAACCGCCGACCGAGCAAGCCATCTGGTCCATAAGACCACAGGGTTTGCCGAAATATCTGTTCTCAGCAAACTGAGCAATCTGTGCAATTTCAACGGCACTAACCTTGCCGTCATTATAAAGATGGTTAAGCATGGTGCCGAGAAGAACCTCGAATGCGGCTGATGATGAAAGTCCCGAGCCGGAAATAACATCGGATGCGGTTGCGGCATCAAAGCCACCTATATTATATCCTCTGTTTTTGAATTCGGCACATACACCACGGATAAGCGAAGCAGATTGATTTCTTTCATTGGGCATGACTTCAAGCTCTGAAAGGTCAACAACATCCATTTCGAAGCCTTCCGATTTAACTCTGACAATGTTTTCATCATTCTTTCCGGCAACGGCAATTGCATCAAGGTCAACGCCTGCCGCAAGAACACAGCCGTGGTTATGGTCTGTATGGTTACCGCCGACCTCGGTTCTGCCCGGTGCACTGAATGCGTTAACCTCTCTGTCTGCTCCGAAAAGCTCTTCAAAGGCTTCGGCAACTCTGATATATCTTTTTTTCTGATTTTCAATATCTTCTGATTTATAGATTTTCTCTAAAATCCCGTTCAATTCGTCTGATTCGAATTTTTTCTTAAGGATTGACATTTTCATTTTCTTCAATTCCTTCCTTTTTCT
Source organism: Ruminococcaceae bacterium UBA1730 (assembly GCA_002315935.1). Classification (GTDB taxonomy): domain Bacteria; phylum Bacillota; class Clostridia; order Oscillospirales; family Acutalibacteraceae; genus CAG-177. Next base: position 35,725 of record DCII01000028.1, read on the forward strand.
TTTGCTTTTTTCCTTTTGCGTATTTTACGGTTTTTTCAACGCCTATCCATACTCCGTTGACGCTCAACGCCGCCATTCCCGAAATGAAGCTGATAACCATAAGCGGAACGAGAAATCCGGGAGAAAGAGGGTCAAAAACATTTCTTCCGACAAAGGTAAACGAGAGAAGTCTCGGCAAGAAACCGACCATTGAGAAAAGGAGATATTTCGGATAGCCAAAATCAAATGAACCGTAAACTGCGGAAATTGTGTTAATCGGAACTCCGGGAACAAGGCGAAGAGCGATAAGCAAAGGCGAATTTCCCTTGCCGTCCCTCTGAATAAGGTTACGCAATCTGCCCCATTTGCTGATTACCTTCCATGCGTTACCTGCTCCGAATCTTCTTCCGACAAAATAGCGGATTGAAAGCAGAATTGAAAATCCGACAATGTTAACGGGAACTGCAAGATACATCGGCAAAACGATACCCGTCAGAAAGCATACCGTTGAAGTTGGATAAATCGGAATAAACGATTTAATTGCAAAAAGAAGCAATATCGCTCCGATAACCTCCCATGAATATTCAAGCTCAGTAATCCTGATTTCAATCCGTTCAAGAACTTCAAGCACCTCGTCATAAGCATACCAGATTTCTTCATAACGAAGCGAAAGCAAAAGCAATGCTATCAGGAACGAAAGAGCGATAAGAATCAATCCCGAAAACAGAAGTATTAACTTGGGTTTTCTTTTTTTTGTCAAATTATTCACCGCACTCATAAAAATAGCTACTCAAGTTATTGTATAATAATTTAAACTTTCGGTCAATATTATTTCATAATTTATATTTTATTTTTTTAAGATTTATGATATATTGTTATCAGGAGATGAGAACATGAAAATTACAATTCTTGACGGTTACGCAGAAAACCCCGGTGACCTTTCCTGGGACTGGCTTAATAAATACGGCGATGTGAAGATTTTTGAACGCACACCAAAAGAAAAAATTGCCGAAAGATGCACCGACAGCGAAGTAATCATCACAAACAAAACACCTCTTCGTGCGGAGCTTTTGAAATCGCTCCCGAAGCTTCAATATGTCGGTCTTCTCAGCACGGGATTCAATATTGTTGACTGGGAATTCTGCAAAGAAAAAGGAATACCCGTCTGCAACATTCCGTCCTACAGCACTGATGCAGTAGCTCAACTGACCTTTGCACATATTCTTGAGCATACTAATGCAGTTGCGGCACACAGCAATTCAGTTCACAGCGGAGAGTGGTCTGCCTGCAAGGACTTCTGCTATTGGGTTTCTCCGCTTACGGAGCTTTCGGGAAAAACAATCGGTATTATCGGCTTCGGCAAAATCGGAAAATCAGTTGCAAAAATAGCTCTCGCATTCGGAATGAAGGTTTTAGCTTCAACCAATCATCCTTCGCCGTTTGAAGGCGTTGAATTTTCAGACCGAGATGAACTGCTGAAAAAAAGCGATTATGTAACTCTGCATTGCCCTCTTAATGCAGAAACGGAAAACATGGTCAATTCCGATTTTCTTGCAAAAATGAAATCATCTGCTATTCTTATTAACACCTCAAGAGGTCAGGTTATTGACGAAAATGCACTTGCTCAGGCATTGAAGGACGGCGTTATAGCAGGTGCAGGTCTTGATGTTTTATCGGAAGAACCTCCGAAAGCATCTAATCCCCTGCTCTCAATTCCGCAATGCACAATCACTCCGCATATCGCATGGGCAGGCTGTGAAACCCGAGCACGGCTGATGGAAATCTGTAAAAGCAATGTTGAGGCATTCTTTGAAGGCAAACCAATCAACTGTGTATATTAAAAGAAACCGATTATTCTGCAAGAAAACAGGCAGGATAATCGGTTCTTTCTTTTTAAAAACTTCTTCACGGGAAGTTGGGATGTCAGGAATATCAGCATTGATAATATTGATAGAGAAGGTTCGGTCATTGCGAGCGAAGCGTGGCAATCCGCTTTCACTTCGCAGAATATTACGGATTACCACACCGGTCTGCGGAACGTTTCGGAATAACATTCCATTTCCTATTTTATTTGTCCCAGCTTTCCGTGTAGACCCTTAAAAAATCAGAACCTGCCGAATGACAGATTCTGATAAAAAACTTTTTAGATTTCAATAAAGCGTGTCAGCCACGGGAACAGCCAATCGAGCGAAATAACCGTGCGAAGCTTAACAAGAATATTTCTGATGAACAAATACGGATAATAGAACATACGCCTTATTGTTGCTGTATGCTCAGCTTCCGTTGTTTCAACGCAACCGCAATCGGCACAGAAGCGTGACTTTGTTCCGTTCTTGAAAAAGCTGCTGTTATTGTCAAACTCAAATTCGCTCCACTGATGATTTGCATACTGTGTTTCTTCGCAGCATGAGCATTTTCTCATATGTGTTGCACCGTCGCCAACATCCTTCCATTCGCTGAAAACATGGTTTAAAGGTCTGGTAAAATCATCACAATATGAGAACCGGCAAACTCTGCACATATAGATGGTGTAGCCTCCTGTTGTGCAGGTGGGCTTAACAACCGTCTGTTCAAATATGCAATTCTGTATCTGAACATTATGGCATTTTATGCAGGACTTTGAATGAGTTGCGTTGTTATTTGTATACCAACTGGTGTAGCTGTGTTCAAGCACATCAATTGAATATGTTTCATAAACGCATCCGCAAACCTCGCAGAACACTCCGCCCTCGCCCTGCTGAACGCATGAAGGAGCTACAAGAGTTTTTCTGAAGCCCTCTTTATGCTCATGCATAGCAAAATCTTTGCCGTCAAGAACCTCGTTGCAGACTGAGCAATAAAGGCTCATATGTCCCTGAACATCTGCCGTTGCTTCATGGTCTATTTTCCAAACGCCCTTATCATGAGCCGAGCGGGAAATAACCTGCGAATCTATGCAGAGACCGCAGCGTGTGCAGTTGCAGACCTTTTCGCCCTCGTCAATGCAGGTTGCGGCTTTTCTGACGGTCCAGACACCTTCGTCATGGTCGAGAGGTTCAACGGTCATTTTATTGAGTTCAGAATTACAGCGTGTGCAAACACGGGTTTTTTCGCCGCTTTCCGTGCAGGTTGCAGGAACGGAAACAACCCAGATTCCGTCATCATGATTGAGCGGAGCAAGCTCTTTCGTTCCGATTACCTCGGCACAGGTTGTGCATATGCACCTTGCCTGTCCGCTTTCAGTGCAGGTCGGTGATGTTGTTACGCACCATACACCCTCGTCATGGTTGAGAGCGTCAACATTGCGGATGTTGGTTTTAACACCGCAATCGGTGCAGTAGCAGGTCTGAACTCCGCTTTCCTTGCAGGTCGGAGCGGTCGTGGTTACCCAAACGGATTTCGAATCGCTCGTATGACCGTTTGCGGAAATCGGTTCGGTGATATAAACAGCACCGCAGAGCTTGCAATATGTGCCCTTTTCGCCGCATTCGGTGCAGGTGGGTTCTTTTATAACCTCCTGATAGCCGAACTGATGAGTATGAAGAGTTATATCCTCGGTTTCAAGCACATAGCCGCAGTCTGTGCAATAAAGGCTCTTTTTGCCTGCCGCATCAATGGTAGGCTCATAGTCAACCTTCCACGCCTTGTTCTGATGATTGGTTTTATCAATGTCTTCTCTTGCAATAATCACGCCGCACTTTGTGCAGTAACCGACTTTTTCACCTGCTTCGGTGCAGGTCGGCAATTTGTTGATAACCCAAACGGGAGCTGAATGTTCTTTTGCGGAAATGGGTTCTGATTTCTTGTTTCCGCATCTTCTGCAGGTGTAGATTTTCTGACCGTTGTCAATGCAGGTTGCAGGAATAATGTCGGAAAGATAATGATCATGTCCGAATGCTTCCGTTTCGTTGCCCGTGAACTCTTCACCGCATCTGCAATAGAACAAGGTGTAGCCATCTGTTGTGCAGGTCGGAGCAATATTGCGGGCACCATAAGCATGAATATGTGTCGGAGCAGTTTTATAAGCCGGTCTGACGAACGAGTAGGAAATATCACCTGTGTTGACATGGTGATCTGTTCCAAGTTTTTTATCTCCGTGATAAAAATAGTTTCTGTTGCTTGCAGTGACAGTAGCAACAGCATCATTAAAATTGCCTTCTGTGGTTGTTATTCCGTTTGATGTATCGGTTACTAAACCGGTATGCACATATCCATCATAAATGCAGTAATACAGAATAATATCACCGGGTTTAACATCGCTCTGGTTTGTAACCATTGCTCCGCCGGCATTAAGAATTTTATTTTTAAGATCAGCTACGCCGCCCGTAAACGGAACAACATCTTCAACGCCGGCAAGCCTTGCACAATCGCTGACAAAATCCGCACACCAAATATATCTATGGGTACCATAATTAAGCTCCGAACCGGTCTTTCCATTCTGTGCCCTTGCAACAGCAACAATATCAGTTGCACCGTCGCCTGTTATTGTAAAATTCTTATTAAATTTTCCTGCTCTGCTTTCCTCTGCCGCAGCAATAACAAGAGAACTTATCAACATTGCAAAAGACAAAACAATAGCAAGAATTCTTTTTAATTTTCGATTCATACTGTGTTTCTCCTTGCATCAGAAACAGGCTTACATTTCAGGATAACGATTAAGCCAGGGGAAGAGCCAATCCAAGGAAACAACTGTAACAATCTTATTGAAGAAGTTGCAGAAGAAAAGATAAACAGGATAGAAGACACGGCAAACTACCGAAGTATGATGAGCAACATCGGTTTCAACAAGACCGCAGAAAATGCAATGGCGTGATTTTGTGCCGTTTTTGAAGAATGTTCCGTCATTGTTATATTCCCATTCGCTCCAGAAATGAACGAATGTCTGCTTCTCGGTGCAGCGTGAGCAGGTTCTGAAATGAGTGCCGTCACCGGCATCTGTCCATTCGCTCCAGTCATGACCCAAAGGAGGAGTAAATCTGTTAACATAAACAAAGCCACAGAACTTGCAGGTATGAGTTGTGTAACCGCCTTCTGTGCAGGTAGGCTCAGTAACAACCGAATCATATTCGCAGTTTTCAATCTGAAGGTCATGGCAGCGTGAGCAGATTTTGCCGTGCGTACCGTTGTTGTTCTTGAACCATTCGGAATAGTCATGGTTCAAAGCGTTGATTACATATGTTGAATAGATAGCTCCGCAGGATGAGCAGAAAACTCCGCCTTCGCCGTTTGTTTCGCATTCGGGAGCTATAAGTGTTTCTCTGTGTCCTTCTGTGTGAACATGAAGCGAGAAGCTCTTGCTGTCAAGAACCTGATTGCACTTCGAGCAATAAAGGCTCATCTGACCGTTATGGTCGGGAGTTGCTTCAAAGTCAACCTTCCAAACTCCGCAATCGTGACCGTCAGCTTTAATCTCTGCTGAATCAATCAGATAACCGCAGCGTGTGCAGTTGCAAACCTTTTCGCCCTTTGCGGTGCAGGTGGGTGCAATGCTTACAGTCCAAACGCCATCATCATGACCGAGAGAATCAACAACTGCCTTTTCAACTACAGCATTGCAACGAGTGCAGATGCGGCACTTTTCGCCTTTTTCGGTGCAGGTTGCGGGAACAGAAATCTTCCAAACGCCTTCGTCATGCTCAAGAGCTTCAACCTCTTTTGTTTCAAATGCGTTTCCGCAGCGTGAGCAGAGGCAAGCCTGTTCGCCCTTTTCGGTGCAGGTTGCGGGAATAGTTGTTGTCCATACTCCTTCGTCATGCTCGAGAGCTTCAATAACACTTGTGCTGACTGCTAAACCGCAATCCTTGCAGAATTCAGTCTTTTCGCCTTCCTGTGTGCAGGTAGCGGGAGTTGTTTCAACAGAAACAGTTGTCTTCGAATGGCCGTTTGCAGGAATTGAAGCTACCTTGTAGCAAGCTCCGCAGATTGAACAGAAGGTTCCCTCTGAACCATCAGCGGTGCAGGTTGCTTCACGAACAACTGCTTTATAGCCATAGGTATGAGTGTGAAGGTTGAAGGTCTGTGTTTCAAGAACTGCTCCGCAATCGGTGCAGACCTTTGCCATCTGACCGGCATGATCAGCTGTTGCTTCGGTATAAACCTTCCATGCCTTGTTGGGATGGTTTGTTGCGTTGATGTCTGTTCTTGCGATGATAACTCCGCACTTTGTGCAGTATCCGACTTTTTCGCCGTCCTGTGTGCAGGTTGCTCTTTTGTTGATAACCCAGACAGGTGTGGAATGGTTAGTTGCATTGATGGTTGTAAGCTCTGTGTAGTTGCAACGTGAGCAAGTCTTCAGAGTGTAGCCATCAGTTGTGCAGGTTGCAGGAACAACCTTTGAAATATGGGGATCGTGATTCAAGGCATTTACCTCATTATCCTTATAGGTATCGCCGCAGGCACATACATGGATAACATAACCCTTTTCTGTGCAGGTCGGAGCAATATCCCATGAGGCATAGGAATGGGTGTGACCTTCCGCTGCAGGACCAGGTGAGCTCTGTCCGCCACCGGCACCGTTTGACATTACACCATATGCAAGCAACATTGAGAATGCAAGCATGAGTGCAATAATTTTTTTGACACTTTTCTTCATATTGACCCTCTTTCTTCTTGCGTATGTATCGCAAGAAATTTATTTTGGAATAATCCGACAGTATTTTATCATGTTTCGTTATGAAAATCAATATTATGTTAAATATTTTTCAATAAATTGTTAAATATTTTACAACAAAATATTTTCACACCATATCCGTTGTGTTATGGCAAAATGTTCATAAACCAAAAAACACGGACTTCCTTTTGGAAATCCGTGCAAATTTATTCGAATTCGAATTTGGTTTCAAAAATGTTTAGGAATTGACAAATTCCGTTCTACGTCTCAGAATTTGGATGCAGAAAACATTTTCTCTGACCCGAAGGCGTATCAGGATACGTCGAGCGGTCAGAAAAATGTTTAGGAATTGACAAATTCCGTTCTGCGTCTCAAAATTTGGTTTCAGAAAAATGTTTAGGAATTGACAAATTCCGTTCTGCACCAAATTTTAGGCTTTGCCGTTGCAGCCGAGAACTTCAACCATCTTATGCTCAACAACATCCTGAATTGCCTGACGAGCGGGCTTAAGATACTGTCTGGGGTCAAAGTGAGCAGGATTCTCAGCGAAATGCTTGCGGATGGTAGCGGTAAGAGCAAGACGAAGGTCTGAGTCAACATTAATCTTGCAGACTGCCATTGAAGCTGCCTGTCTGAGCATATCCTCGGGAATGCCGATTGCATCAGGCATATTTCCGCCGAATTCGTTAATCATCTTAACATACTCGGGCATAACTGATGATGCACCGTGAAGAACGATGGGGAAGCCGGGAAGACGCTTGCTGACTTCTTCAAGAATATCAAAACGAAGCTGAGGCTTCTGACCGGGCTTGAATTTGAATGCACCGTGGCTTGTGCCGATAGCGATAGCAAGCGAATCAACGCCTGTTCTCTTAACAAAATCTTCAACCTGCTCGGGCTTGGTGTAGCTCTCATTGCCTGATTCAACAACAACATCATCCTCAACGCCTGCAAGAGTTCCGAGTTCACCTTCAACAACACAGCCGTGTGCATGAGCATACTCAACAACCTTCTTGGTAAGAGCGATGTTTTCTTCGTAAGGAAGAGAAGAACCGTCAATCATAACTGATGTGAAGCCGCCGTCAATGCACTGCTTGCAGGTTTCGAAATCGGGGCCGTGGTCAAGATGAAGGGCGATGGGAACATCTGTATCAGCAGTAGCTGCTTCAACGAGCTTAACAAGGTAGGTAAGACCTGCATAGTCTCTTGCACCCTTTGAGCACTGAAGGATAACGGGAGCGTTGAGCTTCTTTGCTGCTCCAACGATACCCTGAATGATTTCCATGTTGTTGACATTGAATGCACCGACAGCATAGCCGCCCTTGTAAGCATCCTCAAACATTTTCTTTGTGGTTACTAATGCCATTTTTATCACTCCAAAAATTTATTTTGCATAACCTTACTAATTATATCAAAAATTGCAGGTTTGTCAATTATTTTGAAAAAATCCCTGTAATAAAAGCAAATATCTTTTCAAAAAATTCCTTCACCTTATCCCAGAATGTCTTTTCCGGTTCAACATAAGTATCAATTTCAACTTCATCCGTTTCACCGTTATAACAAAGGAACTGCGGATATTCACTGAAGGTGTCAACGGTTGCCTGACCCTCGTGATATGCAAGAACCTTATACATTTCTTCAACATTGTCAGTGCCCTCTTCAGCATGAAGATAACCTCTCACAAACCAAGTCTGATTCGGGAACATACAGGTTGATGCATCAACAGATTTATCCGGCGAAATATATTTTGCATTTTTGCCTGCAAGGTAATCATCCGAAAGCTTTTCGCCGTAATTTGCACAGGTCGCTCCGAATGAGGAATTTTTCGTGTCAATAACAGTATCGCTCAGAATACTGTGTGATGGTGTGAGGAAAATAGATGAATATCCGTATCTTGTAAGAACATAAAGGTTGCATTCATCGTTGATTTTTTCGAGCGTTTCGGTCTTATATTTTCTGACCTTTTCGTTATAGTTCTGTATCTTTGTCTTAAGTCCCGAACGGTCTGTCGGGTCGTTTTTATAGATATGTTCGAAGGCATAATCCATTGCCGAATCAATCATATTATCGGGAACCATTGCCCAGATAGTGAGCCATCCGCCGAATATCGGCATAACGGTATCGGCTGCCGCTCTTTCAAAGAGATTTTCAAGAAGATTATTTCCGAGCTTGCAGGCAAGATTCATTATCCCGAAATCCTTGAGAAGCTTGAAAATTCCGTCAATGAGTTTCTCCTTTTCGTTATAGTCCATCATGCCGTCAAGATAATTGACAAGTGCATCGGGGTCAAGCTTAATCTGACCTGTAAGAAGCTCACCGGTATAGGTTTCGCCGTAAACGGCAGTTGTGTTGAATATGTAGGTCTTGACTTTGTCGTTGCCGTAAAGCTTCGAATATGTGTTCATAACCAGACCGCCCAGGCTGTGTGCTTCAAGAACAACCTTGTCACATCCGGATGCATCAAGCACATAATCAATGAATTCATCAAGCTGTTTGGCAATTTCACAGGGGTCAATTCTCCAGTCATATCTGAAATTGACCGTTGACTTTGAATTGATTTTTTCCTTTGCCGGATAATTCCAGATAATGCCTGACTTGTTGTTGATTTCACCATCGGGACCGAGCATTACGTCGGAAAGAAGCTCGTTTGCAATGGGAAGAAAACTGTCGCAGAATTTATCATAATTACCGTCAACAAGGAGCTTTCCGATTGACGGAAGTGCCTGCTCGACCGCATCAAGAATTTTATCCGTCGGCGGCGGCCATGCACAATCCGAATTCGGGTCGCTCGCATCGCAGTAAATTGTTGAGCCCATAAATCCGTGAATATAGATATACGGGCAATCCTGGTTATAGCCTGTTGCCGAATCCTGTGCATATACGCTCAAAAGCGGCGTAAAAATAATCGCAAGGCTCATCAGCACGGCAATAATTTTTGAAAATAATCCTGTTTTCATGTCCGATCTCCTTAAATGATAAGTTGAATGAATTATAACAGTTTGTATACAAAAAATCAACAATATGTTAAAAAATCCGAAGGAATCATTCCTTTGAACTTATTTCAAGATTTGTCTTCGGATTACTTTCTCTGACAGATTGAAGATAATCGCTGATTTTGGCATGAACCGCATCAATTTCCCGTTCAAATTCAGCCGCCGATGCTCTTAAGACTCCGAATCTGACTGCTGAAAGCTGAATCAATCCGTCTGACGAAATAACACGAACCTGCTCATTTTTCCCGATTTCCGAAACAAGCTTTTCAATGTAAACATCACCAAGCTCACGCTCTTTGGTATACACAACATGGATATTATGAAAATCAAAGCGTTCGCCACGGTTTCCGGGCACTTTATACGCATCAAACACAAGCACGATGTTATTCTTCGTGAAGGCACTGTAATTGCAAAGAATGTGCATCAGCCGTTCTCTTGCTCCTGCGAGGTCTATTTCTGCAAGAGACTTAAGGTCCTCCCACGCAAAAATAACATTATATCCGTCAACAATAACCCATTTTTTTTCTTTCCGGAACAGCTTCAGGCTCTTTCGGTTTTTCCTCTTGCTTCTGAGCAGGTCTGTAAAGCTCATATTTAACAGGTCCGAACTCACGGAGCATTATCGCCTCAAGCTCTTTGTCATCAATATGAAGGTTACGGTGATTCACCTGCGGAACACTGTCGCACGGCTTTTTCAGACAGCTTTCGAGATGCATATAATCCTTGACCTCATTCCATTTAACTCCGAAGCCTCCGCCATGAGCACAGAATACCGAATCGGGGGTATTATCAAGGTCCGCCTCTGCCCGATAATTCATTTCGGAAATCACCTTTTCCGAATCGTGGCATTCGTCGTACCCTGCAAGCTCACAGCTCAATCTGCCCTTTCCTGCGGAATATGAAGCAACCTCAACAGCATAGCCGTTCATCGTTGAAACGGGTGCTCTGCCCCGTATAACGGCTGAATCGCCGTTTTCTTCTGGAGTTTCAAAGCTGCCGTTCATCATTCTTATATCATTTATCGCTCTGCCGAGGTAATCATAAGGAATTTCCAGTCGGAACGAATAATAAGGCTCAAGCAGAACAGATTCTGCCTGCATAAGCCCCTGTCGAACAGCACGATATGTGGATTGGCGAAAATCTCCGCCCTCCGTATGCTTGATATGTGCCCGTCCTGCAACAAGTGTGATTTTCATGTCGGTTATCGGAGAACCCGTCAGCACTCCGAGATGCTCTTTTTCATTCAGATGCATCAGAACAAGTCTCTGCCAGTTTCTGTCAAGCAAATCCTCACTGCATCGTGTTTCAAAAACAAGCCCCTTTCCTCTCGGAAGCGGTTCCATCAGAAGATGAACCTCGGCATAGTGACGAAGCGGTTCGTAGTGGCCCACTCCTTCAACAGTATTTTTAATTGTTTCTTTATACAAAACTCTGCCGTGGTCGATTTCAACATCAATATCAAAATTTTCTGCTATAAGACTTTTCAGAATTTCGGTCTGAACCTCGCCCATCAGTCCAACATGAATTTCCTGCAAAAAAGAATTCCAAGTTATATGCAGCTGTGGGTCCTCCTCTTCGAGCCTGCGAAGCTTCGGCATAACCGTTTTTGCATCGCAGCCTTCCGGAAGAACAATTCTGTAATTCATAACAGGTTCAAGAACAGGCGAATACTCGGAATTTTCAAAGCCGAATCCCATTCCGCTTTCGCTTTCGGCAAGACCTGTCACAACGCAGACTCCTCCGGCGGTCATTTCATCAACGGTTTCATATTTCGAACCTGAATATATTCTGATTTGGTTAACCTTCTCGCCTTTGTCGTTTGTGTTGAGAATATCACGGACCTTCAGTTTTCCTCCCGTAACTTTTATATGCGTCAGTCTGTTGTCCTTATCGTGGCTGATTTTAAAAACCTTTGCACCAAAAGAATCAGGATAAGTCTTCGGAGTAACGAAGCGTTCAAGTGCCGAAAGAAACTCATCAATGCCTTCTGATTTGAGCCCGGAGCCGAAAAAGCACGGAAAAGTTTTTCTCGAACGGATAAGAAATGATATATCTTCTTCGGAAATTTTATTGCCGGAAAGATATTTTTCAAGAATATCTTCGGAGCAAAGTGCAAGCTTTTCATTAAAATCATCCGAACCGATTATGCCGAAATCAATGCATCCTGTGTCAAGCTCTCCCGAAAGCTCTTCCATAATTTCTGCGGAAGAACGGCGTGAATAATCCATTTTTGTAACAAAAATAAAAGTCGGAATATTATAGATTTTCAGAAGCTTCCAAAGAGTTCTCGTATGAGATTGAATTCCGTCAATTCCGCTTACAACAAGAATTGCATAATCAAGCACCTGCAATGTTCTTTCTGTTTCTGAAGAAAAATCAACATGACCCGGGGTGTCAAGCAGATTGACCTCAAGCTCACCTGTAACGAAGGTTGCCTGACCGGTAAAAATTGTTATTCCACGCTCTTTTTCAAGAGAATGTGTGTCCATGGTTGTGTTACCGTTATCAACTCTTCCGAGTGCACGAATTCTTCCCGTGCGATAAAGTAAAGCTTCGGCAAGGGTTGTTTTTCCCGCATCAACATGGGCAAGTATTCCAATAACGGATTTTTTCATAGCTACCTCTTTATCAATATCCAGTGTCATCAAAGATTTCGCCTTCGCCGTCCTTCTGATAAAGACGAATCCAATCAATTTTATAGGTTATCGGCCACTCTGTTTTATCGTTAACAGTCGGATTCTTCCACGAAGAATTATCCGTGAAAATAAAATTATTGAAAATTATATAAACAGGGTCATTGAAACCATTCATACCATCTCCCCTGTCTCCGAAATCCTGCGATAAATCATATCTGCCATAAATTTTACCGTCAACGGTAAAATAAAGCTCCTCCGAAGTCCAACCAAAGCCGTAAAGGTGGTATTCATTGTTAAGATTGATACTTCTTCTGAATTTATAGCTCTGAATACTTCCGCCGATATTATAATGCTCGTCCGTTCCCGGATACCATTTGTGAATATCCGACCTTACGGTATCTTTAGTGTTATAAATCTCAAACATATCAATTTCAGTCATATAGTCAACTGAGCGATGAATGTCTTTTGACTGCATCCAGAATGACGGCCAACAACCATCAACATAAGGCACATTTGCATAAATCTCAAGATAACCATATCTGAAGCTCATAGTGCCGTCGGTTGTAACGGAGGTGTTTGTTGAGAACTTCCCGTCAGCTTCTTTCCATGTTCTCATAACAAGGTTACCGTTTTCTACCTTGATATTGCGTTCATCACTGCCGTTGATTATGTCACTCTGCCACATCTTTGCCCTAAGATTCCATTTTGTATTGTCAAGAGATTCCGAATCGAATTCATCATGCCAGACAAGATGCATTCCTTTTCCGTCAGAAGGCGATAAAATTGTTTCGGGAGCTTCATCAGGAACATCAATCGGTCTGTTACCGAAAATTTTTCTGAATAATGCTTCAACCTTTTCGAAAAATTCTTTCAAATCATTAATAATATTTTCAAAAAAGGAACTGCTGTTATCGTTTTTTTCTACCGAATTAATTGCATTGGCAGGAACAAAAATCATAAAAAGCATAGGAATAAGCATTAATAAAGCTATAATCTTTTTCACGAAAGCACCTCTATCAAAAAAATAAAAATCAACTGAATTAATTATTACAAAAAACAAGAAAAAAATCAACAAAAAAACAAAAAGTTCCGAAATAATCTTTCAGAACAAAATAAAAAGCCGTCTCTATTGAGACGACCAATTAATCATATTTTTCAACACACCCTGAAAACTGAACAAAGAGAAAGATAAAGAAGTAAAGGAAGTAAGAACTAAAGAAAACATATGGTCAAGCCCTCGACCTATTAGTATTGCCAAGCTGAACGTGTCACCACGCTTACACATGCAACCTATCAACCTCATAGTCCATGAGGGGTCTTACTAGCTTATGCTATGGGATATCTAATCTTGGAGGCGGCTTCACGCTTAGATGCTTTCAGCGTTTATCCGTTCCGCACATAGCTGCCCGGCTATGCTACTGGCGTAACAACCGGTGCACCAGCGGTGCGTCCATCCCGGTCCTCTCGTACTAAGGACAGCTCTCCTCAAATATCCTGCGCCCACGACAGATAGGGACCGAACTGTCTCACGACGTTCTGAACCCAGCTCGCGTGCCACTTTAATCGGCGAACAGCCGAACCCTTGGAACCGAATCCAGCCCC
>DCII01000029.1:0-2138 GCA_002315935.1 Ruminococcaceae bacterium UBA1730
CGTTTCCTTAGGAAACGCTGATTAATTCATCAGTTCCTTATCAGTCAAGCTTTGCCTTAAGGTAGTTATCGTAGAAATCCTTAACACCTGCATAGAAATCATCAACTGTTCCGTCATTCTTCATGATGTAATCAGCCATTTTTTCCGATTCGCTGGTGTGGAAGATTTCCTCCTCGTGAATGTCGTTTTCACGAAGCTTCTCAACGCTCTTGCCGTCTCTCTCCGAACCTCTTACGAGCATTCTCTGATAACGAACATCGTCATCGCTGATAACAACATCAACAAGAACAAACTTGTCACCGAACGCCTTCTTGAAAACCTCGATGTCTGAGGGGGGACGGATGCCCGATACAAGGAAGTTGGGGCTGTCAGATTCCTTGATTTTCTTAACGATCATTTCAGGGAAGAAGGTCTGTCCGTTTTCAGCCATATACTTCTTTGATGTTGCGTGAAGATTGTCTCTTGTAAGCTCAAGACCGTCTTTTGCTGCAAGCTCTCTTACAACGTCACCGATTGAAATCATGGGGAATCCGTAAGTTTTTGCAACATATTCAAGGAAGAAATCCTTGCCTGTGCCGTTTTTGCCAACTGCGGCTAATACCATAGTGTTTTACCTCCGTTAATTATATTTCGGGAATGACGATTTCAATTTCTCTGCCGAGTTCAGCGGAGCGTGAAATACCGTCAATTATTGCCTGATTGTAAAGAATCTGTCCACAGGGAACGGGTGCTTCGCCGTCTTCCTTAACTGCGTCAATGAAGGAGCGAATTTTAACATCGAAGCAGTCATAATTATTCTTCTTCTGCGGAATGATTGTCTGAATCTGCTCGCCTGCGATTTCGTGATAGATAACGAGGGGACCTCCGATGCTGCCGTTCCAGCATTCGGTTGAAGGAACTCTGACCGAACCCTTTGTGCCCATGATGATGGTGTCACCCGGGGTGTCAAGATTCATTGCCCATGCGATTCTGAAGTCAAGGATAATGCCGCCCTCAAGACGGATGAATGCCGCCGCAAAGTCATCAACGCCGAAAACATCGTGATGCTCATATGAGGGGTCCTTGCCGAAGAAATCTGACTTATAGCCCGTAACCGTGAGCGGCTTGGGATAGCCGATTGAGTTAAGAACCATATCAAGTGAATAGCAGCCAATATCGCCGAGAGCACCGAGACCTGCCGTATCCTTCTGAATGAATGATGTGCCGAAGGGAGTGGGAATGCCTCTTCTTCTTCCGCCGCCGGTCTGGATATAATAAATCTTGCCGAGCTCGCCGCTCTGAACAACCTTTTTGAGCATCTTCATGTTCTCATCGAATCTGGGCTGGAAGCCAATTGAAAGAACGCCCTTGTTAGCCTTTTCTGCCTTACAGATTTCAACTGCTTCGTCAAGAGTGACACACATAGGCTTTTCAAGAAGAACGCTCAGACCGTGGTTGAGAGCATAGATTGTACATTCCGCATGAGTTGCGTTATAGGTGCAGACACTGACGGCATCGCACATTCCCGAATCAACAAGCTCCTTGTGGCTGGGGAAGAATGTTACATTCTCGCCGACATTGTATCTTTTGCAGAATGCCTCTGCCTTGCCGGGAACGAGATCGGCAAGAGCAACGATTTCAACATCGGGGCATTTCTGATATGCTTTAACATGAGCTTCTGCAATCCAGCCTGTGCCGATAATGCCGACCTTAACCTTTTGGGAAAGGTCTCTTTCTTTTTCGCCGCTGTGATCCTCTTTAAAAGCGTCAAGAATATTTTCCGACATAACTTTTTACCTCACAAATTATTATTTTTACCAGCCGAGAGTTTTAAGATATTCTCTGCTGAGCTTTACCGATTCAAGGGGAGTGTTGCCCTTTGCAGGATTATCCTGCTCAACAACAACCCACTGTGCACCTGCTTTTTCTGCCGCCGCAAGAACCGAAGGCATATCCTGCATTCCGTAGCCGACGGGCATGAACGAGAATGCATCTTCCTCCTCCTGCTCCTCTTCGTCGTCAATTCCGATGAGCTTATAGAGGGAGCCCTTCTGATTTCCGCTCTTTCTGAAATCCTTGAGATGAACAACGGGAGAGCGGTCTGAATATTTGACTATGTATTCAGCGGGGTCAACACCTGCAACCTTTACCCAGCAGGT
>DCII01000029.1:2199-3362 GCA_002315935.1 Ruminococcaceae bacterium UBA1730
AACATCAAGTGCATATTCGCCGTCAAGCTTAACGAATTCAAAATCGTGGTTATGATAGAGAAGCTGAATACCGAGCTTTTTGGCAGCTTCTGCAATTTTTCTGATACCCTCAACCGTTGCCGCAAAGCCGTCTGTTCCGGGTCTGCATTCCTCGGTGAGATAAGGAACCGCAACAAACCTACAGCCGATTGCCGCATAGTCCGCAAGAACCTTTTCGGGGTCTGCAAGCATATCGTAATAAGGAACATGGGCAGCTATGGGGACTATTCCGATTTCTGCACAGAAGGCTTTGATTTTTTCGGGGTCTTCGCCGAAAAGACCCGCAAATTCAACGCCGTCATAGCCAAGCTCTTTCATCTTTTTGATTGTGCCGTAAAAATCGCTCTGCATTTCGTCTCTGACGGAATAGAGCTGAACTGCTACGGGAAGCTTCAAGTTAATCACCCTTTGCAATTTTTTCTATTTTATATAGTATCATATCTCATGCCGTGATACAAGAGAAAAATTCAAAAAATTTACAGATAAAACATAATAAAGAGCCTTGAGTCAGTTCCGAATCAGAAAAGAACCCAAAGCTCTGATTTATTGTTTGAGCTGAATCAGTCGTCAATATAAACAGGCTTGCCTGTTTCGGCTGACTTATAGATAGCTTCAAGAATCTGAGTAACAACCATAGCCTGTTCGGGCTTTGTTACAACATCCTTATCGTTGATAACCGCATCATAGAATGCGTGGCATTCAAGAACCTCAGCCTTGTCGCTTGCTCCCTCATAGAATGCAACGCCGCCTGCGTTGAAATTCGGCTTTTCGATAACCTGTCTGCCGTTCTTGACATAGTTGAGACGAAGACCGTCAAGCATATCTGCTCCGCCCTTGTCACCGGCAACAAGAGTAATCGCTTCTCTCGGGTCTGCTATGTTGAGTGCCCAGCTTGATTCAACGCTGATTGTTGCACCGTTTTCCATAACAACGAAGCCGAATGCTGAATCCTCAACGGTATATTTTTCGGGATCCCAGTCGCCCCATGCGTTTGCGGCATTCTTCTGATCGCCGAGCTTCTTGTATTTTGTGCCGACTACCATCTTGGGCTTGTAATTATTCATCATCCAGAGGGTAAGGTCGAGAGCGTGAGTTCCGATGTCGATAAGCGGACCGCCGCCCTG
>DCII01000023.1 GCA_002315935.1 Ruminococcaceae bacterium UBA1730
TTCAGGATGTTTCCGAGCTTGTTGAAATTCCGAAGCAGGCGGCATATGCGATTATGCAGGGACTTGAGATAAAGGAAAAAGACAGAATCCAGAGTGCAGACGAATTCCTTGAGAAGCTCGCAGGAGAAGAAAAACCGCTTTTTGCAGGTGATGAAACGGTCACTATGACCTCGGAAGCCGTGAAGCAGAAATACGGCGATGTTCTTGAAAGAGCAGAGCAGAATCCCGAACCGAAGAAAATAAAAGCGGAAGAAACGAAAGCTATTCCGAAGGCTGTTGCACAGCTGAAGGAGCTTGATATTCAGAAGCCTGTTGCCCCGAAGAAACCGGCAGAGATAGCTCCGAAGCCTGTTACTCCTGCAAAGCCTGAACCGAAGGTTACTGCTCCCGTAAAGCCGAAGATTGAAGAAAATAAAAATGCAGAGCAGGAATCAAAAGAAAAAGTTCAGAATAATTTCAAAAAGATAATTCCGATTGCGGCTGCAGTTCTGGTTATTGCTGTGATTGCGGTTATTGGAGTCAAGGTTAAATCAAGCAAATCCTTGGCAAAGGCAAATTCAGTTGCTCAGGCTGTAACCGAATTAACAATCAGTCAGATTTCAACTACTGCCGTTCAGACAACGCAGGCACCGACTACCGAAATTCAGACAACGCTGGCACCGACTACCGAAATTCAGACCACATTGTCATCGAAATTTGCAAATGTTAAAGTCGGTGATATTATCAAGTTCGGAAGATATGAGCAAGACAATAATACAACAAACGGCAAGGAAGAAATTGAGTGGCAGGTGCTTGATAAACAAAACGGAAAGATATTAATAATCAGCAAGTATGCACTCGATTGTAAGCCGTATAATACAGAAGTTGAAGTTGTAACATGGGAAACCTGCACACTCAGAAAATGGCTGAACGGAACATTTTACAACAGTGCATTCAACACGGAAGAACAGGAGGCAATTCTTTCAACATATGTTGATAATGAATATAATTCCGTAAGCGGTAATAACACAACTGACAAGGTGTTTCTTCTCAGCGTAACGGAAGCAGAGAAGTGTTTTTCGTCTGAAGAGGCAAGAAAATGTGTACCGACAGAATATGCCATTGAACAAGGTGTGGATACAATAGAAGGCAAAGCCTGTGGGTGGTGGCTTCGTACTCGCCGCAGCGACTACAATGCGTACTCTGTCTTCCCTGCCGGCGGTATCAACGACGACTTCATTTTGGATTACACCGATGTCGGCGTACGTCCGGCTTTATGGATTGAAATCTGAAATCTTTAATCTTTTAATCTGTAATCAAATATAATAAATTTGAATCCGCAATTATTCGCCGTAATTGCGGATTTTTTGTGCCAATTCTCATTATGAAGTGAATTTTATTGGTCTTCACGGAAAGATGGAACTGATAAAACAGGAAACGGATTGCCACGTCGCTACGCTCCTCGCAATGACCGGGGATGTGACGGATTGCCACGCTGCACTCGCAATGACGGAGATGGCAGCGGATGCGATGAAAGGTAAAAGTCTGTCATTTCGAACCAGTCCGCAGACCGGTGTGTTAATCCGTAATGTTATATGAATTGCTGACGGGGATAGAAAAAGGCAACTTATTTAACGAAAAATATTGTTTTCAGAAAAAATTCAAAAAATGTGTAACACTTCTCTTTTTCATGTGTATACCCTGATGTAAGGAGCGAAAGAGCTTCGGAAAAGAAATCAAAACATACATAAATTAAGGAGAGTATCACAATGAAAAAGGAAAACATGGCAATCGAAAACAATCAGGAAATCAACGCAGAAGAGCTTGAACAGGTTAACGGCGGATGCCTTGCAGAGCTTGTCGGAACAACTCTTGCAGTCGGTGCAACGGTTGCAATCGGAGCAGCTGCTCTTGCAGGTGCGGCGGCAGTAACGGCAGTCGGCGTTGCGGCAGAGGTTGCGGCAGAATCAAATAAGCCGGATGATTATCCTCCCGAAAGATGCCACAGAGAGCCTGAGCATCATCACAGAGGCGGACACCACGGCAGACCCTGCAGAGAATATTATTACTACTATTGATTAAAAAGCATATTTGAAACGGTTGGCATGAAAATGTCAGCCGTTTTTTTGCGAAAAGAGTATGAAAATATTGACTTTATTTTTAATTAATGTAAAATATAGAGTATAGAAAATGAGGAGGTGTTGAGTTGAAGAGGTGTATGGGCTGCATGGAGCAGATGCCCGATGAAATTTCGGTCTGCCCGAAATGCGGATATGATGAAAGCGTTACCGAAGAAAAGCTTGATGTGCTCAGGATAGGCTCAAGGCTCGTAGACAGATATGTTGTCGGAAAAACTCTCGGCAGAGGCGGATTCGGAATAACCTATATCGCATGGGATGAAAAGCTTCAGCGTAAGGTTGCGGTGAAGGAGTATATGCCCAGAGGTCTTTCGGCGAGAGAACCGGGTTCTTCAACAGTCAGAAGCGATACCGAACAGCAGGGGAACTTTGAAAACGGTATCAGAAAAACTATTGAAGAAAGCCGTAAGCTTGCAGGCTTATCAAAGCTTGACAGCGTTGTGAATGTTTTCGATTGCTT